>VBDR01000030.1:116071-117147 GCA_005882135.1 Chloroflexota bacterium
GGCGATCAGGCCGTGTCGATCGCAGGCGGCGCCAGCACCATCCGGCAGTACCTCGCCGCCGGCAGCCTCGACGAGCTGTACCTGCACATCGTGCCCATCGTGCTGGGGGCCGGTGAGCGGCTGCTCGAGGAGGTCGGCGATCCGGTGCTGGAGCCGATCAAGGTGGTCGCTTCACCCGCGGTGACGCACATCAAGTATCGGATCGGGAAACGTGCCGGACGGTGACTGACTACATTGAAAATTCATAACGGCATCCGGGCTTCGAGGTATGGGTCAAATGGACATGAGTGACTTTCCAGCGCCGGCCGACGGTTTTGTCATCACCAACTTCCTCGTGGTGTCTGACCAGGATCGATCCCGCGAGTTCTATCAATCCGTGTTTGATGCCAAGGTGGTGCTGGAGCGGGACCCGGTGATCTTGAAGATCGCGAACACCTGGCTCATCCTCAATGTCGGCGGGGGTCCCACCGATGACAAGCCAACGGTGACTTTGACGACTCCGCCAGATCCGAACCGCACCAGCGCGTTCCTGAACTTCCGCGTCGCCGACATCGCCAAGACCTACAAAGAGTGGTCGGCCAGGGGAGCGCAATTTCTTACCGAGCCGAAAGACCACGGCCGCGAGATCCGCGCCTACATCCGCGATCCGGACGGACACCTGATCGAGGTCGGCGAAGCGAGGCGCTGACCCGCGCGTCGGTCAGGCAGCGAAAAATTCCACCAGGACCGGCGCGAGCGCATCGGGCTGGACGTCGTGAGCCTGACCTTCAAGCGTGCGTAGCTTGGCGGCTGGGATCACCTGACTCAGCGTCCTGGCCGTCTCCTTCATGAACGGAGCACCGCTGCCGCCGCTCATCACCAGAGTGGGCACATGGACACGGGCAGCCCGTTCCCTGGGAATCGAGCCGTCCTTGCCCATGATGGCGGTGTGGTCGTAGGCCAGGGTCGGGGCGATGGCCTCCATCCCGGCCCAGAAGGGCGCGTGCCGCATACCTTCAATCTGCGCGGCGGGCATCCCGACGTAAGCCATGAATAGAGCCACGGCATCACCTCGGCGATCGGCCGCCAGCGCTTCC
>VBDR01000063.1:0-13111 GCA_005882135.1 Chloroflexota bacterium
ACTATGTCTCTCAAGCCACCCAGAGCAGGCCTGCGGCGGAGCCGCACGTCCTTACTGGGGCCCCTTACGGGGACCTTTTTATAACTAGCGTTGCTTTGGCGGCCGGGTTCATCCCGGGCGCGACTATGTCTCTCAAGTCACCCCGCGTTGCTTCGAGTGACTTTAGAAAAATCCCAACCGTATACCGGAAAGAGAGCAGCGCCTGCGGCGGAGCCGCACGCGCGATGAGAGGGAACCATCTGGGTTCCCTCTCATATCAAAAAAAGGGCCGGGACTCCACAGAGCCCCGGCGCGTAACGGACTTACGAAACGATTGAAGAGAAGTGCCTTACTTCTTCTTCGAGGTCTTCTTGGCGGCCTTCTTAGCCGGCTTCTTAGCGGCCTTCTTCTTTGCCATCATGCATTACCTCCTTCTCCAAAAGATATGGACCCGATAGGTTTCATCGGTCTGGCGGGTTCCATGTGGTGGTGAGACGTGGACAGGATCTCTCCTACACGTACCTCCTCTGTAACCCCACGGGTTGCGCCACGGACCCTCATTGATAAGGATTCCGAGACGTTGGCGGTTGTCGAAAATGGTCGCCTTTCTCGCGTCGGGTCCGTTGCCTCTGTGGTGGCAACCACGAGCAGCATCGCCATACAAGGTGTTGTGATACTCGATGAACCCCTCTCACGTCAATGGTTCGAGAAATTTTTTTTCGAGAGGCCTTGTGGAAATTTCTGCTGATGTCGCGCTGATGACGACCATCATCGACCTCTGCATCGACCTCTAAGAGACTGCGACGATACGCATCATGCGAGTCGTCCTCGGTCATGGAGCATCAGGCAACGCGGCGTCGATGAAACCCTATGTGGTCGGTTTCAATCGACGTGGAATCGATGCCATCGCGGTCGATCTTCCACGTGGAAGTGCGGAGAAGGCAGTGCCTGTCTTCATCAAGACCTCAGGTCGCGGACTCGAGGTCATCGGTGGTGGCCAATCCTTCGGTGGAAGGGTCGCGAGCATGGCCGCGGTCGAGGCGGACTTCGGTGGCCTCGTGCTTTTTTCCTATCCGCTGCACCGTCCAGGCTTCCCGGATCAGCTCCGCACCGATCACTGGTCTCAGATTCGCTGCCCGACCCTATTTCTGAGCGGCGATCGCGACCCCTTCGCCCGCATCGACCTCTTGAGAGAGAAGATCAAGCTCATCCCGGACGCGCGGCTCGAGGTCTTCAAGGGCCAGGGGCACGGACTCCTGGCGGTTCTCGACCAGGCGCTCGACGTCGCGACCGATTTCATAGGCAAACACGTGAAGTGACAGCCAGCCAGCACATGGTCCAGGCCAACGGCCTGCGCTTTCGGACGATGGTCGATGGCCCTGCGAGCGGCGACATGTTCATCCTCCTTCACGGCTTTCCTGAAGGCGCCGAGTCTTGGTCCAAACAGGTGGATGCACTGGCCCAGGCTGGAGCGCTGGCGGTGGCCCCGGACATGCGCGGCTACGGATTGAGTGATGCCCCGGGTCGCGTTGAGGACTACCGCCTCGAAACCCTTGTCAAGGACGTCGCCGGGATCATCGAGGCGTTTGGCCGATCCAGCGCTCATGTCGCCGGCCACGACTGGGGGGCGATGGTGGCCTGGTTCTTCGCCGGCCGCCATCCCGAGATGACAAAGACCCTCACGGTGCTCTCGGTCGGACATCCCGTCGCGCTGGCTGAAGCGGCCGCCCACGATGAGGACCAGAAAGAACGATCGCGATACATCGGTCTCTTCCTGGTCGAAGGAAAGGCCGAGAGTGTGTTGTCCGAGGACGACCACAGGCGGCTGCGCCGAATGCTTGGCAGCGCGATGCCTCCCTCCATCGTCGAACACTTCGTCCGATCTTTGTCGAAGCCTGGGCGGCTCACGGCAGGCCTCAACTACTACCGCGCGAACCTCTCGCGCGAACGCGCTTGGACCGACCTGCGGCGCGATCTGAAGGTCGTCGCGCCGACCGTCCTGTTGTGGGGCGACCAGGATCCGGCGCTGGGGCGCTGGCAAGCTGAGAGCACGATGAATTACGTGACCGGCGACTACCGACTCGAAGTTCTCGAGGGGGCTGGACACTGGCTCCAGTTCGAGCGTCCCGCCGAGGTGACCCGCTCGCTGGTAAAAGCCATCACCCAGTAAGCTTTCACGATGCTCCGGCCGGGTGAATCTGAGAGGCGGGGCGGGCTGCGCCGCCTCGATGACATTCTCGAGAGCCTCGAACAACTCAACCTTCATGACAAGACCGACCTGCCGGACCACGTGGCAGAAGCGCTCGTGATGCTCGGCATCGAGCAACCGCACTCGATCCCGATCCCACAGCTCATAGAGCGCGTGTGGGCGATGCAGCAGCCGTATCTGATCACCATCGTCGTCGAGCGCCGCCGGCGCAGGCGCCGCAAGGTCTCGACCGAGCCCACGCTGCCCGACCAACCGCACTGAAACAAATCCCCACGAACTCAGAGGCTTCGCCGTGAGTTCGCGGGGGCCCCTGGCCAGCGGCGAGTGGCTCGAGGTCTTCTCGCGCATCGGTGACGGCGTTCGGCGCGCCGTGCAGCCAATTACGGGCACCGAGGCCGGCCGCGCGCCGCTGAGCGTCGGCGCCGGCGGCGACACGACGCTGGAGCTCGACCGAGCCGCGGAGGCTGTTGTCTTCGCTGAGCTGGCGGGGCTTGGCGAGCGTGGTGAGAAGTTCTCGGTGCTCTCCGAAGAGGCCGGCCGCCGCGACTTCGGCGCCGAGTACCCGCTCGTCCTCGTCGACCCTGTGGACGGCAGCCTCAACGCCAAGCAAGGGCTCCCGCTGTTCGGTGTCATGCTCGCCGTCCTCGACGGTCCCGTTGTCGAAGACACGTACGCGGGCCTCGTCCTCAACATCAGCACAGGCGAGGAATGGAAGGCGATTCGCAAGCAGGGTGTGTGGCGCGCGGGCAAGCCGCTGACCGTCATGAAGAGATCCGGGCGCGACCGGATCGAGCTCCTTGGCCTGGAGAGCACGCCCCGAGCGCTCAAGCTCGCCCAGCCTCTCGTCGAGCGCGCGGCCAAGATCCGCATACTGGGTTCGATGGCCCTGTCGATCGCGCTGACAAGCGCGGGAGGCTTCGACGTCTTCTGCGCGCCGATCCCGGTCCGGGTCTTTGACATGGCGGCGAGCCTCCTCCTTCTCGCCGAAGCAGGCGGCGTCGCGACCACGCTGCACGGCGAACCGCTGGCGAAGGTGCGATGCGATCTCGAAAGCCGCTCCACCTTGCTGTGCGCTCCAACCCGTGAGCTGCATACAGAGGCGCTGAACATTCTGGGTACGGCGCGTTGAACCTGGACCCGGCTCGATCGGTCTTTGTGATCCTCAGCTTCGAGGGCCCCGACGTTTACAGCCAGGCTGGAGGTCTGGGTGTGCGGGTGAAAGGCCTCTCTCGCTCGCTGGCCCGAATGGGTTACTCGACATATGTCTATTTCTGTGGCGACCCGGACCTTCCTGGTGAGGAAGACCTGGAGGACGGACGGCTGCACCTAAGGCGTTGGTGCCAGTGGATCTCAGCCCTGCACCGAGGCGGCGTCTACGACGGCGAGGAGGGCAAGATCCGGGACTGGAACTACAGCCTGCCGTCGAGCTTGGTCGACACCGTGATCGGACCGGCGATCGCCGATGACAAGCAAGTGGTCATCCTGGGCGAGGAGTGGCACACATCGTGGTCGATGAAGCTCATCTCGGATTCGCTTTACTACCGCGGGCTTCGCAATCGCGTCGTCATGCTCTGGAACGCCAACAATACTTACGGCTTCAACCGCATCGATTGGCCCGCGCTGAACCTCGCGACCACCGTGACCACGGTCAGCCGCTACATGAAGTTCAGGATGTGGGAGTCGGGGCAGAACCCGATCGTGATCCCCAACGGCATTCCTCGCGAGTCGATCGTCGATCCCGACCCGCACACGATCACCGAGCTGTCCTCGGCCGCGGGCGCCGAGCACTTCTGGTTCAAGATCGGCCGCTTCGACCCCGACAAGCGCTGGTTGATGGCCATCTCCGCCGCCGCCCTGCTCAAGCGAGTGGGCCACAGCGTGAAGCTCCTCATGCGGGGAGGCCGTGAAGCGCACGGCGCCGAGGTCGTCAGCCACGCCGTGCATCAGGGTCTTGTCGTACGGCATGCGGCTGCGCCGAACGATCCGTCGGGACTTGCCGCCCTGATGCGGGAATCGAAGGACGCGGATGTGATCAACCTCACGACCTTCCTCAGTGATTCGGCGGTCCGCGCAATGTATTCGGCTTCCGACGCGGTGCTGGCCAACTCCGGTCACGAGCCGTTCGGGCTGGTCGGGCTCGAGGTCATGGCCGCGGGCGGCACGGCGGTCACAGGGTCCACAGGTGAGGACTACGCAGAGGCGTATCGCAACGCGGTGGTCCTCGAGACGGACGATCCGATCGAGATCGTGACCGAGCTCTCAGTGCTCAAGCAGAGACCGCGGCTGGCGGCGGAGATCCGTAAGCGCGGCCGAACCACTGCGCGCGACTACGTATGGGATAAGGTGATCGACCAGCTGCTGCTTCGGGTCGATTTTGCAGCCGCCCGGCAGGAGGTCAGCATCCCGGCCACGCCGCCCGTGAAGCGGCCCCTGCGGCGCGCTCCGCGAACGACAGCGAAGCGTTCGGTCGAGGCACCGTCGCTCTCTAAACTTCACCCGAGCGCTTGAGGAAATGAAGCCACTCCACGTTGCCTTCATCTGGCACATGCACCAGCCGTACTACAAGGACGACCTCACGAGCACTTACCTCCTGCCGTGGGTGCGGCTGCGCTCGGCCAAGGACTATTACAAGATGCCGGCGCTGCTCGACGGCTACCCCAACGTGCGGGCGACCTTCAACCTCGTTCCATCGCTGCTGGCCCAGATCGAGGACTACGGCAAGGAGGAGTCGGTCGATCTCTTCCTCAACCTGAGCAAGCGCGCTGCGGGTGATCTCTCGGCCGAAGAGCGCGACTTCGTCCTCCGCTGGATGCGTGAGTCGCCGCGGGCACTGCGCGTCCAGCAATCGCCGCGATACCTGGAGCTGGCCTCGCGCTCGCCCGACGCGCAATACACGACCGCCGATATCCGCGACCTCCAGGTGTGGTTCAACCTGGCGTGGTGCGATCCCGTCTGGGTCGAGAACGACCGGCGCCTCGCCGAGCTCAAGCGCAAAGACCGGGACTTCAACGAGGAGGACAAGGGGATCCTCTTCGAGGCACAGCTCGAGCGCATCCGGAGCGTGATCCCGAAATACCGCGAGCTCGCCGACCGCGGGCAGGCCGAGCTTACTTTCTCGCCTTACTACCATCCGATCCTGCCGCTGATATGCCACGTCGACTCGGCGCGCAGCGCCAACCCCCAGATCCAGCTCCCCGAGCGCCATTTCTCGCATCGCGAGGACGCGGAACGCCAGATCGAGCTTGGCACGGGATTATTCGAGCGCATGCTCGGCCGCAAGCCAAAAGGCATGTGGCCTTCGGAGATGGCCGTCGGCGAGGCGGTGATCGGCCTGGCCGAGAAAGCAAAGCTCGATTGGATGATCAGCGATGAGGAGGTGCTGGCCCGCTCGCTCGAGGGCCAGTTCAACCGCGACGAGCACCTGTACCAACCCAAGCGTGTCGCGCGTGAAGGTGGCACCGTTTCGATGGTGTTCCGCGACTCACAGCTCTCGAACGTGATCGGCTTCGACTACCAGCGGATGTCATCCATCGACGCGGCGCGTGATCTGATCGCGCGCCTCCGGCGGATTCGCGATATCCAGGGGGACCGGGAGTTTCTCGCGGTCATCGCCCTGGACGGCGAGAACGCGTGGGAGTTCTACCCGCGCGACGGCCACGACTTCCTCAACGCCCTGTACACCGAGCTCGACTCGAGCTCCGATATCGTGACCACGACCGTATCCGACTTTCTCGCTCAGTACCCCTCCCAGCAGCTGCTCCACCACCTGCACACCGGTAGCTGGATCGGCGCAAGCCTCGACACGTGGATCGGCGACCCCGAGCACAACGTCGCGTGGGACCTGCTGGCGGAAACGCGCGACTGGCTCGACGCGCAGTCGCAGCAGCGGCCGAAAGAATCGCAGTCCGCGGCCCTCGCCTGGCGCGAGATCCTAATCACCGAGGGCAGCGACTGGTTCTGGTGGTTCAGCCGCAAGCACGACTCGGGCATGGACCCGATCTGGGACAACCAGTTTCGCCTGCACCTGCGCAATGTCTACAAGCTGATGGGCGCTCGCGCGCCGGCTCGGCTGTTCCAACCGATCATCAAGCGCGCGCCGACACCTGAGCGAGGCGTGCCGGCGGCTTTGATCAGTCCCCAGACGCGTCAGGACCCGGTCTGGGCCCAGGCCGGTTACTACCTCGTCGGCTCAGGGTTTGGGGCCCTGCACCGTCCGGCGGGTGTGGTCGAGCGCGTCTATTACGGGTACGACGAAAGCAAGATGTATTTCCGGATCGACTCTCCTCGCTCGGGTCACGAGCTCGAGTCCCAGAAGATCGAGCTCTGGCTTTACTGCGCGGGGGCGCCGGCGCTGGACGGCGACAGCGATATGGAGCTTCCGCTGCCCAAGACAGCGATCGCCGAGCTTGGTTTCGAGCCGGCTTACGTGGTCCGGATCACGCCGCGGGCGCAGGGCGGCAAGGTCACGGTGGCGAAGGTCGTCGAACCGCTGACGAGGGCAACCTCGGAGACGAGCTGGGACGTCGAGGATCCATTCTCCGTCGCGGTTCCCTTCCCACAGGTCGGCAAGCGCCCGGGAGATGCGTTCGAGGTGGCGTTGATCGTCAGCCGAGAGGGCCGCGACATGGAGGTGGTGCCGCCGTCGGGCGCCCTCGGCCTGCGCGTCCCCGGCCAGGCGGCGCAGATAGAGGTGCCGCACTCGGAGCACCTCAAGGTCCTGGTGGCGACCGCGGAGCTGGCGCCGTTCGCAAAGCTCGGCGGCGTGTCTGACGTGGCCGCCTCCCTGTCCAAGGAGTTGCGCCGCCTGGGCCACGACGTGCGCGTCGTCCTGCCCCGCTATCGGCAGGTCGACATTGGGCGCTACGGCCTGCGACCCGTCGTAACCGACCTCCAGGTGCCGCTGGGGGGCGACAAGCTGGCGGCGACCATCTTCGAAGGCCGGCTCGGCGAGATGGTCGTCTATTTCGTCGACTGCCCGCAGCTCTACGACCGCGACGGGATGTTCGGCTTCGGGGACGACGACGCGAGGTCGGTCTACTTCTGCCGCGCCGTGCTCGAGATGATGCCCGCCCTGGATTTCTTCCCCGATGTGGTTCACGTCCACGACTGGTACGCGGCCCTGATCCCCAACATGCTTGACCGTGTCTACGACCGCGATCCGTACAGCGAGATCGCGACCACCCTGACCATTCACAACCTGTCGGCGCAGGGCGTGTTCGGTTTTGGCGCCCTGGTTCTCGCGGGCCTGCAGGAGTGGGGACTGATCCGGCTGGGCATCCCGGGCCTCGACAACGTCGTCAACTTCCTGGGCCGCGGCATCCACTTCGCGGACGTCGTGAACACTGTCAGCGAGCGCTACGCCAAGGAGATCCAGACGCCGGAGTTTGGCGAGGGCCTCGATGAGCTGCTGCGCCGCAACACCCACAAGCTGCACGGGATCTTGAACGGGATCGACTACGAGACCTTTGATCCCGAGCGCGACCCCAACATCCAGCACCACTACTCGGCGGAGGCGCCCCAGAACAAAGTCCTGTGCCGGGCCGCACTGCGCGCAGAACTGGGTCTCGAGGACGTCAGCCGGCCTCTCTGCGCCATCGTTTCGCGCTTCTACGACGTCAAGGGCTTCGACCTCATCGAGCAGGCGATGCCCGAGCTCGTCCAGCTAGGCCTGCAGGTCGTGGTCATCGGCACCGGCGACCGGCGCTACGAAGACATGTTCAGGCGCTGGGCCTCAGAGCTCCCGCGCCAGGTCGCGGTCGTCATCGGCTTCGACGCGGCGATGGCGCAGCGCATCTATGCGGGCGCGGACATGTTGTGGATGCCCTCGCGCTTCGAGCCCGGCGGACTGGCGCCGCTGATCGCACTCCGATACGGGACGGTCCCGGTGGTCCGAGCGACGGGTGGTCTCGCCGACAGCATCCGCGACTACGACCCGGTCGCGCAGAAGGGCAACGGATTCCGGTTTGGACCCTACGACCCCTGGCAGTTCTTCGCGGCGGTGGTGCGGGCGGCCGAAAACTTCAGGCACCCGACCGAATGGGCGTGGCTCGTTCAGCATGCGATGAAAGAGGACGTCTCCTGGTCGCGGTCGGCGCTGAAATACGTGCAGCTCTACGTGGCCGCGGTCGCCGCGCGCCGCGAGAGACGCGGCCTGACCACCGCCGTACCCGCCTCACCCGCCCCAGTCGGGAAGTAAGACCAGAGCGACCTACCTGAGTCCCCTCTCATACCGTCACCCAACATCGCCTTGGCGGCCGGACTTGCTCCGGCCGCATCCCGCATTGCACAAGCGTCTCCCAGGCATTGCCTCGAGTGACTACTTAGAAAAAGTCCCAACCGTATACCGGAAAGAGAGCAGCGCCTGCGGCGAAGCCGCATGCGCGATGAGAGGGAACCATCTGGGTTCCCTCTCATACCTTACCCGCCCCAGTCTGGGAGCAGCCGGAGCTGTTCGACGCGGCGGGCGCCTGGGGCGTACGCCGTGTCGAAGTAATCGATCACCATCCGTCGGGCCCCGAACTGAGTCACCACGTTGCGGATCGACGCCTTCATCATCTCCACCCAGCGACGCGGGATACCTGACTCGTCACGGTCATAGAAGGCGGGCACCACCTCGCGCTCCAGGAGTCGAAAGAGTCCCTCCGCCTCAGCCACGTCGTCGATGTCCTGGCGGTCGAGGGTTGCGCCCGACGGGATGGCCCAGCCCAGCTCCGGCCGGTACGCCTCATCCCACCAGCCGTCCAGGATGCTCACGTTGAGGGCTCCGTTCGCGCCTGCTTTCATGCCGCTCGTGCCGCTCGCCTCGAGGAACCGCCGCGGATTGTTGAGCCACACGTCCGCGCCCTGCACCAGGTGCCGGGCCAAGGTGATGTCGTAGTCCTTGAGGAAGACGACGCGGGGCTCCTCCCGGGACAGGCCGACGATGCCCGCGACGATGTCTTTGCCGGGTTGGTCGGCCGGGTGGGCCTTGCCGGCGAACAGGATCTGCACCGGCCGCTTCGCGTTGCGGAGCAGCTTGTTCAGGCGCGGCCGGTCTCGAAGCAGGAGGTTCGCCCGCTTGTACGGAGCGAATCGACGGCCGAAGCCGATCGTGAGCGCGTTCAGATCTAGCTCCCGGGGCGTCTCCGCTCGCTCGTCCGAAAGTACGAAGAGCCTTCGCTTCAGCTCGCCATGGATCGCCCACAGCTCGTGCGCGGGAATTTCGTCAATGGCGTGCCACCTCCCGTCGGAAGGGTCGAGGTCCCACCAGTCCGGACCGACAAAACGGCCCAACAGGGCGGCGATCTCCGAGGCGACCCACGTCGGCATGTGGACGCCGTTGGTCACGGAGCCGATCGGAACCTGGTTCTCGGGCAACCCGCGCCACGCGTCCTTCCATATCCGCCTCGACACCGCTCCGTGTAGCCGGCTGACCCCGACCGACTGGTCGGCGAGGCGCAGCGCCGCGTAGGTCGTGCACAACCTCTCCCGGGGATCGCCGGGCCGCTGTCGGCCCAGGTCCATGAAACGGTCGAACGAGATGCCCACCTGGCTCAGGTAAGGACCAAGCTGGTCCCAGACCAGGCCGGCGTCGAAGTAGTCGCTGCCCGCCGCGATCGGCGTGTGTGTGGTGAAGACGATGCCCGCCCGAGCGACGAGCCGGGCCTCTTCGAGCGTCATCTGCCGTGACGCGCGCAGCTCGCGGATGCGCTCGATCGCGCAGAGAAAGCTGTGGCCTTCGTTCAGGTGGAAGACACCCGAATCGATGCCCAGTGCGCGCAGCGCACGAACACCGCCGACGCCGAGCACGATCTCCTGCCGCAGCCGGCGATCCGGTTCAGGCACGTAGAGGCGGTCGGTGATGTTGCGGAGGTCGTTGGGGTTCGATTCGAGGTCGGTGTCCAGGAGGAACAGCGGCACCCGGCCGACCTGGGCCCGCCAGACCGCGATGCGGACGTTGCGCGTGCCGATCGGCGCCTCGACCTCGACCCCTTCGACCTTGCGCACGGGCAGCTCGGAGCCGCGGTTCTCGAAGTAGACCTCGAACTGCCGGCCGCCGCCATCGATGTCCTGCCGCCCAAAGCCCTGCCGGTACAGGAGACCCACCGCGACCAGCGGAAGCCCTAAATCGCTCGTCGCCTTGAGATGGTCGCCGGCGAGGACGCCGAGCCCGCCCGAATAGATGGGCAGGCATTCCGAAAGCCCGAACTCGAGCGAAAAGTAAGCCACCGCGAGCGGCGCCTTTGCGTCCATGAACCGCGGATGGCGCTCGTAGTACTGGCGATAGGCCGCCCGCGCACCGTCAAATGCCTGGCGAACGTCCTCACGTTCGCAGGCGCGCTGCACGCCATCCTCACCGAGCTGCGAGAGCAGCAGCACGGGGTTCTCGCGCGTCGATTTCCAGAGTTCGGGGTCGAGGGCGCGGAAGAGGGCTTCGATCCGGGGCTGCCAGGTCCAGAGCAGGTCGTAAGCGAATTGCTTGAGTTCCTCTACCACCGAATTAAGATCGTATTGGGTTGGGGAAGTGAAGGCGGTTGTGATGGCTGGGGGCGAAGGCTCTCGTCTCCGGCCGCTCACCAGCAGCATGCCCAAGCCGCTCGTGCCTGTCGCGGGCCGGCCGATCATGGAGCACATCCTTCTTCACCTGCGTCGCCATCAGCTGCGCGACGTGGTGGCGACGGTGCAGTACATGGGCGCCTCGATCCGCAACTACTTCGGTGACGGATCCGAGCAGGGCGTCGCGCTCACCTACTCGGTCGAGGACTCACCTCTCGGCACCGCCGGTTCGGTCATGCTCGCTCGCCAGCAGCTGAACGAAACCTTTGTCGTCATCTCCGGCGATTCGCTGACCGACATCGACCTCGGTGCGGCGGCGCGCTTCCATCGCGAGCGGAAAGCCATCGCCACCATCGTCCTCAAGCCGGTGCCAAACCCGCTCGAGTACGGCGTCGTGGTCGTCGACGAGGGAGGAGCCGTCCAGCGCTTCATCGAAAAGCCGAGCTGGGGCGAGGTCATCTCCGACCTGGCCAACACGGGCATCTACATCCTGGACCCCGCGGTCTTCGAGTTCTTCCGGACAGGCGAGGTCACCGACTGGTCCGGTGACGTGTTCCCGAAGCTGCTCAAGGAAGGCGAGCACGTCTTTGGTTGGATCGCCGACGGCTACTGGGAAGACGTAGGCAGCCACGCCGCGTATGTCAAAGCGAACTTTGACTGCCTCGAGGGCAGGGTCAGCGTGCAGCTGCCAGGCGACCGCGTCGGCGACTCGACGTGGATTCACCCCGAAGCCGAGGTGTTTCCCGGCGCCCGCGTCGATGGTCCCGCCTTGATCGGGCCCGGCGCCAAGGTGCGCGCCGGCGCGTGGGTCAACGGCCCCGCGGTGGTCGGCGCTTACACCACGGTCGACTCGGGCGTGAAGATCTCGAACTCCATCATCTGGGATCACAGCTACATCGGGCTGAACTCCCGCCTTCGCGGCGCGGTCGTGTGCCGCTCCGTGACGGTCAAGAACGGATGCCTGCTCGAGGAAGGCAGTGTCATCGGCAGCGACGTGACCATCGGCTCGGGCTCGACCGTCAACGCGAACGTGCGGATCTGGCCGAACAAAGAGGTCGAGCCTGGAGCCGTCGTCCACGAGTCGATCATCTGGGCCGGCTCGTGGAAGCGAGGACTCTTCAGCTCTTATGGCCTCACGGGGCTGATCAACATCGAGATCACACCCGAGTTCGCCTCGCGCCTTGGCGCCGCGATCGGCGCCCTGACCACCAAGGGGACCGAGATCGCGTTCTCGCGCGACTACACGCGATCGGCTCGAATGATCGGCCGCGCCCTCATGTCAGGCATGATCTCGTCGGGCACCAACGTCATCGACCTCTCGGTGCTGCCGGCCCCGATCGGCCGTTATTGGTCGCGCCACAACCACATGTCGGCTGTGCACGTGCAGACGTCGCCGGTCGATCCCCGCTCGGCCGACGTCCGCATCTTCGACGACCATGGCCTCGACGTCGACAAGCGAAGCGAGCGCAAGCTCGAGGGACTGTTCTTTCGCGAGGATATCCGCCGCGTCTCGCATTACGAGATGGGCCGGATCACGCGGCGCGACCAGCAGACGGAGCGCTATCTGGAGGACCTGATCGCGAAGCTCGACCTCGAGTCTGTGCGGGGAGCGGCGTTCAAGGTCGTGATCGACTACAACAACGGCGCCGCGGCGATGGTTCTGCCGCAGATTCTTCGTGAGCTGAACTGCGCGGTGATTCCCCTGAATGCGGCTCCGGCCGAGATCGTCATGGAACAGGACGACCCCACCTTTCAGGCCCACCTTCAGGAGATCGGGGTGATCACCTCGGCCGTGAAGGCCAAGCTCGGCGTCTTCATCGACTCGCCGGGCGAACGCTGTTTCATCGTCGACGAGACGGGCACCGTGCTGAGCCACGATGCGGCCTTTGCCGTGCTCACGCGCCTTGCTTTGACCAGCAAGCCGGGCATGGTGTTGGGACCGGCGTCCGCATCGCTGGCGTTCTCGATGATCGCCGAGCAGCTCGGGAGCAGATTTGTGCCGACCAAGATCACTCCGGGAGCGGTCCTCAGGGCCGCCCAGCATGCCGAGACGGTGCTCGCCTCTGACAGCGTCGGCGGTTACTGCTGGCCCGACTTTGCGGTGTCATTCGACTCCATCTTCACGATCGCGCGGGTGCTCGAGCTGCTGGCCAAGACCGGCATGACGCTCGGCTCGCTGCGCTCGCGGATCCCTGAGGTGGCTCACCGCACCGCGGTCGAGTTCTGCCCGTGGGAGGTCAAAGGCCGCGTGATGCGCACGATGATGGAAAGGCACCTGAAGGACCGCGTCGACCTCACAGACGGCGTCAAGGTGTTCGTCGACGACGGATGGGTGTTGGTGGCGCCCGACGCCGACCGGCCCGAGTACTACGTCATCGCGTCGACGAC
>VBDR01000063.1:13132-32363 GCA_005882135.1 Chloroflexota bacterium
CTTCCGAGCGGGCGTAGCTCACCTGGTAGAGCGCAACCTTCCCAAGGTTGAGGTAGCCGGTTCGAGGCCGGTCGCCCGCTCCATGTCCTCCCCTCGAGTGCGCCGCCAGCTTGGTGCGGGGTACCCTGGCGAGCTAATCTCCAGCGACCGATGAGCATCTTCTTCCGCGCCATGTATCGGCTCGGCGTCACGCCCTGGGATTCGGGTGCAACGCCGCCGGAGCTCAAGGAGCTCATCGAAGGCCGGCAAGCCCGAACCCCCGGCAAGGCGCTCGACCTCGGCTGTGGCACCGGGACCAACGTCCTCTACATGGCCCAGCATGGCTGGCAGGTGACCGGCATCGACTTCGTGCCCAGGGCCATCGCCGCGGCCAGGCGCAAGGCCGAGGCCGCGAACATTTCGCCTCAACTCCTGCTCGGTGACGTGACCCGCCTCGACGACCTCGGTGTCGGTGATGGCTTCAGCCTGGTCTTTGACCTCGGATGCCTTCACTCGATTCCCGAGGGGCGACGCGATGCCTACGCGGCTGGGGTGACCAAGGCGGCGGCGCAGGGGGCCGACTTTCTCGTCTGGGGCTTCTATACCAAGCCGAATTTCTTCATCAACGCGAGGGTGACCCGGGATGAGCTCGAACGGCGTTTCGGCGGCTCGTGGGACCTGGTGCGGGTGTGGGGCGGCGAGCAGCCGGAACGGTTCCCTGGGCGCTGGTATCACCTGCGCCGACGATAAGTCCGCCAGCACACGCAGTTCAGCGGCTACGAGAAGGCCAGGCAGCCTGACCAGACGACCGGCAGGTGCCACTTCGCAGGAGAGCGCTGCTGGCAGGATTTCCAGGGCTATGGGAAGCGGCGCGTCGGAAGCCGCCCGGGCTGCAAACGAGATCCTGAGCGACTACAAGGCCGGGATACCGACCTAGCCGGAGCCCTGAACCCGCTCCGGCATCCGCAGCGACATCGCGCCCCAGGCCATGGCGCCGGCGGCCAGGATGCCCGGCGCAAAGGCGAGCACGGCAAGGCCCGTCGCGTCCCACAGCCCTCCCGCGATCAGCGGGATCACGAACGCGGTGGCGTACTGCAGCGTGAAGATCGCGGCGCTCATCCTAGCCACGTCGCCGGCGGGCGCCAGACGGGGCGGAAGGCTGAGCACCACCACGAAGGCGAGCGCGGTTGAGAACCCGAGCACAAAGGCCCAGCCGACGACACCCGCGCCCGGCGTCAAGACGATGCCGATCTGTCCCGCGGCCATGACCACGGCAGCACCGATGAAGCCGGCGCGGCCCGTCAGCAGCTGAGGCCACAAGGCCACCGCCGGCGCAGTCAGCAGCTGAGATCCGTTGAGCACGGCGAGGGTGGGGGAGATGAGGTTGTGACGCCCCGTCTGGTCGAGAAAGTCCGGGATGAAGGCATTGGCGCCGAAGTACGCCGCCGAGGCCATGCCCATGACGAGACCGATCCGGATCGCCTGGCCCTGGCGCCAGTCGGGCCACCACCGACGGTGGACCTCGGAGCCGGCCCTTCGCGTCGGCGCCGCCGCCCCGATCGCGATCCCGCTCAGCAAGACCAGCAGCGACCATGCCGCCAGCGCCCATCGCCAGTCGCCGTGCGCGAGCGGCAGGACACCCACCGGAGTGGTGAGCGCGGTCGGCAGGGTCTCGCCGATCAGGATTCCGTTGCTGTAAACCGCGGTCGCGATCGCGATGCGGCGCGGGAACCATTCCCTCACCAAAGATGGAAAGGCCGGCTGCGTCACTGCGACGCCCACACCCATCAGGAAAGTCGCGCTGAAGAGCACGGGAACGCTCGGGCCATAGCCGCGTACCGCGCCGAACAGGGCCACAGCTCCCAATCCGGTGAGCAGCGCTCCCCGCGCGCCGAGCTTGGCGATCAGCAGTGATCCGGGCACGGAGGCGATCGCCAGGATCAGCACCGGGCCTGAGACGAGGGCGCCGACCGCTTTCTCGTCGAGGTTCAGCTCGCGGTGGATCAGAGGGATGAGCGGAGGAACCGCAAGCATGGTCAGCCGCAAGTCGATGCCGCCGAGCCACAGCAGCAGCAGCCGTACCCAGTCGGCGCGCGTCAGCCTCAAGGCATCGCGCTGCTAGCGAGCATACTGGTCGCCATGGCCGGGCTTTTGATCGTCACCGCCGCGGGACCGGAGGACCCCACCCGCGCAAGCGTGCCCTTCCATATCGCTGTCAACGGCGCCAAACCGACCGGCATAGAGGTCGCCGTCGCGCTCGCGGGCGATGCGGCGGAGCTCGTCAAGCCCGACGTTATCGCCAACGTGTTGGGACTGGGCGTGCCGCCGCTTCGCGAGCTGCTCGACAAATGCATCGATCAGGACGTCCGCGTCTACGTTTGAAAAGGCTGCGCTGAGGCCCGTGGGGTCTTGCCGGAGATGCTCTCCCCGAACGCGAGGTACATCACGCCGCCCGACCTCGTGCGGCTGACCATGGAGGCAGACAAAGTCCTCAGCTTCTAGGCCTGGATCGATCAGCTGCGCGTAGCGCCGATCGCGGCTAGAGCACTCGGGTTCTCGAGCGAGGACAGGTCTCCAGGGTCCTTGCCGATGTAGACCGACTTGACGACCCGGCGCAGGATCTTCGCGTTGCGCGTGCGCGGCAGGTCGCCGACGAAGTGCACCGTCTTCGGACGCAGCGGCTTGCCGAGCGCGCTTGCGACCAGATCCTGCAGCTCGGTCGCCAGCTGATCGCTGGGCTCCTGGCCGGGCCGCAGGATGACGAAACACACGAGCGCCTCGCCTTTGAGCTCGTCGGGGACGCCGATCGCCGCCGCCTCGGCGACGGCCGAGCTGCCGACCAGCACCGACTCCACCTCAGCCGGTCCGAGCCTTTTGCCGGCGATCTTGATCGTGTCGTCGGAGCGCCCGAGCACGTACCAAAGGTCGTCTTCGGGATCCACATAGGCCCAGTCGCCATGGACCCAAACGTCTTCGAAGCGGCTCCAATACGTATCGAGGTAGCGCTCGCGGTCGCCCCAGAAGCCGCGCGTCATCCCAGGCCACGGATTCCGGATCGCGAGCTCGCCGACCTCGCCGCGCACGGATCGACCATCGGCGTCGAGCACGTCCGCGGCCATACCGGGGATGGGGCCCGCGAACGAGCAGGCGCGCAGGTGGGTGATCACGTTGCCGCACAGGATTCCGCCCGAGACCTCGGTGCCGCCGGTGTAGTTGATCACCGGTATGCGACCGCCTCCGATGTTCTTGAAGAACCAGTGGAAGGGGTCCGGGTTCCAGGGCTCTCCGGTGCCGCCGAGGATCCGCAGGCTGGAGAGGTCGTGGTGCGCCGGGACCTCGTCACCATGTGTCATCAAGCCGCGCACCAGCGTCGGTGAAACACCCAGCACTGTCACCCCGTGCTGCTCCACGATCCGCCACAGGCGGTTCGCCGCGGGATAATCCGGCGTGCCTTCGTAAAGGACCATGGTCGCACCGAGCACGAGGGTGCCGAAGATGAGCCACGGGCCCATCATCCAGCCGATGTCCGTGAACCAGAACACGACGTCATCGGGCCCGATATCGAAGCCATGTGCCATGTCCTGCGCGGCTTTGACTGGAAACCCGCCATGCACGTGGAGGGTGCCCTTGGGTTTGCCCGTGGTGCCTGATGTGTAGATGATCATCAGCGGGTCTTCTGGGTCGAGCTCCTGGGTGCGCGCACGATCGAGCTCATCCTCGAGCAGCACCTCCCACACCTGGTCGCGGCCGTGGGTCCATGGAATCTCGCGCACGACGCGGCGGTGCACGATGACCTTCTTGACCGACGGGCAGCTGACCAGTGCGCGGTCGGCAGTCTCCTTCATCGGGATGACGTGGCCGCGGCGGTAGAAACCGTCGGCGCAGATGAGCACCTTGGCCTCGCCGTCGCGCAGCCGGGTGGCGATCGCCTCGGCGCCGTAACCCGAGAACAAGGGGATGATCACGGCGCCGATCTTTGCCGCCGCCAGGACCGAGATCGCGACCTCCGGGCACATCGGCATGAAGATCCCGATCCGGTCGCCCTGCTTGATCCCAAGCCTGTGCAGCGCGCCCGCCAGTCGCGAGACCTGCTGGTCCAGCTCCCCGTAGCTGAGCTTGCGGACGTCGCCGGGCTCGCCCTCCCAGATGATCGCGGTCTTGTCGCGAAACTCGCCGTCGCGATGCCGGTCGAGGCAGCTCTGGACAATGTTCATCCGCGCTCCGACCCACCATTTCGCCCAGGGCTTGCCATGCGACAGGTCCACGACCTGCTCGTACTCGCGGTAGAAAGCGATGTCGATATCCTTGACGGCCGCGTCCCAGAACCACTCGATGTCGTCGTCGGCGCGCTTGAGCAGCTCATCGAATGTCTCGATCCCATGCCGGTCCATGAATCGCTTGAGCCGGCTCCGTTCGATGACCTCGCTGCTGGGTTCCCAGATCACATCGCCGATGACAACGGGTTGCACTAGGTTGTAATTGTCACCGGAAGACGATGCGCGAGCTGCCTGACGACTTTGCGGACAGCCTGACCCGAGTCCTGGATCCGAACCAGAGCGACGCCGCGGCCGAGATCATCGAGGCCGCGACTATGCTCGACGACATCGGCCTGCGGCACTTCCTTCAGCTTTTCGCCGCTCGGGTCCGCGCCTCGGACGCTCCGATCAGGGCCGACGAGCTGAGACAGTTCCTACAGCGCGCTGCACGGGCCGAGCGCTGAGCCGTTCTTTGATCCGCTGCGCGTCCTGCAGCAGCAGCCAGTAGTTGTTCCACGCGGCCTCTGCGACCGCCAGCGCGAGGTGGGGTTTTGCGCGCACGCGGGCCGCGCGCACCGCCTGCTGCTGGGCGTAGCACCACCGGTCCCACGCGCGCTCCACGGTCGACTCGACCAGCTCGATCCAGTCCGCATCCTCGTCGCTGCTCGTTGGCGGAGGCAGCGTGAGCACCTTCCACTTCCTGTCCTCGCGTACAAGAGTGATCAGGGGCTGGCCGCTCGGGCGGCCGTGGTGGCGGTTGGGGCGTGGGTTCTTCGGGTTCGCCGCCATCAGGCGCTGCTGGACTGCGAAGACCAGGTCGTGTGCGGCATCGAGCGTTGCCGGCGGCAGGGGTGGGTTTCTGCGGCCGAGCCGGATCTGAAGGGCGCGGATCGCCTCGCGCAGGTGCGGCGGCGCCTCATTCGCGTCGTGCAGGCGAAGCATCTCGACGTCTTCGAGGAGGAGGTCGGAGTGAGCCAGCAGCACACGGCGGTGTAGGTCGGCGGCTGGTTCAGCCCCATACCCCAGCTTCGTGGGGTCCTTCCAGGCAGGAGGGGAAGAGTTGACGGCCATTGCGGGCACGATGGAACCCGGCCGTCACGGCGTCAAGCGGGGATTTACAAGTCAGGCAATTCCAAGTAGCCGTCTGCCATTGCCCACGAGCACCTTCTCGAGCACAAGCTCCGGGATGTCGAGGCCCTGCAGCTCGTCGAGGCAGCGCTGGGGCTGGATGAACGGGTAGTCGCTGCCGAATACGAACTGATCCTGCAGTCGGCCCTTCATATCGCGCATCACCTCGGTCGGGATGTAACGGGGCGCCCAGCCCGAGATGTCGATGTTGATGTTGGTCTTATGTAATGCCATCGCCAGCAGCTCCAGATGCCATGGGTAACCGAAGTGCGCGGCGATGATCTTGAGGTCCGGAAATGCGGCCGCCGGGGCGTCGAGCCAGATCGGCCGGGCGAAGTCGATCCTGATCCCCTGACCGCCAGGCTGGCCGGCTCCGATGCCGCTGGTCCCGGTGTGAAACAGCACGATCAGCCCCAGCTCCTGGCACCGTTCGTAAAGCGGCCAGTGCTTCTCTTCGTTCGGAGCAAAGGCCTGCAGCGAGGGATGCAGCTTCACGCCCTTCAAGCCCATCTCGGCGATGCGGTCGAGCTCTTCGACAGCCCGGTCGCCCTTCAACGGGTCGACGCTGCCGAACCCGATGAAGTTCTTCGGGTATTCGCGGCACGCCTGCGCAACGAGGTCGTTTGGAACTCGGGGGCGTCCAGTCGCTGTTTCCGCATCCCACGCCAGCAGGACGGCGACGATATCCAACGCGTCGTACTCATGCGCCAGCTCGTCGATCGTCTTGCGTGCGACTTTCGAGCGGAAATATGACTCCGCAGCCTCGACGTAGCCCTTCATCGAAACGTCGAGCCACTCGGGGGTCGGCAGGTGAACGTGAAAGTCGATTGCCTTCACAGGGGACACTTATCGTGATGGAAGCCACATTGCTTGTGCTCGCAGGTGGGGAGAGCCGGCGCATGGGCCGGCCGAAACCCTGGATCGAGGTGGGGGATACCGTTCTCCTGCGATACGTGGTGGAACGCTTGGCCCCAGCGTTTTCCGAGGTGATGGTTTCCTTCGGCGAACCGGAACAGATGGAGCAGCTGGTCCCGTACCGAGTCGTCTTCGACCGCAAACGATCGGCGGGACCGCTTGCCGGGCTCGAGGCAGGCCTGGAGGCCGCGCGCAACGACGCGCTCTTCGCCGTCGCCTGCGATATGCCATACGTCACCCAGGCGGCGGCCGAGCTTGCGGTGGCGGCGGCGCGAAACTGCGACGCGGCCATACCTCGCCACGACGGATTGTTCGAGCCAGTGTGCGGCGCGTATCGCAAGACCGCGCTGCCGGCCATCGTCCGCGCGCTCGACGCCGGCAACTACACCGCTCATGACGTGATCGAGAACCTGGACGTGACGTGGCTCGAGGGTCTTGATCCTGCACAGTTCGAAAGCCTCAACACGCCTGCCGACCTCGAGCGATTCCATGCCGCCCTTTCGGCGCAGCGATAATTGATCCACACGCTTTGAAGATCGTCGTCACCGTCAAGCAAGTACCAGATCCGAACTCCAACCTCACCCTCGAGGGAGACAACACCATCTCCCGCGAGAAGGAAGTCGTTCTCGACCCCGGCGACGAGTGTGGGGTCGAAGAGGGCCTGCAGCTGAAAGAGGCGCACGGCGGCGAGGTGATCCTGCTCTCGATGGGTCCCGAGCGGGCCAAGGACGCCATTCGCAAGGGACTTTCGATGGGCGCCGACCGTGGCGTGCTTGTCACCGATGCGGAGCTGGTTGGCGCCGACGCCCTGCTCACCGCGCGCGTGCTGGCCGCTGCGATCAAGCAGGAAGGGCCCGACCTCGTGATCTGCGCGACCGAGTCCTACGACGGCAGCACCGGCATGGTGCCGCCGATGCTCGCGGAGATGCTCGGCTTTCCACAGCTGACGTTCGCCAAGAAGGTCGAGGTCGACGGCTCGACGGTGAAGGTCCACCGCCAGACGGCCGACGGTTACCAGGTCGTTGAGGCGTCGACGCCCGCGCTGATCACGGTCACCGCCGCGATCGCTGAGCCGCGCTACGCGTCGCTCAAAGGCATCATGGCGGCGCGCTCCAAGGAGATCAAGCAGGTGACGACCGCCGACCTTGGAGTCGAGAAAGGCGAGCCCGCCGAATCGATCGAGAGCGTCGTCGACGCCGAGACGCGCAAGGCGGGCGAGGTGATCGAAGACGACGGCAACGCGGTGGAGAAGATCGTCCAGGTGCTCGCCGCGGCCAAGGTGCTTTAGGTGGCGAGCATTCTCGTCTATGCCGAGCTGAACGAGGGCAAGGTCGCGACGACCTCGCTCGAGTTGATGGCCAAGGCACGGGAGCTTGGCGATGTATACGCGGTTGCCCTGGGGTCGGGGGCCAAGGCGGCGGCGGCAGTTCTGGGCAAGCACGGCGCGAAGGCGGTGCACGTCAACGAGGACGCTGCCTTCGACGACTACATCGCCGAACCGGCTACGGAGGCCCTGGCGTCGCTCCACGAGAAGGAGAAGCCTGATTTGATCCTGTTCGGTTTTACCTCCGACTCGCGCGAAGTCGCTGGCCGGCTGGCGGCGCGCCTTGGCTCCGGACTGATCTCGAACGCTAGCGATGTGGTGGCGAAGGACGGCGGATTCGTGGCCAAAGTTCCGTACTTCGGCGGCGCCAAGGTCGCCTCGATGAAGGCCAACGGCAAGCCCGCGATCGTCCTGATACGCCCCAAATCCTTCGAGGTGTCCGAGAAGGGCGGGTCGGCCGAGATCAAGCAGCTCGACGTCGTGTTGGCGGACGGTTCGAAGCGCGCCCACATCACCGAGCGCGTGGTCGAAGCCTCGGAAAAGGTCAAGCTCGAGGAGGCCAGGGTCGTCATCAGCGGTGGCCGCGGCATGGGCGGACCACAAAACTTCCCGCTGCTCGAAGACCTCGCGAGCGCCCTCGGCGGAGCTGTCGGAGCGAGCCGCGCCGTCGTCGACGCGGGATGGGTTCCTTACTCGATGCAGGTCGGCCAGACCGGCAAGTCGGTGCGGCCGGGCGTGTACATCGCGGTCGGAATCTCGGGTGCGATGCAGCACACGGTCGGCATGAAGACTTCGAAAGTCATCATCGCCATCAACAAGGACGCCGAGGCTCCGATCATGAAGATGGCCGACCTTGGAGTGGTCGGGGACGCGCTCAAGATCGTGCCCGCGCTGACCGCGGCGGTCAAAGCCAAAAAGAACGGATAGGGCCGAAGCTCAACAGCTGCTCGACGAGCGCATCGAGCGCCGGCGAGCCCGCGATTTCGGCGCCGCGGACGTGATTCGCGAAAGACTCCGAGGCGGGGGATGGGACGTCGTCGACACCCCAACCGGCAGCGAGCTGCAGGCGATCAAGGCGCAGTCGAGCGGCGAGCCAAAGCCAAAGTCGCGTGGCGTCACGTTGCTGACGGTCGTCCATGGATGGAAGCCGGACGCCGAGCGCTGGCTGTTCTCGGCCTTCAGTCACACCAAAGCCGACTTCGAAGCGCTGGTGGTCGACAACTCTGGCGACCCTGGGATCGCCGGCTGGCTCCAGAATCGGATTGCCGAGCGCCTCCGAGTCGTCACGCTCAAGGCGCCGCTGGGGTTCTCGGCCGCTGTGAACGCCGGCATCGATGCAGCCGCGGGCGATATCGTCGTCCTCTTCGATCCCGGGGTCGAGCTGAAAGGCGACGCGGTCTCGCCGCTGCTCGAGGCACTCTCGGATCCCACGGTGATGGTGGCCGGCCCGTTTGGCCTTCGGGCCAGCGGCACCATGAAAGAGTTCGAAGCCACCCAGGGTCCGGAGGTTGACGCCATCGAGGGTTACTGCATGGCCTTCCGGCGCGCTGATGCGATCGCGATCGACGGGTTCGATCCCAGGTTTCGGTTCTACCGCATCGCCGACGTCGAGTTCAGCTTCCGATTGCGCGACCGCGGCGGCCGGGCCGTCGCGCTGGCCGGGTTGCCCCTCGAGAAGCATGAGCACCGATTGTGGGAGTCCACCGAGCCGCGGGAGCGGGATCGGCTGTCGAAACGCAATATGTACCGCTTCCTCGACCGGTGGCGGGATCGGAAAGACCTTTTGGTCGGCCAATAGAATCACCGGGGTGGGTGACGACTACAACAAGCTGGTCGGCGAGCTCCTGAGCAGGCGCAAGAGAAACCTCGCCATGGGGGGCGAGGAAAAGGTCGCCAGGCAGCACCAGCGCGGCAAGCTGACCGTCCGCGAGCGCATCGATTTGCTGTTCGACCCCGGCACATTCGTCGAGCTCGGTCTGCTTGCGAACCAGCAGCCGGCAACGTCCCCACTTGCTGGGGAGGTCGGCCCGGCCAGTTCACCGGCCCGGCCGGAAGGGACCGAACCAACGCCCGCCGACGGAGTCGTCACCGGCCACGGCGACATCGACGGCCGCCAGGTCTGGGTCATCGCGTACGACTTCACCGTGATGGCGGGCTCGATGGGCGCGGTCGGCGAGCAGTTCAAAGCGGCCCGCGTGCGCGACCTGGCATTGCGCTACCGCAAGCCCATCGTCTGGCTGCTCGACTCGGCCGGGGCTCGCATCCAGGAGGCGGCGGGTTCGAAATTCGCCGGCACGGGCTGGCTGTTCGCCGACCAGGTCGTGATGTCCGGAGTCATCCCTCAGGTGGCGGCGATGCTTGGGCCTTGCGCGGCGGGCACCGCTTACATCCCGGGTCTTGCTGATTTTGTGCCCATGGTCAAGGGAACCTCCTCGATGTCACTCGGCGGGGCCCGACTGGTCAAGGCGGCGACCGGCGAAGACGTGACCGACCACGATATGGGCGGCTCGCAGGTGCATTGCTATGAGTCCGGTGTCGGCGACAACGAGGTCGAAGACGACAAGGAGTGCCTGGCCACGGTGCGCCGCTTTCTCTCCTATCTGCCTTCCAGCAACACCGAAGCGCCGCCGCTGGTCGAAACCGACGATCCGCCAGAGCGGCTCGTCGCCGGTCTCGACAAGATCGTGCCCGTCAGCCCGCGTTCCGTTTACGACGTGCGCAAGGTCATCAAAGCGATCTTCGACCATGAGTCATGGTTCGAGGTCAAGCCCTCATGGGCCAAGAACATCGTGATCGGGTTTGCTCGCGCCGCCGGTCATTCGGTCGGCGTCGTCGCCAACCAGCCCCTGCAGAAAGGCGGGGTTCTCGATTCCGACGCCGCTGACAAGGCGGCTCGATTCATCCGCATGTGTGACGCGTTCAACATCGCGTTGGTCTACCTGATGGACGTGCCGGGGTTCATGGTGGGGTCTCAGGTCGAGAAGGAAGGCATCATCAGGCACGGCGCCAAGATGCTCTACGCGACCAGCGAGGCGACCGTGCCCAAGGTCACGGTCATCATGCGCAAGGCCTACGGCGCCGGCTACTACGTGATGTGCGGCAAGGGTTACGAGCCCGACACCATCGTCGCCTGGCCGTTCGCGGAGATCTCGGTCATGGGGCCGGAGGGCGCGGTCAACATCATCTTCAACAAGCAGGTCGAGGCCTCGGACAATCCCGAGGCGACCCGCGCGCAGTTGATCGAGACGATCCGCGCCCAGATCAATCCATACCTCGCGGCAGGCTGGGCGATGATCGACGACGTCATCGATCCGGCGGAGACGCGACGCGTGATCGTCAAGGGCATCGAGCAGGCGCGGGACAAGAAGATTGACCGCCCATGGCGCAAGCACGGCAACATTCCGGTATGACTGAAGTCAAGGCGGAGCTGGTCGGCAGCGTGTGGAAGGTGAAGACCCAGCCCGGAGCGCAGGTCGCCGAGGAAGATGAGCTGCTCGTCCTCGAGTCGATGAAGATGGAGATCCCCGTCACGTCGCCACGCGCCGGCACCGTCAAAGAGGTGCGTGTGAAGGAGGGCGAGGTGGTCAAGGAGGGCCAGGTCCTGGTCGTCCTCGAATGAAACCGGCGCAGCTCCTGCTGGCGTACCAGCGCCTGGTGGAGAAGGAGCGAGAGCTGCGCGATGACCTCGAACGCGTGGAGTCGCTGCTGACCTCCGATCCCGACGTCGTTGCGGCGGAAGAGGCGCTCGCCAGCGCTCAGGCCGAGCGGCAGGCGATCCAGCTCCGCCTTCGGGAGTCAGACCGTGAGCGCGAGTCTCACCGCACCAGGCTGCGCTCGCGTGAGAAAGAGCTGATGAGCGGACGGATCCGGAGTCCGAGCGAGCTGATGCAGATGAGCGAAGAGGTGAAGCACATGAAGGCGAGCTTTGCCGAGGAGGAAGAGGCCGAGCTGCGCCTGATGGAGGAAGGCGAAGCGGCCGAGGACGCGGTGCGCGAGGCGGCCGCGAGCCTGGAAGAGGCGCGCAAGCGCTCTGCCGAGGCCGCGCCAACCCTGCGCCGGGACCTCGAGTCGTGGCAGTCGGAGCTCGAGACGGTCAAAGCTGACAGCGCTGCCATTTGGTCGCAGGTTCCGCTGCCGGCCCAGAACGCCTACCTGCGCGTTCGCGTATATCCACAGGTGGCCGAGGTCGATCGCAACCAGTGCCTTGCCTGTCACGTCACCGTGACGTCATCTGGCATGCAGGCGCTGCGCAAGGGCGACGAGATCGTTCAATGCGAGAACTGCGGGCGGATCCTGGTGATGGCCTGAAGACACTGCGGCTGCGCGTCGACGGCGGCGCCCGCGGAAACCCTGGACCTGCTGCGTTGGGCGTGTTGATCGAAGACGATCAGGGGACACGGCTACGTGCTTTCCACCGATGGTTGGGCAAGGCAACCAACAACCAGGCTGAGTACCAGGCTCTCATCGAAGGCCTGAAAGCGGTGGCGGCCTGGAAGCCTGACCGTCTCGAGGTCTATCTGGATTCGAAGTTGGTGGTTGAGCAGATGAATGGGCGCTGGAAGGTCAAGGAGCCGGATCTACAGGAGCTGCACAAGCAGGCGACCGAGCTTTTGGGCCAGCTCGGGGACCAAGTCAGCATTCGACATGTCGGGCGCAGCGACAACCGGGGGGCGGACAAACTGGTCAACATGGCTCTCGACGCCCACGTTAAGAAGACCAAGTTCGGTGGGTAGACTTACTGCGGGCCGAGGCGGACGGGTGACCGCCGACCTAATACGCGGTTTGGAGGAAAGTCCGGGCTCCACAGAGCAGGGCGCTGGGTAATACCCAGTCGGGGCGACCCGAAGGAAAGTGCCACAGAAAATTACCGCCCGGCAGCGTGAATCTCCGGAGACACGACGTCAGGTAAGGGTGAAAAGGTGGGGTAAGAGCCCACCGGCGGCCGGGTGACCGGCCGGCCAGGTAAACCCCGCCCGGAGCAAGACCAAATAGGAGGACGTTTTAACGGCGGCTCGCCCAGTCCTCGGGTATCGGTCGCTAGAGACGCCGGGCAACCGGCGCCCCAGACAGATGGTCACCGTCCCGCAAGGGATACAGAACCCGGCTTATCGCCGCTCTCGGCCCACCTTCTGTATCCCCAAAACCGCAAGTTCGGGCGCAGATTGCGGTCTCTACTTCACATCTGGCAACGGCGCGAGGCTTGGCGGACTCGATACAAGGGTGCCGCCTCACAGTAAGTCGCTCGCCAACCTTCTGTGCACCCACGCGTAGTGGTGCCTGAGGACGCACGGGCCAGTGCCATGAGGCACGCGGTTCGAATCCCGGAGCCCGATTTTCGCCCTTTCTAAGCGATGGAGCCCGGCCGATGCCGGGCTCCAAGTACTGCAGGACGGAGGCGGGAAACTCTATCGAGCAGCCGCCACAGGGGCCAGGGAACCGTTGTCCACACCGGCAGTTCGGCTGTAAAGGGCGGTGATGGCAGAGGGCTTGAAGCCTCTGACGACCAGCCAGACGCCCAGCGAAAACTCCCAGAGAGCGATCGGGAGTGCGGTTACCAACGCCGGTGTGGACGTTCGGCCGATGAGGTCGAACAGAACGGCGAGGTCTGCTGCGACGAGCACGGTCGCTCCGATGAATCCGAGCAGAGGAAGAACGCGCGGCACCAGGCGCGACCGGTACAGCAGGAAGCCCAGTAACACGCCGTTCACCGCTGGTATGAAGCCCCCCGAGATGAGGAATATCCGGTCATACATGGTGACCAGCGCATGGCTGGTGACCAACGACTCTGCGCCTGCTCCGGCCTGTCGCAAGCTCACAACCGACAGCACGCACATGACGCCTGCGAAGAGGCCGCTGGCCTCCAGAGTTCGGGAGCCGACGAAGCCCATCGCGACCCCTTCGTTCTGCCTCTTGAGCACCGGGTACAGCGCGACGGCGGTGCCGATGCCGGCGAGGGCCACGATGATCTCGAGGATGGCGCCGACGAGCGCGCCAGTGTCCGGGCCGGCGCCGAGAATGTAGTTCGCACCTCTCACCGGAACGTAGAGAGCGAGGGTCGGGATCGAGACAAACGTGAGCAGGTAGAGCACACCCGCGGCAAGCGAGGTCTTTCTGTGTGGACTCACCTTGCGCTGATCGGCGGTCGTCGGTTTCGTGGCGATCATGATGTGACGCTCCTTTTGTTCGTTGGGGTCATCGGCACGATGACCGTGTGGGAGGTCAGGCTTATGACCTCGGAACCGTGCAGTGCCTCGAGAAATGGCTGAAAGCTGCCCCATACCTGGCACTGCAGCCTGCAGCCGTCGATCTCGACGTCGGTCACCCCAGACGCCCGCGCTACTTTGCGTGCGGGAGCCGGGCCGACGAAGGTCACGTCGACTCGGTGGTTCGATAGCTCCTTCACGCCTGTCAGCCTGCGGCTGCGACCGCACCGCCCGAATCGTCTGAATTGATGATTCGATGGGTAGTCGACTGGGCTACGACCGCAAGAGCGCGGTAAGTTCGTACTCACGATGGCCAGAACTCGCCGCCCGTCGGGCAATCTCCCGGCCGAACTCACAAGTTTCGTCGGCCGCCGCCAGCAGCTCGGCGAGATTAGGAAGAAGCTCACGGCCGCCCGCCTCGTCAGCCTCGTTGGGCCAGGGGGAGCCGGGAAGAGTCGACTGGCCCTTCGAATCGCCGCCGACCTCGCACGGGGATTCGCCGACGGCGCCTGGCTGGTCGAGCTCGCCGAGGTTCGCGATGGCGCCCTCGTGGCGAACTCCGTGGTCGCGGCGCTCGACCTCCGAGACCAAGCTGGGACCCAACCGGCGCAGATCCTCGCCTCTTACCTACAGGAAAAGCGGCTGCTTCTGGTTGTCGACAACTGCGAACACCTTCTCGGCGAATCCGCTCAGCTCGTGGCCGAAATCCTTCGCGCTGCGCCGAACGTGCGGGTGATCACCACCAGCCGAGAGCCGCTCCAGGTCCCTGGCGAGCAGGTTGTAGCCGTCCCGCCTCTCGAACTACCAGCTGGAAATGGAACAGAGTCCCTTGCCCAGCTTCGCCAGAACGAGGCCGTCATGCTCTTTACCGAGCGCGCGGCCGCGGCATCAGGCGCGTTTGCGTTGACCACTGAAAATCAAGCGGCCATTGTGGGTCTGTGTCGGCGGCTCGATGGACTGCCGCTGGCGATCGAGCTCGCCGCGGTGAGAACTCGGGCGCTCGCCGCTGAGCAGATCCTCGAGCGACTTAGTGATCGATTCGCCCTCCTCACAGGAGGAAGCCGCGTCGCGCTACCGCGCCATCAGACTCTCGAAACGACCATCGACTGGAGTTACGAACTCTTGGGCGACGGCGAGCAAGCCTTGCTTCGACGCCTATGCGTGTTCGCCGGTCGGTTCACCCTCGAAGATGTCGAGGCGGTCTGCACGTCCGACGACCTGCCGGCAGCCGGGGTGCTCGACACGATGACCTCGCTGGTCGACAAATCGCTCGTGACCAAAGAGGACGTCAGGAGCCTTGCTTGCTATCGACTGCACGAAACGCTGCGCGAATACGCCACCCTCAAGTTGCGGGGTGCACATGAGAAGAGGGTTCTCGAGGAGCGTTGCCTCGAGTACTACCGGGCGACGTGTCTGCAATCTGTGGACCAAGCTCGGTACCGGCTTGTCAAGTGGCTCGCGTGGGCGGACCTGGAAATCGACAACATCCGAGCCGTTCTCCATCAATGTGTGGCGCGCGGAGACCTTGCCCGCGGTCTGGATATCGCCGCTTCGATGGGTTACTACTGGATCACGCACGGGACCACGGAGAGCACGCGCTGGCTTGACCAGCTGCTGGGAGCTGAAGACGCGGCTCCCGCGACGCAAGTGCGCGCTTACTACCTTCGTGGGTGGTTAAGCCTGCTGCAAGCAGACGCCGCAACCGCCAGGCCATGGATCGCTCGAGCAGTAACGACGGCTCGAGAGACACGACAGCTGACGAAATTGTCGGAGTCACTGTCAATAGCCGCGACCGTTGAGAGCGTGGCTGGCGATCTCGAGGCGGCCAGACGATACCTCGAGCAGGCCGAAGAGATCACCCCTGGCCTTGGTGACTACCCGGCGACGATCGAGTTGATGCTGTCTCGAGCCGTTCTCGCGCTGGTCGAAGGGGACCTGGAGACGGCGAGAGCTGTGTGCTTAGAGGGCGTGCGGCTCAGCCGAGAAGCCGGCGACCTGTATCAGGTTGAAGCCATGCTCGGCAACCTTGGAATGGTTGGGGTGCTGGCCGGCGACCTGGAGACGGCAAAGTCGCGGTTCGTGGAATCCTTGCAGGTCGCTCGACTGATCGACAATCGGCTCGGCCAGTATTGGACGCTCGCCGGTTTGGGCTGGCACGCCGCCAACTCTGGGCAGTTGCGAGTGGCAGCTCGGCTGCTCGGAGCGGCAGAAGCTGTGGCTACGGGTGCTGGCGCGGACATCATGGGACCGGCAGTTCCATTGCTTGCCGAGGCCAAAGCGTCGGCGATTGGAGTGCTTGGTGCAGCGAAGTTCGAGGCCGAATTCGAGGCTGGCAAACAGTTGAGCCGCGACATGGCGGTGCGCCTCGCTCTAGGCGAAGCCACTCAAGACGAACTCGGGGCCCCAGACCCCGTTGCTGCGGGGGTACTTCCGAAACGGCAGGCGGAGGTCGCCCAGCTGATCGCCGAGGGTCTGACCAACAGGCAGATCGGAGCGCGCCTATTTATCTCTGAAGCCACTGTCGCAACCCACGTTCGCGGGATCATGAACAACCTCGGCTTTAACTCGCGCGCTCAGATCGCGAGCTGGATGGCGTCCTCGAAGCAGTAGGTCCTTATTGGGGTCCGTCGCGGGTACCGCAAAACCCAACCTAAACTGACGGGCATGTCCCCCGCCAATCGATCCGGCATTGGCAAACTTCCGACGGAGTCGACCAGCTTCGTCGGTCGGCGACGATTGCTAACCGAAGTGAAAGCGGCATTCACTAACACGCGCCTGGTCACCTTGGTGGGACCTGGCGGCGTTGTCAAAATGTCCCGGTTGTCCAGGCGGCGCTCGATTGCCAGTAGTAATCACGACACCGTTGGGCGATCGCTTCCTCGACTTCATTGGCAAGCCCAAGACGGTCTAGGGATACAGTAAGTCGGGCGTACTCAGTACGCAGTCAGTACGCAGTCGCTCTCAATCGCTAGGTGTCATTGGGTGTCGTTTCGTATTCAGAATGGGCAGGTCGATCTCACAAACACAGAACCCGGCTTATCGCCGCTCTCGGCCCACCTTCTGTATCCCTAAAGCCGGCAAATTTGCGGGCAGAATGCGGCTGTGCTTCACAACTAGCAACTTCGCGAGGCATAGCGGACTCGAAACGACGGTGCCGCGTCAACAGTAAGTCGCTTGTCGACATTCTGGGCACCCACTCGCGTTAGCGCCTGACGACGCACGGGTCAGGAGCGTGAAGCCCGGCCTCGAATCCGGGCCCCCCCTTTTCAGACCTAAGGTGAACTAGCCAGCAATCCGTTTCCTTGCGGACGCCACCGCCTCTCGGCGCTACTTCGCGAGGAACTCGAGAGCCTTCTCGACGAACTGCTCGTGGAACTGGAAGATTCCGGCGTGGCCGGCGTCCGGGTAGATCACCAACTCGTTGTTCGGAAGACGCCGGGCCATATCGAGGGTGTTCGGCGTCGGCAACATCCGGTCGTGATCGCCGTTCACGAGGAGCACGGGCTGGCGGACGTGTGACAGGTCGTGAGGTTCCTCCTTGCCCCATCCGTAGCAGGCCCTGAGCTGCGCGAAGTACGACTTGATGGAGATCGGCGTGTCGCGGTCGACCGTGCGCTCCTGGAGTCGTGCCAGGAATTCCTTGCCCGCGCGCTTGCCGTTCGCGGTCCGGGTGAAGAAGAGGAACTGCTTCGGGTCCTGGCGGCTCAGCAGGCCGCGGAGGGTGTCGAGTTGCGCGACCCACACGACCTCCTTGATGCCCTTGCCGCCGGCCGGGCCGGTGCCCGTCAGGATCAGTTTGCGGACCAGTTCCGGCTCGTCCTCGGCGATCACCTGGGCGATCATGCCGCCCATCGAGAATCCGTGAAGATCGACCTGGTCGAAACCCAGCGCGCGGATGAACGTGACGGCGTCTTTGGCCATCGCCTGGATTGAGTCGGGCGTCTTGCCGGTGGAGGCACCGACGCCGCGATTGTCGAAGGCGATGACCCGGTGCTTGGCGGCGATTCCATCGACCACCCGGGGGTCCCAGTTGTCGAGGGTCCCCGCCAAGTGCACGAGGAAGATGACCGGGACACCGGCCTTCGGGCCGAGGTCGCGGTAGGCGTAATCCACGCCACCGGCCGTAATGGTTCGGGTAGGTGCGTTCCTCCACGACGTGGTCACGCCGCTCTGGGGCTGTCCGTTGTCGTTCATGTCGGTGTCTGTCTCCTGCGCTACCGGACTGGCTGTTGTCATTTGGCGGCCCCTTGACCTTTAAATTACGACCATAATATAATCGGCGCTCGGCTCAAGAGAGACGGCGTTCACGGCTCGGGGATCGCCACGCTCATGGCCGACGCGGGGCTGACCAACGGCGCTTTCTACGCCCACTTCGAATCCAAGGAGGACCTCGTGGCAAGCGCCCTCGCCGAACAGCTACGCGAGCAGCGCGAGAGCTTCAGCGCGCAGCCGCCGGGCCGCGCCGGACTCGAGCAGATCGTGCGCGCGTATCTCTCGGTTGAGCACCGAGACAACCCCGAGGGCGGCTGCCCATCCGCTGCGCTGCTCGACGAGATCGGGCGCTCGCCGGACGCCACAAAGCGCGCGTACACCGACGGCCTGTTGGTAGTGATCGACGACGTCGCTGCGCGCCTGGCGTCGGACGATCCAAATTGGGCACGTATGAAGACCCTGAGCGTCTTCGCCCTGATGGTCGGGACGCTCCAGGTCTCCCGCGCCCTCGCCGATCGACAGCTCGCCGACGAGGTCCTCGAGCAGGGCATCCATAACGCCCTCGCTTTACTGGGAGCCGAGCATCCGAGCATGAGGAGGCGCTGATGGCCCGCGCGATCGATCTCCGGCTCGATGCGATCAAGCTGGCCCAGGACGGCAGGGTGCTCACCGCAACCGCCGTCGCACCGCCGCTGAACTTCGTCACCACCGAGTTAATCCGCGATCTCGACCGGCTCACCGCCGCCGTAGACACCGACGACACGGTGGGCGCAGTCGTGCTCACCGGTGGCCTGCCCGGCCGCTTCCTCATCCACGCCGATCCAAGAGAGCTGGCGGGGATGGTCGAGCTCCCGCACCCGTTCGTGCCCGTCGGAGCGGTGAGGCCATTCCTGTGGGTGGTCGATGTTGCCCTGCGGCTCCCAGGCGCGGCACGAGCGATGGAGCGGTTCGGCGGCGGTCTCGGCGTTGGCTTGGTGTGGTTCCATCGCTGGAAGCAGACGACATTGCGGATGAACCGGTCCGGTGCCGTCTATGTGGCGGCCATCAACGGTCCCGCAATTGGCGGCGGGCACGAGATTGCGCTGGCCTGCGACCTGCGCTATGCGGCGGATGCCGAGCATGTACTGCTCGGCCAGATCGAAACGCTGGGCTGCCTCATTCCCGGCGGCGGCGGAACCCAGCGACTGACACGGATGCTCGGCGCGGCGAAGGCG
>VBDR01000064.1 GCA_005882135.1 Chloroflexota bacterium
GGAAGGGCGGGGTCACCGCCCTCCCTTGCCTGGCTTCTCGGCGCCTTCTCCGGGCTTGGCTTCTCCGTTTCCGCTCAGCGAGCGCATGAACGTGGCCGCCAGCCCTTCCACGGCGCCTCCGCCGCCGGTGACGAGCACCTCGGGCATGACGTCGAGCTGGCCTTCCGCCAGCGCGCCGGCGATGGCCACCGCCGCCGTCGGCGTCGACCCCAGGCTCAGGACCTGGGCCTCGTAACCCCTGGCCTTGGCCAGCCCAAGCGCCTCGACCGCGGCCGCATCGCCGAGGCCGATCGCCCGGCGGCGCGAACCCTCGGCCTCGCCGGTGACCCGGACGTACGCCGCCTCGCCATCCGCCTCCGCCTTGCGGGCGTTGGCCCGCGCGCGGTTGATGTCCACCGAGACCTGCGCTTTGGCGAGCTCGGCCTGCATGTCGGCGGTGCCGCGAGCCTTTTCCAGGTCGACGCGCACCGTCTGCGCGTCCTTCTGCTGCTCGAACGTCGCCTTCTCCTGGTTCGCTATCTCCCGGCGCGTCAGCACGCTGACGAGCTCCGCAGGGAAGGTCACGTCCTGGATGTACACGCCGCGCGTCTCCACCTCGTAGGCGGCGAGGTAGCGCGAGATCGCCGCCAATGCCGCGCCCTGCACCTCATCGCGGGTTTCGATGAAGCGGATCGCCTCCAAGGCCTGCAGCGTGTTCCGGAAGTGGTTGCCCACCGCCGCCTGCAGCACCTCGTTGACCAGGTTCTGCATCGAACCGACCATCGAGATGACCTTGGGCGCCTTCGTGTCCGGCACGTGGATCTGAACCTGCAGGTCGATCCTGAATACGAACCCCTCGCGGCTCTTACCCTCGATCGGGCTCAGCTGCGCGTCCAGGTTGTGGGCGACCGAGTTCGCCTCCGCCCAGTTCAGGGTGAGGATGAACGTCGGCACCTTCTCGGCCGCGTAGATGCGCGGGTTCAGCGGGTATTTGCCCGTGCGTAGCGCTTCGCGCCAGATGCCGCGATGGCCCGGCTGCACGATCGAGCCGAACTTGAACTCCGGCCCCGACGTATCCAGCGTGGGTAAGCCCACGTAGCCCTTGATCACGGCGACCTCGCCCTGGTTGACGACCAGCATCGGCGCCAGCTCGACGCGGACGAGGAACGGGTTCAGGAGGTAGGCGCCGTACAGCAGCGGGTCGTGCTGCAGGCCGATGCGGCCGCCGCGGTCCAGGAACGCCTGGAAGTCCTGATAGTTGTTGTGCAGCTGGTTCTTCTTGCCGAGCAGGGCCTCGATCAGCTCCGAGTCGGTGATGCCGGGCTGCGCCTCCAGCGCCTCGATGTCGCCGAAGCCCCCGATGCGGCCGGCGATGTCGGCGGGCCCAAGCGGCTCGCCCTCGAGCGTGGTCACGATCCCGACCAGGTCCTGCATGCCGTCAGGCGCGATCACCTTGACGCGCAGCTGATCTGGCTTCAGCCCGAACGACTCAGGCGACAGCGGCCCGCGCGCGAGGATCTGCAGATCGACCGGCCGGCCGTACGCCTTGCTCGGGGTGATCACGAGGAACGCGATCGGGTGGATCGGCGCCAGAGTGCCGGGCGGCAGCACGGGCCGCTGAACGCCCTTCTGGCCCTGGCCGGAGAGAAACGCCTCGAGATCGGTGAAGTTGCCGAACTCAGGCCGGTAGACGGCTGACTTGGCGCCGGTCGGCAGTGGCTCGCCGATCTGCGAGATCACGACGCCGATCTCGCCCGCCGGAACCTGGACCCACGGGTACCTGGTCACGGCGTAGGTCGGCCAGAGCTTGAACCGGACTCCCGGCATCAGCAGCTCGGCCTGATAGCCGGCTTCTCCGGCGAAGGCGATCGGCGTATCCGTCGTGTTATGGCGGCGGGACACCCGCTTCACGACCAGTCCGATCTCGGCGGGGCCGATCACCACGATCGACCTCCAGAGCACATAAATCGCGAGCACGGCCAAAAACACGAGGAGGGACTGCAGCAGAACACTCATGGTGCACTGCCTCCGAGGGCTCGAACCTTGCCCTTGAACGAGGTTCGCCCTACCACGGGCGATTCCCTATTACTTACCCGTTTTCAGCCCGAGACATGCGCAAGTCTTCGACTTTTCGTCACGCGCCTTGCCGCCAGCGCGATGCTCAGCATCCACGTCCACTGAACCAGAGCGCCGGGACCGAGATAGGCCAACCCGGACTCGGCGTGGTCGCTGATGCAGCTGAGCGAAGCGCCGTCGCCGAGGCAGCCCGGCGCCACAAACCAGAGGGTCCAGACCAGGAAGACGGCCAGCCCGAACCCGAGCGCCACCCCGCCGGTGACCAGAAAAGTCAGAAGGCAGCGCCTGTCGCCCAAGCCGAGACCGATCGCGCAGGCGCCCAGGGTGAGATCGGCTTCGCAGGCGAGAATCGCCACTAGAAGGATCAGCACTCATCGCTAGAACGCGCTTGACGTGGCCAGTCCCAACCAGAAGATCGCCGGCGGTCACGTCCGAACCGTCGTCAGGCGGGATCTTCCGCGGGTCCAACCCGTCCACCGCCGGCTCCGGCCAATACGCGGATGCTGAGCAGCAGGATGAGCGCGACGAAAGCAAGCGGCGCCAGGGCATCCAGCGCTGAAACGCCAAGCGGAGCCAGGATTGCCCGCAGCGCGCAGGTGCCGGCGACCAGCACCGCGACGGCACGGAGCCAGACCGGCTCGGCAAGGGTACCCGCGACCACTAGCACCGCGGTCGCAGCGAACAGCGCAGAGTCGGCGAGATCCTCGACCAGGGTGAGAGACGTTGCCCGATCTGCTGCCGCAAGGATCACGAGAGGCACCACGTTCGTCACCAGCTCGACGGCCGCGAAAACGACGAGCGCGGGCCGCAGCCACCGGTTAGGTCTGAGCGACAGGATGAACGCCGTGAGCGGCACGAGGGCAATCGCCCCCAAAACCTGCTGGATCACGATCAATTGCCCATGAGCCTTGTAGAAGGACGCGATCCGATCCGATGATTCGGATGCCGTCGGCAGCGACACAATCGCAGCGCTGACGAAAAGCAAGACGACAAACGCGATTCCCCAAACACCGGCCGCGCGCCTCGTACCGAAGAAACTGGTCAAGACAGAGGCACGCCCTGCTCGCGCTCGGCTTGCGCCACCACCTCGACGTGGCTCGGGCGCCGTCCCAGGGTCAAGCCGACGGCCACCACGTCGGCGGCCTGTTGCAGGCGCTCGCGCTCACGCTCGACGTAAGGCGCGCCGTGCCGTCGCGGCCCGAGCGCGATCCGCCCCACCTCCTGATCGCCGGCACGAAGTGGAACGACGAGCACCGCATCGTCGGTCCACGTTCCCGAGACGTAAGTTGGTTGGCCGTCGGAATCTCCATCCAGGAACAGCGCCGCGCCGGTGGCATCGGCGCCCTCGCGAGCAGTTCGAACGAGCCGTTCGGCAAGCCTTTGGCCGTCCATCACGTCGATCACCGCCCCCACCTGGGTCTCGAGAGACTGCATCAGGCGTTCGAGATCTCTGGCTTCTTTAAAACGGCTGTCGACCAGCCGCTGGAGTGCGTTGCGAACGGGGGTGAACAAGGTCGCGATCAACGCGACCGTGATGATGATCGCAGCGTCCGAGGACTGACCCGTGACGCTGACGAAGATGCGCTGAAGGGTCCCGGTCAACGCGGCGTAGAGTCCCGCGAGGATCGCGGTCAGAACGATGTAGACGATCGCCCTATTGATGATGAAGTCAATCTCGTAAAGGCGATAGCGCAGGATCGCCGTGCCGGCGGCTATGGGGACGGTGATGTAGGTCAGCGAGAAGATGAGGAATTCGGCGTCGTTGCTGATCACATTCGGGCGCACGATGTTGAACGCGGTGTCGCCGATGAACGCGATCACGACCAGGCCCGCCGCGGCGGCCATCCACTTCAGCTGCTGCCGCACCTCGGGGCCAGCCCTCCTCCAACGCAGCGCGAGCGAGACCAAACCTGCAAGCGCCGACGCGATCGTCAACAGAACGCCGATGTCCCCAGTCCACTCGGTGAGGGATTGCCGGGTGTCCAGCGCATCGGCGACGAGGCGCATGACCAACCCAATCAGCGCGGCCGCTGCGGCGGGCCACCACCACCGAGACTGGAGGCGGCCGTCGGGAAATAGCAACAGGCCAAGCGTCAGAGGCAAGAAAAGCCCACTCTGCAGCAGCACGTGCGAGATGTCTTTCGCGAGCGTGCCGGCAGGCAACGACGCACTGGGGACGATCGCGAGCTCGCCGTAGGCGGCGAGCACGATGGCGCCGGCGTTCGCCAGGCCTGAAAGCGAGAACATCCACCCGACCGGGTGTCGCGGATGCTGGGACACGATCAGGGCGCCCACCACGGCCGAGGCAAGCGCTCCGACAAACGCGACGCCTACGCTGAGCACGGCTTCCGGGGTCAGCGGAGTTGCCAGAGGACGGGACAGGAGGTACGCGGACAGCGGGACGGTGGCGGCGGTCAGATAGACCGCGGCCCAGGTGAGCCGGCGAGCGGTTTTGGGTGTCACGGCGTGGAGTAGGCGGGGACCGCCGTCGCAGCGGTCCTCGCGACGCGGTATCCGAGCCCGGCCCTGGTCATGACCACGATGACCACCGCCAAGAGCGCGAAGGCGATCACCGGCGCGACCTCATTGTTCTTTGCCGCGGCCGCCGTTACCACCAGGGTCCCGATCAAAGGACCCAGGTCGCCCGGGGTGGTCCGGACGATCACGTCCGGAAGCGGGAAGAGGATCAAGAACACGATCACGAAGGCCCAGGTCCACGCGAACGCGATCACGAAGTAAGAGACCAGCGGCTGACGCCTGAGCAGGGCGATCATGGGGGCTTCCTTGGCGTTGCGCGGTTTGCTTGTTCCGCGCCGAGTATGGTCGCCTAGACGCCTGCCCGCAAGCCAAGTCTCGGAAACACCTCCGAGGCGAACCGGCTGAAGACTCCGCCTTCGAACGCGTTGGGCAGGTTGATGATGAAGTACTCGATTCCGGCCTCGGCGTACTCGTTGATCAGCTCAGCGATGCGGTCGGCGTCGCCATGCAGGGGATGCCAGGAGCGGATGTACGCCTCCTCCTGCCCCGTGCGCCGGGCGTGGTCGGCGACCACGCGGCCGATCTCGCGGTCATCGCCGATCATCGAGTAGAACTCGAGCGTCTTCAAGACCGAGTCGTAATCACGACCGACCGTTTCGCAGTGCTGGCGCAACACCTCGAGCTTGTGGCGCACCGTCTCGACGTCGGCGTTGAAGTTGCAGGCGTCGCCGTACTGGGCGACGAGCTTGAGCGTCACCTTCTCGCCGGCACCACCGATCCAGATCGGCGGGTGTGGCTTCTGCACCGGCTTGGGCTCGTTGATTGCGCCCCGGACGTGGTAGTAGCGCCCGTCCAACGAGGCTTCGTCCTCCGTCCACATCGCCTTGATCACCTGCAGGGCCTCACGCAGCATGCGAAGCCGTTCCGGAGTCTCGGGATATTCGTAGCCGTACGCCTCGTACTCGTGCTGGTACCAGCCGGCGCCGATGCCAAGGATCAGTCGGCCGTGGCTCATGACGTCGATGCAGCTCGCCATCTTGGCGAGCAGCGACGGCGGCCGGTAGCTGTTGCACGTGACCATCTGCCCGAGCCGGATGGTGCTCGTGTCGCGCGCCAGCGCGGCCATCGACGTCCAGCACTCGAACACCGCCTCGAGCTGGGGCGTCGGCACCGTGTGGAAGTGGTCGTACACCCAGACGGCGTCGAACCCGGCCTGCTCGGCCTCCAGCGCGCAGCGGCTCATCGTTTCGAACTTCTCGACCGGGTCGCGGATGTCCGCCAGGTCCATGCGCCAGCCCTGGGGCAAAAAGACGCCGAGCTTCAGCTCTTCCGCCACGCGCTAATTGTCGTCGGCTTCAGGAAGGCGGTGTCGAGGGTGGCGGCGCTTCGGGCGGCGGGCCGGGCCAGGCGCCGGGAGCTGTGATCACCGGCGGCTCGAGAGAGGCGGGCGCGACCGGGCCGGTCTCCGCGACTGGTTGGCCGAGCGGACGGCGAAGGCCACGCCACGCCATGAGCATGCCCAGCAAGAATCCGACCGCGATCGCGATGAAGCCAACCGCAATCACCAGGCGCGAGTCCTGCGCCGGCGAGACGCTGGCGACAAGACCGGCGTCGGACCCGGTCGTTGCCGTCAGCGTCTGTGCCTTCGTCCAGGTCAGCTTCCAGATCGCGGTCTTGCGGTCGAGGGTGAAGAGCGCGCCGGGCGCGGAGGTGATCACGTGAGGCACGGTGATCGCAAACGTGACGACGAAGATCGACGCGACCTCGTCCTCGGACAGGATCTGCTGCTGGCCAGGCGTCGGCGAGGCCGACGGCGTCGGGGCCGTCCTGAACGTGTACGTGTCCTGCTGCCCGGACGTCGTGTGCGTCGCTGAGGTGAAGAGGCCGCCCGTGTTCGAGAGGTTGAGCTTGAGGCCTGATCCGGACGTCGCCCCCGACTGGCTGAGCTTGGACGGCTGGGTCAGAAACGCGAACGCGTCCTTCTCGCTCTTGAAGGGGACCGTGATCAGCGCCCCCGATTCGTCGCCCTCGGTCACTGACGTGACCTTTCCGCCCGGGTATGTCGCCTGCAGCTTGGTGTTCGCGGTCGCGATGTCAGAGGCGGTGAGGCCCGACATCGAGGCTCCGCTGGAACCTTGCATCAGCGACTTCGGGAACAGGAGCTTCAGGCCAACCGTGACCGAACCGTCGCCGTTGAAGCTCGCAGAGGTGTCGTAGCCGCACGCGACAGCGGCAACGAGCACAGCGGCGACCAGCGCCGATCTTCCGAGTAAGCGGGCCACGGCGGACATGTTGAGCGACGGAACCGGAATTCGATCCGGCTTAGCCGATTGCCTAATCTGTGATGAGTGTCCGAGCTGAAGGAACCGACTTTTGCCGACGTGCTCGACGCGGCCAAGCAGATCCGCCCCTACCTGCAGCCGACTCCGCTCCGCCGCTATCCAGCTCTCGAGCGGCTGGTCGGGGCCGAGGTTCACGTCAAGCACGAGAACGACAACCCGACCGGCGCCTTCAAGGTCAGGGGCGGTGTCAACCTCGTCAGCCGCCTGAGCGATGGCGAGCGGAGCCGAGGCGTGATCGCCGCCTCGACGGGCAACCACGGCCAGTCGGTGGCGTACGCGTCACGGCTGTTTGGGGTCAGCGCCATCATCTGCGCGCCGGCCGCGGCCAACCCCGTGAAGGTCGAGGCGATGCAGGACCTCGGCGCGGAGGTGATCCTCGAGGGCGAGCGCTATGACGATTCGCGCCTCAACGCCGACCGCCTTTCGCGCGAGCACGGATACCGCTACATCCACTCCGGCGACGAACCGCTGCTGATCGCCGGCGTGGGCACCCACACGCTCGAGGTTTTGCAGGAGCAGCCGCAGGTCGACACCATCATTGTCCCGATCGGAGGCGGGTCCGGCGCGGCCGGCGCATGCATCGTCGCCAAGTCGGTCAACCCCGAGATCCGGGTCATCGGCGTCCAGTCCGACCAGGCCCAGGCCGCCTACCTGAGCTGGAAATCACGTGAGCTGCGAGAGGCGCCAAACCGGACGCGGGCCGAGGGCCTCGCCACTGCAACCCCCTTCGAGCTACCGCAGCGGACCCTCCGCAGGCTCCTGGACGACTTCATCCTTGTTTCCGATGACGAGATCGACGCTGCCACGGCGGTCATGATCGAAAAGACGCGCACCCTGGTCGAAGCCGCCGGCGCCGCCGCGCTGGCAGCGGCCCTCAAGATGAGAGACCATCTCCGCGGCCGCAAGGTCGCTTTGATCTGCAGCGGCGGGAACATCAGCCCCGCACAGCTGAAAGCTCTGCTGGCAAGCTGATAGGTGATGGCCGAGAAAGCCTCCTCTGAGTTTTCCCCGTTGTTTCCGCCCGACCTGCATCCGGCGGAGGTCCTGGCGTGGGTCCGGGCCAGAGCGCGCACGCGCGCTGGGTAGACGAGCTTCGAAGCGTCCAGATTGAAAGTCCCTCGGCTGCGTGGGGTGATTTTCGACCTCGACGGCGTGCTTGTGATGTCCGAACCTCCGCTGGCCGAGGCGGCGGTCGCGCTGTTTGCCGAGAAGGGTCACACAGTGAACGCAGACGATTTCAAGCCATTCATCGGCATGGGCGAAGACCGCTATATCGGCGGCGTCGCGGAAATTCGCGGCATCAAGCTCGACGTCGACCGCGACAAAGCTCGGCTGTACGAGATCTACGCACGCGTGATTCGGGGCCGCCTGCAGCCGCTGCCGGGGGCGATCGCCTTCGTCAATGCGTGCCGTGACCAGGGCCTGGCCGTGGCGGTGGCGTCGGGAGCGGACCGGATCAAGGTGGCCGCCAACCTGCGCGAGATCGGCCTGCCCGAGAGCCTTTTCGACGCGGTGGTGGACGGCAACCAGGTCGTCCGCATGAAACCCGCGCCGGATATCTTTCTCGAGGCGTGCCGGCGCGTCGCGTTGCCGCCGCCGGCGTGCCTGGTGGTCGAGGATGCGATCAGCGGTGTCAGCGCCGCCAAGGCGGCAGGAACCCGCGTTCTGGGCCTCACGACCTCGTTCGAGGCAGAGCAGCTGGCGATGGCGGACTGGATCGCGCCTGACCTCGCCCACGTGCCTCCAGCCGCGCTGGCTTGGTGAGGTTCGTTCGCCGGAGCGCGCGATTTGCCACTAGAGTGGACGCGATTTCGACCTGAAGGAAAGGGGCCGCTGATATGCCGACCGCCATCGTCAAGAAAGACAAGAAACAAAAGAAGAAGGACGGCGAGTGGACGTCCAAGAAAGGCGTCCTGACCAAGAAGGACTACGAGCAGGAGCTGCGCCGCCTGCAGGTTGAGCTGGTGCAGCTCGAAGAATGGGTCCGGCACCGAGGCCTCCGGGTCGTTGCCATATTCGAGGGCCGCGACACGGCGGGCAAGGGGGGCGTCATCAAGCGCATGACCGCCCTGCTCAATCCGCGGTTCGTGCGCGTCGTCGCCCTGCCGGCGCCAACCGAGAGAGAAAGAACTCAGTGGTACTTCCAGCGGTATGTCGCGCACCTGCCCTCGGCGGGAGAGATGACTTTGTTCGACCGCAGCTGGTACAACCGGGCCGGTGTCGAGCACGTCATGGGCTTCTGCACCGATGAGGAGTACGACGAGTTCATGCGCACGTGCCCGCAGTTCGAGAGGATGCTCGTGCGCTCAGGAATCATCCTCGTCAAGTACTGGCTTTCGGTGAGCGACGAGGAGCAGGAGCGGCGATTCCTCGGGCGAATCAACGATCCCAGCAAGCGATGGAAGCTGAGCCCGATGGACCTGCAAGCGCGCGCGAGGTGGGTCGACTACTCCGAGGCGAAAGACCAGATGTTTTCGTACACCGACATCCAGGAGGCGCCCTGGTACGTCGTCGAGACGGACAACAAGCGGGCCGCCCATCTCAATCTCATCAGTCACTTTCTGTCCCTCATCCCGTTTGAGGAAGTGCCGCACGAGGACATCAAGCTGCCGCCGCGGCAGAAGCGCAGCTACAGCCGTCCGCCGAAGAGCTCGCAGCGAATGGTGCCGATCAACTACGAGGTGGAGTGAACGTGAAAGTGAGGGATCTGCCACCGGGGCGCCTGCTCGCAGTCGACCCAGGGACCAGTCTCGCGGAAGTGGCGCGCCAGATGGGACTCGAAGATTCCGATTCCGTAGCCGTCATGTCCGATGGCCGACTGGTCGGCATCATCACCGAACGTGACCTGGTACGCGTAATCGCCGATGGGGTCAATCCGAAGCAGGCCACCGCGGAGGTGATCATGACCCCGGACCCGGCGACCGTCACCGCGGATGAGGACGTGAGCGTGGTCGCGCTGAGGATGATGAGCCTGGGCATCAGGCACCTGCCCGTGGTCGACGCTCAGGCGAAACCAGTGGGGTTGCTTTCAGCGCGAAACCTCGTGGCGGTGCTCGACCGAGCCAGACAGTAGGTCGGAGTCGAAGCCAGGGCGACGTGAGTGATTCCCGAGTCCGGCAACAACGTGAGGCGACCGTGCTCGAGCATATGGAGGCTGAGAACGCACATGACTTCGAGCGCTGCATCGCGATGTTCGCGCATCCGAGGTACGAGATCATCGCGACCGGGGAGGTGTGGGATGGCCATTCGGGCGTCAACGCTCTCCTCCAGGAAAACAAGAAGGGCTTCCCTGATTTCCGCTTTCACCCTGAGTCCTTCCATCACTCGGCCGAAGCCGTGATCGTGGAAGGAAGGTTTACCGGGACCCACAGCGGGAACTGGCGCGGCTTGCCCCCAACCGGTCGCAAGGTCGACTTCCGCCTGATCATCGTCTTCCAGTTCGAGGGAGAGCAAATGGTCTGTGAGCGGACGTATTTCGACATCGGAACGCCCCTCCGGCAGCTTGGCGTGGCGCGAGATCCAAACTCCAGGGTGGGTAAACTCGCCACCGCGTTCAATCACCCCGTCGTGGTCGGCAGGGCGATGATCCGGTCGGTCCTCAACAGGTAAGACTTTGATCAGAATCGGCACCGAGATCGAGAGCCCACAGACTGGCGAACGCCTGATTTTCCGTTCCACCGCAGAATCCTCGAATGGACAACTCTTTCAGGCGGAGTTGATCGCCAAGCCAGGGTCCTACATCGTGAGGTCCCACCTCCATCCGAGCCAGGAAGAGCGCTTCGTCGTGCTGGAAGGGCTGTATGGATACAGAATCGGCGAGCGCACCGGAATCGGTCATCCCGGCCAGACCGTTGTCTGTCCGGTCGGTGTATCGCACAGCCAGTGGAACGCCGGCGCGGGTGTGATGCGCGTCTACTACGAGCACCGACCGGCGCTCGAGTCAGCAGAGCTCTTCTTTGAAACCTATTTCGGGCTCAGCCGCGATGGCAAGTTGTTGCCCTCTGGTGATATGCATTTGCTGCAAGCGGCGGTGCTGCTGTCCGAGGTCAACGACTTCATCCGCATCACGAGCCCACCGGTGGTCATGCAGAAATTCTTGTTTCCGGTGCTGGCCACGATCGGCCGGGTGCGCGGCTATCGCGCACGCTATCCGAGCTACTCGGCTTCCACGGTATCGCTGGGGGAGTGACGATGATCGATGACCCGGTCCTTCTCGACGACTGGCATCCGGTGGCGCGGATCGAAGAGCTGGCGGGCGGCGGCCCCATCCCGGCCCGGTTGCTGGGTGAAGACCTCGTCTTGTGGCGTTCGGGTGATGAGCTGCACGCGTGGCGCGACCTGTGCGTGCACCGTGGCACTCGACTTTCGCTTGGCCGCGTCGTCGATGGGGTTCGCCTCGAGTGTCCATATCACGGCTGGACGTACGCCGTGGATGGGCGGTGCGTCCTCATGCCGGCTCACCCTGAGCAAAGCCCGTCAGGCAAGGCCCGGGTGGCCACGTTTCGGGCCAAGGTGAAGCACGGCGTCATATGGGCGACTCTCGGCAGCGGGGCGAGCGAGATTCCTGGGTTCGAGCTGTTCGACGACCCCACGCACCAGGTGTTGATGGCAGGCCCGTACCGCGTGCGGGCCAGCGGTCCGCGCGTTGTCGAGAACTTCCTCGACGTGGGCCACTTTCCGTTCGTGCACGAAGGCATCCTCGGCGACCGTGCCCGACCGGAGATCGCCGACTACGACGCCGTGGTCAGCGCCGACGGCGTTCTGGCCACGGGCGTCAAGGTCTACCAGCCAGACCCGTACGCGACAGGCCGCGGATCGGTGGTCACCTATACGTATCGCGTGCACCGGCCGCTGACAGCCTCTTTCATCAAGCATGGCGAGCACTCCTTCGGCATGCTGCTGTCGGTGACGCCGCATGACCCGGTGGACAGCAGCGCCTGGATGTGGATGGCGATGAACTACGAGCCGACGTCGGAGATGGTGGATTTCCAGGACCGGATCTTCGCTCAGGACCGGCCGATCCTCGAGTCGCAGCGGCCCGAGCTCTTGCCGCTGGATCTGCAGGCGGAACTTCATTTGCGCAGCGACCGCACTGCAATCGCGTATCGACGGTGGCTTCGCGAGCTTGGAGTCCGCACCGGGGCTCACTGAACCGGCGGCTCTGACCCGGCGAATAGACTTGGTCGGTGGCGCGGTACGTTGTCCGCGTGCGTCGCGGCGGGCCATGGGATTTTTCGCGGGACATGCGAGAGCAGGCCGGCTGGCACGAGCACGCTCGCTACATGGACGAGCTCTTCGAGTCAGGCTTCGTTCTCTTCGCCGGACCGCTCGAAGGCGAGCGCGAGGTGCTGTGGATCGTCGAGGCTGACTCCCAGTCAGCCATTCGCGAGCGCATGGCCGAGGATCCGTGGCAGGTGAACGGAATGCTGCGGCCCGAGCGGATCGAGCGTTGGACCGTGGTGCTCGACGCGATGAAGCCGAAATCCGAGGCTCGGCGAACCGGAACCTAGTCAGGGCCTGGCATCGAACAGCTTGGCCAGGTCGGCGGGCAGGGTCAACGAGGGATCGAGGCCGGGCAGCAGCCCACCCGTCTGCAGGGCGCGAACCACCAGCCCTGAACAGATCTGGTGGTCCTGGCGCATGAGGCGAAGAGGAAGTCCGGTCACAAGGTAGATCGCGGCCCCCAGCAGCGCGAAATAGCCAAAGGCTTTTCCAACCTGCGCCTCCGCATACGTGACCGCTCGCCGTCGTCCCTCCTCAGCGAACTCAGGCCCGAGGCGGACGAGGTGGTATTCGTTGCTCTTGTATCTCGAGATCGGGCTCCGCCAGACCCCGGTGCTTTCCGCCTCCACCAGCGCCCCGTCGCCGGCCACGACCAGGGCACAGTGGCTCCAGTGCGCGTACAGGGCGTCCGCGCCACGGAAGCGACGCTTCTCACCGATGCTGATCAGCCGGCCGATTGGATTGCGGCGGTGGGTGAGGACGAAATCGCCTGGCGTGAAGTCCGACGCCTCTTCGCCCGGGCCATAGCGTTCAACCCTGGCCACAACATCACCCTAAGGCAGCAGACTCTCGCCGAAGTTGGCCGACTTGCCGCCGTCAGCCGTTCTCCCTACGAACACCTTGGCGACAGTTCAGGCGAACGCAAATTCGGTCAAGCAGGCAGCCGCGAACCCGGGGCTTGAGCTCCTGGAGCGGCTTGGCTACGTCGTGCGCGGCGTTCTCTACTGCGTCATGGGCGTGCTGGCGCTTCGCATCGCGCTCGCGCAGCCCGAGGGCAAGGCCCTCGACCTCACCGGCAGCGTCGTCTTTCTGATCGGCAACCCATTCGGGAAATTCATCCTGCTCGTGATCATCATCGGCCTGGCCGCCTATTCCCTATGGGGTCTCATCCGTGCGATCTTCGATCCCCTCCACCGGGGGAGCGATCCATCCGGGTACATGGAGAGGCTCGGCTTCGTTTCGAGCGCGCTCTCATACGGAGCGATCGTGGCCTTCGGGCTCAAGATCCTCGCGGGCTCAGGTGGGGCCTCGACCGACTCGACACAACAGGTCATCTCCTCCCTGCTCGAACACCCGGCCGGTGGTTCGTTGACACTGGTCATCGGTTTGGGTGCGATGGGGATAGGCGTCGGGCAGTTCGTCGAGGCCTATCGCGCGGTTTTCAAGCGGGACTTGAAGGGCGCCGAGATGAGCGACACACAGCGAAACATCGCCGTGGCGCTCGGACGTTTCGGGATGTTCGCCCGCGGCGTCATCTTTCTGATCGTCGGCTGGTTCATCGTGCAGGCCGGGATCCACCACGACCCCGGCCAGGTGCAGGGCTTCGGCGGGGCCTTCATGTTCTTGCTCGCCCAACCCTTTGGACACGTTGTCCTGGGCGTCATCGCGCTGGGATTCGTCGCACTGGGCCTCCACTCCCTGGCCTGCGCGCGCTGGATCCGGCTGATGGGCAGCCCAGGATCCGCCTGACGGCGCGCACACAGGTGCATTTGCAATGACAGCGGTCAAGCTGCAGACATCTCGCGCTACGAGCATGCTGATACTCAGCTCGAAAGCGGGCTCGATGAGCCCGGCCGTCGTAGCCAAGATCCGCAAGGCTTTCGAGTCCAGCCTGATCGTGGAGTTCGATCCCAAGATGGATCTGGACAAGCTGATCACACCCACGGCCACCGTGGTAGTTGCGGGCGGCGACGGAACGATCGCATGGGTGGTCCGCCAGCTGGTGGACACAAAACATCCGCTGGGAATCATCTCGATGGGGACTTTCAACAACTTTGCGAGGTCGCTGCACCTGCCGACCACGGTGGACGCCGCGATCCGAGTGGTCAGGCAAGGAAAACCGCATCCGATCACGCTGGGTCGCGTCAACGGCACCGTGTTTTTGGAGGCGGCAGCGATCGGGTTGTTCGGCGCAACCATCGCCGCCGGAGACGCGGCCAAGGACCGCGCTTTCGGCGCTTTTGCCACTGCGGCCAGGAAGATGCTCACGGCCAAGCGGTTCAGGTACGAGCTGACAGGCGACCTCACCGGTGGCGGCAGCGCCATGTCACTGGTCTTTGCGAACACCAAATCGATAGGGTCGCAGATGCCGCTCAGCGACAAGACGCCGGAGGATCCCTACCTGGAGCTTTCGATCCACGCCGGCGCGAGCCGGACCGACATTGTCAAGCGGGTGCTCGCGCGCGCGGTGCTGGCGAAAGAAGGCGAGGCCGGCCTCGGCCAGATGTTCAGGTTCCGCAAGATCCAGGTAACGACCAAACCGAGAGCGCGGATCTACGCGGACAACTTCCGCCTCGGCCTGACCCCGGCCTCCATCACAGCCGAGCTGAGCGCTCTGAAGATCATCCTGCCTCGGTGAGCGCGCAGCCCAAGCAGGCGGCGAAGGAGATCCTCGCCGGCGAGCCCGCGGCCGCCGCGAGGAAGTGGTTGGGACCCACCGCGTTGGTGATGTTCATCCTTTTCGGCATCGACACCGTGCTGGTCGTGAGCGGGTTCTGGCTGCCTGTCGACATCCAGATCACCGCCTTCATCCAGCGCATCAATTGGGGACCGGTGGTGTACCCGCTGGAGCTCATCAACTGGGCCGCAGGTTACTGGCAGGTCATGGTCGGTGCCATCGCCATCGTCGCGCTCTTCATCGTGGAGCGCCGAGCTGGATGGCTCATGCTGATCGGCAGCATCTCGAGCTTGCTCGACAACATCATCAAGCTGCTGGTCTCGCGCCAGCGACCGACCGTCGATCTGGTCCACATCCTCACTCCGGCGAGCGGCTTCAGCTATCCGAGCGGACACGCGGTCTTTTTCACCTGGATGAGCTTCATGCTCGCCGCCTCCCTGGCTCCGAGAATCAAACCGATCTACCGACCTGCCCTGTGGGTGGCAGCGATGATCGTGGTCCTCCTCACCTGCATCGCCAGGGTTTGGGCGGGTGACCACTGGCCGAGCGACGTCGTTGGTGGCGTGCTCCTGGGAGCAGGCTGGTCGGCGTTCGTGATGTGGCTGCCCGAGCGGTGGCTGCCCTCGCCTAGCTTTCGATGGTTCAGCGGTCGACTGCGCAGGCGGTCCCCGAGCCATTGATCGCCCGTCAAGCTCCGTCCCGCGTAAGCAAGCAGCTGGACCGGAAGCTCAACGAGTCCGTGCGCCGGCCGCTGCTGGCTGTCGCCATCGTGGCTGCGTTGGGCGTCGCCGTCGTCACCGCCATTGTCGTCATGCATCCGTACATTCCCGAGGACGCGGTGATCGAGCGCGATGTGCAGGCGACGAACTGGGGTCTGCTCGCGCTCACCTTTCCGGTCTTCAGCTGGATCGGCGACGCCAAGGGAGCGGTCGTGGAGGTCATCGTCTTCGTCGCGATCCTGGTCTTCAACCGACCCGCATGGCGCCTGGCGATCGCGGCCGGGATGACCGGCGTCTGGTACGTGATCCTCAGTCATCTGATCATCAGGCCACGACCCACCACGGCCCAGGTCTTGCAGGTGACTGAGCACCCGGGAGCCTCGAGCTTTCCGAGCGGGCACACGATCTTCGTCGCCACCCTGATGACGGTGCTGATGCTGTGCTTCGGCCAACGATTCCTGCCCGGGTGGGCGCGGCCCGCCGGCTGGGTGGTGGTCGCGATGACGGTCCTCGCCTGCGCGATCAGCAGGCTCGAGACGGGGGCGCACTGGCCCACGGACGTGCTCGCCGCTGTGCTCATCGCCACCGCCTGGCTGGCATTCGTGGTGTCGGTCAGATGGATTTCAGAGGGCGTGCTCGGACCCGATTCTCGCTAGAACCAGGCACCAAGCGAGGCTGGGCCTGAACGTGGCCGCCATGGCCGGTGGCTGAACGGATTCGGCGACAGGATTTGACGTAGCCAGGCCGGACTCTTAACAAGTTTGATTAACGTGGCCGGCCGCCGCACACGTGGTGCCAGAATGCTCGCCACCACGAAATACGGAACTAACGCCGTCGGATCGCTGGTTCGGTTTGGGCTGCTCGCCCTGGTGCCTTTGGTGGCCCTCGGCGCGGTGTTGGCCCACAACCTGAATGCCGATGTCCAGCAGCGGTACCTGGAAACTTCACGCAGCAGCGCAACCCTCATCGCCCAGGTCGGGATCCAGCCCCTTCTCAACGCCCAACAACTTGGGAGCGGGATGAGCGCCATACAGATTGCCGAGATCGATGACAAGCTCCAGGGCGCCGCCGTCAGCCAGGAGGTCCGTCGGATCAAGGTCTGGAATCGGAGCGGAACCATCATCTATTCGGACAATCACGCCCTGATCGGCAGGACGTTTCAGATCGACACCGACCTGGGCGAGGCGCTGGCGGGAGAGTCGAGCGCAAGCATCACCGATGGTCACGACGAAGAGCACGCCGGCGACGATCTGATCGGCCCGCTTGTCCAGGCTTATGTGCCGCTAGTTTTCAAGGGAACTTCTTCGCCGAGCGGCGCTTTCGAGCTTTACCTCCCGTATGCACCGGTGCAGGTGGCGATAGATCGCGAGTCAAACCAGCTCTACCTCTTGCTGGCCGCCGGTCTGACCCTCTTCTATGCGTCCATGTTTCCCGTCGTCCTGTTGGCGGACCGCTGGAGGCGCCGCTTACTGCATGAAGCCCAGGAGACCGCGCTGGCCAACCTCGCCGTGCTGGAGCGCCTGAACAGGGTCAAGAGCGAATTCCTGACCCGCATCAGCCACCAGTTCCGGACGGCGCTGGTCGGCATACAGGGGTTCAGCGAGCTGATTCGAGATTCAGACCGTCTCGACCTGGCCGAGGTGAAGGCTTTCGCGAGCGATATCTACAAGGACGCCGAAGGATTGGACCGCGCTTTCACCGACATGCTCGAGCTCGACGGAATCGAGGCCGGTCGGACGACGCTGAAGATGGTTCGGGTCGACATCAATCAGCTCATCAGCGGAGCTGTCGAAGCGATCCGCAGTCAGAACCCCTCACACCGCCTGGCGGTCAGGCTGGCCGCTTCAGTGCCTGCGGTGCCGTGCGACGCCGACAAGATTGCGCAGGTCCTGGCGATCTTGTTGAGCAACGCGGTCAAGTACTCGCCGGCTGGAAGCGAAGTCGTCGTATCGAGCGAGCTGAATGCGCGCAACGTCGAGGTGATGGTGAAAGATCGAGGGCGGGGAATGCCGCTTGACTTCGACGATGGGCTTTTTGTCGGCTATCAGCGCCAGCCGAGCACCTCGGGCGAGGGGACGAATCGGGCCGGCGCCACCGGCCTTGGATTGCCCATCGCCCGTCAGATCGTCGAGATGCATGGGGGTCGCATCTGGTTCGACAGCACGGTCGGGCAGGGATCTGAATTCCATTTCACGCTGCCGATCCAGCTCAGGCCGTCAACCGAATTGCAGGCGGTCGCCCGCGCCACGTGACGCAAGGGCCGGCGACCTTCACGATCCGCTCCGCCGTGTATATCCGTCGTGATCTGGC
>VBDR01000071.1 GCA_005882135.1 Chloroflexota bacterium
GGTACTGGGCATGGTTACCCGACCCTGGAGTGCTGGAATAAAACTCGACGGAGGGTTCATCGTGACCCACGTAGTACTTTCCGAATGCCTCCTGCGGGTTCGCTACCTCGGTACAGAGGGGAAAGGATTCGGTGCAACCCGGTTTGTAGCTTGAGGACGTGTCGGCTGCCACATTGGTTCCGAACGTGACGACAGTAGCGGCCACCAGCCCGACTCCTGACACCACGCCTAACACAGGTAGTCGCTTCAAAATCTTTCCTCCGTTCCAAACGGATCCAACTGAGTGGATGCATGTTCAAAGCAGGCGCATTCGTCACGGGGGGTGCGCACCGCCGCGACCATCGCGAGCCGTGCACGGCGGCCCAAACTGAAACGGGCTTGGATCAGAGCCG
>VBDR01000072.1 GCA_005882135.1 Chloroflexota bacterium
GGTCAGGAGGCGCTACGTGGCGCCGGCTTCCTGGCTGCGCACCTGCCCGCGCGCCAGCGCGAGCTGGCCGAGGAATCCCACTAACAGCGCCACCAGCACGCCGATGTTGGCGTAGGTCCACGGCCCGTTGCTCTTTGGTCCGAGGCCTAGAGGATCCAGGAGGTACCCCTGCCAGCTGAGCCACTCAGCGAAGGAGTTGGTCACCAGGCCCCAGCCGAGGAAGGTCGCCACCAGCGTCGTGCCTACCGCGACCCAGCTGACCGGACCGTAGCGGCCGCGCGAGTCATACAGGTCGGCCTCCGCGTAGTCGCGCTTGCGCAGCAGCAGGTCGGCAATGAAGACCCCGCACCAGGCCGAGATCGGCACGCCGAGGGTGATCAAGAAACCCTCGAAAGGACCGATGAAGTTGCTCGCGAACCAGACCACGTAGATGGTGCCAAGGATCATGATCACGCCGTCGATCCCGGCCGCCGTCCAACGGGGGACCTTCAGCCCGAGCGTGAGCAGCGCCAGGCCCGATGAGTAGATGTCGAGCACGGCTCCGCCGATCAGCCCTCCGATCGCAACCAGCGCGAACAGCACCAGGTACCACGTGGGGAGGAGGGTGGTCAGGGCTCCGATCGGATCGGCGCCGATCGCCTGGTTGAGCTTCTGGTCGGATGCGGCCAGGAGCAGCCCGTACACCACGAGCAGCACCGGCGCCACGGCGGCGCCGAAGGTCGTCCATGCCACCACGCCCGTGCTCGAGGCGGAACGCGGCAGGTACCGCGAATAGTCGGCTCCGCTGTTGACCCAACCGAGGCCGAAACCCGTGGCCGCGAAGATCAAAGCGCCCAGCACTGCCTGGGGCGGGCCGCTGGGCACCGACGTCACCGCTCCCCAGTTGATGTGGCCGATGGTGAGCAGGACATAGCCCACTGTCAGAACCGCAAGCGCGACGGTGAGGAACGCCTGCAACCGCATGATCACGTTGAAGCCGAATATGCCCGAGAAGACGACCACACCCGCGACCAGGAGGAACGCAACTATCTTGGTTGCGTCGCCGCCGCCCCAGCCGAGGCGACCGAACACGGTCGCCGTGGCGAGCGTGGCCAGGGAGACGAGGACCGTCTCCCAACCGACGAGCAGAATGTAGGACAAGGCCGCCGGAATCTTTCCACCCTGGACGCCGTATGCGGCGCGGCTGAGGACCATCGTCGGCGCCGACCCTCGCTTACCCGCCAGGGATACGAATCCGACCAGCAGAAAGGACAGGATCGTCCCCACGAGCCCGGCGATGGTCGCCTGCCAGAACGACACGCCGAAGCCGAGCAGGAACGAGCCGTAGCTGATGCCGAGCACGGCGATGTTGGCGGCGCACCAGGGCCAGAACAGGTCGCGCGGATGGCCTTTCCGCTCCGCGTCGGAGATGACGTTGATGCCGTTCTGCTCAACCGACAGCGTCTCTCTCGGCCGGACCGCCACCTCAGTCGCCATTGCTTCCCCTCCGAACTACCGACTGCTGAGCGCGCGAAAATGCTACTACCAGCGCGAGGCGCCGAACTCCTGGAGTTGGTCGTCGGTCGGGCCCGCGGCCGGCCCGGGTCGGGACACGGCATAGGCTGCCGCGCGGTTGCCGAGGAGGACGGCGTTCGCCCAGCCCAGTCCTCGCGCCAACCCGGCCAGGCTGGCGCCGACATGGACGTCGCCGGCGCCGCTGGTATCCACCGCCTTCACGCTGACCGACGGCACTGACACTGGCCTTGACTCGACGCCGTGGATGGTCGCTCCATCGGGCCCCTGGCGCAAGATCACAGTGGCTGTCGGACGAACCTGGCCCAACACCGTGTTCAGACCGCCGAGGGCCCCGAGCTCCCGCGCGTTCAGGGTCAGGATGTCGACCCGGCGCATGACTGACGCGAGTCTTCCGGTCTCGATGTCAGCGGCCAGAGGACCGGGATCCAGAACCACGGTGAGCTCGGGCGCCAGGCCTGCTACATGCTCCGCGATCGCGGCCCCCGCGCCCGGATAGGCGAGGTCATAGCCCGAGACGTAGACGGCGTCGCCGCCTCGGTACTCGGTCGGTCGCAGCGCCGCCGGGGTTACGAGCGCGTCGGCTCCCGTGACCGTGACGAAGGTCCGCTCGCCGTCAGGCTCGACCAGGGCGAGAGTCCAGCCGGTGTCCAGGTCGGGATTCGGCGGCATCGTGGTCGGCACTCCCTCGCGGGCCAGTGCGGCGCGGACGAGATCGCCAAACGGGCCGGTTCCGTGCGGTCCCGCGTAGATTCCCGGCAAACCCAACCTCGCCGCGGCCGACAGCACGTTGAATGCGCCTCCGGCCGCCATGCCCCGCTGGGAGGCGAGAACATCCCCGCCCCGGTCGGGCAGTCGCGGAACCTCGAGCACGAGGTCGACGATCACGCTGCCCAAGGAGACGAGTCGCTTGATCATCGTCGTCGCAGCGCGAGCAGGCCCTCGACCAGCGGCTCGAATTGGTCACAGACGAGCCGAAGGTCGATCATCGGGGCGCCCGCCTCGACCGCTGAGCGGACGATCACATCGTTGAATACCGCCAGCGCCGTGCGCTCCGCATCCCCCAGGCCGGGGATCGCGTCATAGATGGTGCAGACCGACGTGCCGCATGCGCAAATTCTCTTCTCGGCGCTCGCGCGACCGAGTCAGCGTGCCGTTTGGCGCTCGCCCTTCTTCTCCGCGCCTTCGGCAATTTCTGTGTGGCCAAGCGCCGGTCGAACCACGGCCTTGATGCTGTGCGGATCGCGGCCCGAGTTCAGGGCTTGCTCAACCTCGCCAAGGCCGTACTCGCCGGTGACCAGGTCGTCGAGGGTGACTCGCCCAGAGGCTGTGAGCGCGATTGCGGTCGGCCATGTGTTGGCGTAGCGAAAGGTGCCGGTGATGAGCAGCTCGCGCCGCTGGATCATGGCAAGAGGCAGCGTCAGCTCATCGGCGCCCATCCCGACCAGGACGACCGACCCCGCCGGCCGCACTGATTGCACGCCGGCTGCGATGGCCCTCGATGAACCCGAGCAGTCGATGAATGCGTCGAACTCGCCGTCGATCCTGTCAGAGCCCGCGACCGCCACTTCGGTGGCGCCGCTTGCCAGGGCCGCCGACAGTCGTGTGCGGTTGACGTCGGTCACCGCGATTCGCGTCGCGCCGACGGCCCGAGCCACCTTGGTTGTAACCAGGCCGATCGGCCCTGCTCCTGCGATCAGCACCGAGGCCCCGATCTCGGTGCCGGCTTTGCGATTGGCCCAGATGCCGACGGAAAGCGGCTCCAGGAGCGCGGCTGCGTTGTCGCTGATCTCGTCCGGCACCTTGTAGGCGAGGTCTGACATCACGGTCACGAATTCCGACAGGGTGCCATCGACGGGAGGGGTGCCGTGGAATCTGATGTTTGGACACAGGTTGTATCTACCCGCTCGGCATTGATCGCACCGGCGACAGGGCTCACCCGGTTCGATGGCGACGCGTTCGCCCACTCGCGCCGATGAGACGCCTTCGCCGACCTCGACGATTTGACCCGACGATTCATGTCCCAACACCAACGGGCTGCGGACCACGAACTCGCCGATGCGGCCGTTCTCGTAGTAATGGACGTCAGAGCCGCAAACCCCAACCGACAGAATCCGGACCAGCACCTCGCCTTCTGACGGCGACGGTATCGGCCGTCGCTCAATGCGCAGATCGCGTGGTGCGTAAAGGACCGCTGTCGTCATCGTGCGGCCTGGTTCACCTGCGCGGGTCGACCTGGACGAGGACATACCTACGGTCAGTTTGCGATATCCGGCGGGGCTACAGGAGCTCCGCGATGAGTTTTGCGGCCCGAGCAGCCGTTCCGGTCTCGACCTCCGCGTAGTCGACCGGCTTTGTCACCAGCGACTCGAGTTATCTACACTCCTCGCCGTCGTGGCAGCGGGCGTGGGGCCGTTTAAGCCAGATCACGACGGATATACACGGCGGAGCGGATCGTGAAGGTCGCCGGCCCTTGCGTCACGTGGCGCGGGCGACCGCCTGCAATTCGGTTGACGGCCTGAGCTGGATCGGCAGCGTGAAATGGAATTCAGATCCCTGCCCGACCGTGCT
>VBDR01000065.1 GCA_005882135.1 Chloroflexota bacterium
GCGAGTCGTTAGAGAGCCATCTCATGGCATTCGCCGCAGAGCGGAGCCGGTTGACTGGACTTCCGGTAACCGTGTGGGACTAGCGGCCGCCACTCTCAACCTGGCTGGACGCCTCGTGGGTTCCCGAGTTGACCGCGGAGGTAGGTGGTTCGAGTCCCGGCTGTAGTGGCGGCAAATCCTTCAGTTCCGGATCTGGCGGCACGGGTCAAGCACCGTCATAGCCTTTCCAAGACGAGTGACTTAAACCGCCGGAGATTCGTGCGCGGCCACCGAAGTGTTCTGCAGGGCGATGATCCTCCAGCCTCCGGGCGCGTCTTCAACGACTGCGGTTAGCACGCCGAGGCCTGGTGGCAGCTGCTGGCCTTGGCGGTTCATCGCCCCGCTCAGCTCGATAACGGCGTGGGCGATCGCCAGGTCGGGCCTATGGAAGCGGACCTCGACACGTTTCTCAGTGAAGCGACTGTTCTGGAAAACGGTGGCATGACGCTGGGTGAGCGCTTTTTCGATGGCCGTCCTTTCCTCAAACCAGTTGCCGAAAACATCGACGAAGTCGGCATCTTCTGAAAACAGGGCCGACAGCATTTTCATGTCGTGGCGATTCCAAGCATCTATGAACGCGTTAATAACCGCGCGGACAGCCGCCTCGTCTTCGGTTGCCATATTTCTCCTCGCTTATCAAACGGGCGGGTTTTCCTAACTGGGCAGAGGCACCACCAAACGAGTTCAAAACAACCACACGCGCTGTGTGCAAATGTGGGTGTGCCGGCACCATGACATCCCACCCCTAGCCTCGCCCCAGGGCGTCGAATTGAGCGCGGCGGGGGTCACCGCTTTTTTTATCTCAAAATTGGCGATCGAGGGCTTATTCTGTCGCCGGGGTAGCTAGGGATCGGGAGCCAGGACGATGGTGTATCCATCCGAGCGGGCACATCGCCCGGATCCACGGCTCGCCATACCCTTGGCAATCTCTAGCTGGCGCTCGGCTTGATCAGCCGGGCGTCAGGCGTTTCTGACGTTCGGGAAGGACGTCGTGAGCTCCATTCGCCGGCCCGACCTGCTCAGACCGGCGCCCAGGACGGGAATGAGCTCGGAATCTGGTCTGGGGGCGCGCCAATAACCAGAGCGATCTCCTTTCGGTCGGTGAGCGGGATATCCACCACCTTTCCCGAATAGCGCTTGCCATCCACGTAAACGGCAATCGTGGTCGCGGGCTGGCAATACATACCGATGCACGCATCGCTGAGGACGACGTCCCACTCGGTAAAGAACTGACCAAGTCGGTCGGGGACGTTGGCAGCCGACTCGGTGTGAATGACTCCCGACTCGTCATGCGTGTGCAGGGGCGAGATGCAGGGCTGCGCGCACCCGGCGATATGCCCGTAAGTCGTGGCGCCGTTCCACTGGCCGCGCTTGACGGCCGGGTCTGTGATGTTGACGCCGATGCCGGCGGGAACCAAAACGGGACGCCCATCGACAAGGACGTCAAGGTGGGCGTGCACATGGAACGTAAGGCTCTCCTTGGGTTCCGGCTTCAAGCCTGCCTTCACGGTCAGCGCAAGCGGATGGTCGGGTGCCGGCCAGACCACCTCTCCCGGAGCCGGTGGAGTGGGGGTAGCCTCCGATGCCGAACCGCAAGCCCCCAGTATCGTGACCATCAGCGCCGCCACTAGAACCGAGGGGCCGGCTCGGTCGGTGATCATCGGGTCAAATTATTGCGAACGCTTTGATCTCGCCTTGGTGAGCCCATCAGGCAGAGGGCCGGCCTTTGTCGAATCTGGCTAGGGTCATTCGTCGTATGGGGTGTTCAAAGCCAATTACATGAGGAGAAATTCGACATGGCCAAGTACATCTTCCTTCAGTACGTAGACGAGTCCCGCGCGCCGCGGCCCGGTTCACCCGAGCTGCACGCCACGATCGACGCTTTCGCGAAATACTTGGACGAAGTCAAGGCGGCAGGCGCCTTCAAGGACGGCGACCCTTGCCAGCCGTCGGCCGCCGGCTTCAGCGTCGCGGTCCGCGACGGGCAGGCGAAAACCACTGACGGGCCAATGTATGCCGCGTCGCCGTGGCTCAACGGCTACTTCGTCCTCGACTGCAAAGACCGCGCCGAAGCGGTTGCCTGGGCGGCCAAGAACCCGGCCGCGCAGGGTGGCACCGTCGAGGTGCACCCGATCCTGTCGCTGTAGTCGGAGCGGGCCAACCAGCTGCTGCACAGCGCCTCTGTCGGTCAAGGGCGGGGGCGCTGTGCCTCTGGCAGGTGGAGTCCATACTCTCGCCCATGCTCCCGGCGAGAGCTCAGAACCTCAGGCGGTCTCGAGCCTGGTTAGGGGCATGCGTCGCCGCCTCAACGCTGGTCCTCGCGGCCTGCGGTTCCACGCCGGGCGGTGCTTCTGCATCGCCCTCCGCCGTCACCACGCCTTCGGTGCCGGCAAACCCAAACGCGCTCATACATTCGGATGGATTCATCGCGCTCGACGGGCAGGGAAATACCTATGTCTCCTCGGGCGACGGCCCGAATCCTCATATTTCGAAGTTGTCTACATCCGGCCAGCTGCTTGCCAAGTTCGTCGGTTTCACAGGCGACATTGGTGTGCAGGGGGTGGCGGTCGACGGCCAGGGGAACGTCTATGGCGCTGAGCAGGGCGCCAACGACGTGGTCAAGTTCTCGCCCGACGGCCAGGTCATATCCAGAATCGGCGCATCCCAGATCGGCGGACCTGGTGGCCTGGCGGTGGACTTGCGTGGCGTTCTGTACGTCGCCGATGAAGTCAATAACGCAGTCGAGGTCTTCTCCCCAAACGGCACTTTGAAGCAGACCATTCGCGGAGCCTTTGGCAAGACGCGCGGCCTCGCGGTCGACGGCCTCGGCCAGCTTTACGTGGCCGACCACGAGAGCGGCCGTGTTCTGAAACTCGATCCGAGCGGAAAGCTGCTGGCATCTTTTGGCCAAGGCGTGAACGACATCATGCTCAGCTACCCGATCGATGTCGCACTGGATCGCCAGGGCGATATATTCGTCACCGATCCCGGAGGCATGGCACTCCAGAAGATCTCACCGGATGGGATGTTGCTCGCCAAATGGCCGGCTCGCGACAGTCACCATCCGATTTCGGTCGAAGCGCTGCCGGATGGCACCACGTACACGACGGAAGATGCCGACGATGGAAAGTCCGCCCGCATTGTCGAGCGATCTCCAACCGGCAGCGAGCTCGCAGTCTGGAGCTGAATAGCCCCCACGATCGGCTGGGCGGCCGTCAACGCCCGCACCGAGACTTCGGTCGAAAGCCGATTCTTCCGAACCGTCCGTGAGGCGTTACACTCCTCACCCGTGACGAGCGTCGGCGACAGCTTCGCGTGGCCGTTCCAGGACCCGGGCTGGTTCAGCAAGATGATCGTCCAGGGACTGATCGCGATCATCCCCATCATCGGCTGGATCGCCCTGATCGGCTGGCTGTTGATGACCATCGACAACTACCGCGCCGGTCGCCGCGAGCTGGCCCCGGCCGGCTTCCACCTGGAGCGCGGGATCGCTCTGTTCGTCGTCTTTTTGATCTGGGCGGTGGTTTTCGGGATTCCCGGCGGGATTCTCGCCGGCGCGGGAAACTCCTCTCACAGCGCAGGCCTGGCCGGGTTCGGCAACCTGATCAGCTTCGTGCTCAGCCTGTTGCTGGCCTTTCTGGCTCCGGCGATCATCCTGCACACATACCGCGCAGGTTTCGCAGGCGGCTTCGATGTCGGCGGCATCTGGCAGACGGCGACGAGCAACCCGACCAACACGATCGTGGCCGGCCTGCTGATCTACGTCGCCCGAATCATCGGTGTCTTGGGTGTGATCCTTTGCTGCATCGGGCTGCTCTTCACGATCCCGTACAGCGTCGCCATCACAGCCGGCGTGGTGGCCTGGTACGAGCGGGTGATGGCCGGACCCGCACCGATGGGTCCAGCGCCGACGACTCCCGCCTAGCTCCCGGCTTCAGTCTCCGCGGTCCCCCTGGCGGGCCGGCTTCTTGTGCTGAGCGTGCTGGAGACGGTCGCGTGAAAGGGAGCGGCTCACATTGGTCATCTCGGTGAAACGACCCTGATCGTCACGCCTTGCAAACGCTTTGTTGCGTCCGGTGTCGATTCGTTCTCGAGGTCCAGATGGCGCCTTTTTCTTGCTCATATCTCGGTAACCGATGAGCGCTCCAGAGTCACCGGTCCGAATGCTTGGAGCGCCTGGGCCGAGGGACACCTGTTGTCCCCCGACGCCACCGAGGCGCTCTTGTTCTGGCAGAAAAACTGATTACCAGGTCATTGCATCAGCTGCCTGTAGCGGCGTGGCCTGACACGCAGGCCGCGAACGTCTGGTGCTCGGCCTTGTCCTCTGTGTGCTCTGCGGCCTTGGCTGCTTTGCGCGCGGCCTTGTCGCCATGGTTCGGGGAAGCCGTCGCGTGTTCAGATGCGTCTTCGCTCGCGTCGGCCGCTTTGCAAGCTTTAACAGCAGCGGCCTGGGCTCCGTCTTCGTTCTCCTGTCCCTCCGCGGATGCGACGGCGCTCACGCACGCGCCATGCACGCCGTTTGGACCGTGCGGACACGTGGTGCGAGCAGCCGAAGCGACGGCATCACCGTGCGCGTCGTTGTCGGTTCCGCTCGCGCCTTCCTGCATCGCGAAAGCGGATGCGGTTCCGAGCGTGAGAGCCGCGGCGGCTCCAAGGATGGCAATTCGCAACCTATGCATCGGTCCCTCCTGCGTCGCTGATTACGACCCTTTCCCCTCGATGGAAAGCAACAACGCCGAAGCGAGGGCAAGTAACCAAACTCGGGAACCTGCAGGAAATCGGCGCCCCCCTCGTTAGAGTCCTTAACGGTCCTTATAACCCCCGGAGGCAACATGTCAGCACTGCGTCACAGAAAAATCATCGCAACGTTGTTGAAACTGTTTTGGGGATCGCGACGCTCGCGGTCCCTCGCGGTTGGTCCCGGCTGCACGTGCGAGAGCTGCGTGCAGGCCTGGGACCGCCATCAGCCGACTCCGGTCTCAGCCCCACGCAAGACGCGCCGGCTGCGTCCAGGCCTGTACTGATCCGCGACCGTTGACAGCCGCACCTCGCGGCGATTAGATTCCCCCCATAGATAGTGCGACCGCCGGTGTGGTCGTCTGGGTTTCAGGGAGGGAAGCACGCGATGGAGATCCGCCGATCATTTCGTGCCGCGACTGCATCGGCGCTGGCCCTGATCGCGCTCCTCGCCGGCAACGGCCCGGCGGGCGCGGGGGGGAACAGCTGGTCGATCACAACCGTGGTGTCTGGACTGGAAGGTCCACGAGGGGTTGCCTACGACGGCCGTGGCAACCTATACGTTTCGGAAACCGGAAAGTACTTTGACATCGCACCAGGACCGTTCGGGGTTTCGCGTACCGGCGCGGTCGATAGATTCCGCCTATCGCCAGGCGGAGCGCACCTGGCGTGGTCGACCAAATTCGATTCGCTCTTCGACAGCGCGCATGGAGCGCCTGAAGTCCTGGGTCCTGAAGGTATAACCACCTTCTGCCCAGGTACGGCGGCAGACAGTTGCCAGGTCCGCATGATCGAAAGTGAATCTCGGGACGGCGTCAACGCAACCACTCCCGGCCTTTCCTTCTCGCAGATTGGCCATCTCTATGCGCTCAATTCAGAGACTGGCAAGCCGACCGACAAGAGCGACGTGGGGGACCAGCAGTACGCGTGGGCGGCTGCTAACGCAAGTCTTTGGGAAGAGTTCCCTGACTCCAATCCGTACGGCGTATTGATGACCAGGGATGGGAAGACCGGCAAGCCACGCACATTCGTCGTCGATGCCGGCGCGAACACAGTGCTTGAAGTCATGAACAACGGCACCACGCGCGTCATCGCTTTTATCCCCAACGATCCGGTTCGAGACTCAACCCCGACGTGCGCCGCGATGGGACCTGACGGGGCGCTGTATGTGGGCACACTCGACTTCGTCGCCAACCTCTTTGTGTTCGGGCCCGGGCAGTCGCACGTGTATCGGGTAGACCCCGACACCAGGGAAGACTTCTTGACCGCCGGCTCTCATGTTTGGGCGAGTGGCCTGAGCACGATCACCGCGTGCACGTTCGACCGGAGCGGCAACTTCTGGGGAACCGAGATGTTCCAGCCGAACTCAGCCGGACCGCCGGGAGACCTCGTACGCATCCCGTTCAGCAACCCAACCACCCACGAGCACGTGGGCGGCGGCTCGCTGCCCCTGCCTGGCGGTGTCACCAACGGCCCAGGCGGATCGCTTTACGTCAGCGTGAACTCGGCCAACACAGAGCCCGGCAGCGGGGCGGTGGTGCGCGTCGCCGCCGCATAGAGACTGAGCCTCCAGGCGGGCAGCGGCACCAGGCCGCTGCTCGTCCCTTCGCCGGTTGTCTAGTTCTGGATCAGCAGCGCCAGGTTGCTGAGCGACACGCCGGCGAGGCAGATCGTCACCACCTGGACGGCGATCAGCGAAAAGCGAAAGGTGACGCGCGACAGGCGGTGCTCATCTTCATGGACCTTGCGGGCGGCGGCGACCAGAGCCGCCGCGGCGCCGGCGACGATCAGAACCTTGAAGCTCCAGAACAGAGCTACACCGCCGACCTCGAGCAGCCGAGCGCTGATGGGCATCGACTCGATGGCACCCTGAGCTCGGTCGATCGCGGTCGTCAGCGTGTCGGTCGCCTGGCTCCCCAGCAGCAGGCCACTCCAGAGCAAGGCCTGCCGGATCTCCACGATGGTAAAACGCGCCGACCTTTCGGGCTGGCTTCGGGATCACGATTGCGTTTCGCCAATTTTCAGGGGTCGCGAGTCGGTCAGGAGATGCGCCTCAGGACGATGAACTTCTCGTCGACGTCGGTTTCGGAGAGGCCCGCGAACGAAATCGTGGTGGCGCCGTCGACGTCGAGCTGGCTGTCGGGCACGCCGGGCATCTGAAACACGCGTACCACCTGGTACCGGGCCGCCACGCCGGGGAACTGCTCGCGCAGCGACTTGAGCTCCCACGGCCGGAGCACCAACCAGTCGGGTTGCAGGGCCGCGACCAGGTGCGGCAGGTCGCGCTGGTCCGGAGGCACAGCCTGGAGTGCGTGCACGGACGTCTTGGAGGTCAGGCCGGGGTAGTCGTACAGCTTCACCCCGCTGTAGAAGCCGACGTACCCCGCCGACTCCGAGGTCACTGACTCACCGGGGGCCACGGTGGCCTTGAGATAGGTGGCCACGTTGGTCCTCACCTGGTTTTCGACCACCTGCACCCGCGACTCGACGGCGAAGCTGAACGGCATGTGGACGGCGAACGCGAAGGCAAGGGCGACCGCCAACGTGCTCGCGATCGCCGGGCGAACGGCCGCGATCCGCTGCATGCCGACGGCCACGACGATCATCACCAGCGCCAGGAAGGGCGGCAGGTACCAGTCGTAGTAGTTGATCGCGGGGATGAAATAGACCCGGTATGCGAAGAAGAGACCGAGGAACAGCAGCACGGGCCACCAGCCTGTGGTCCGCCGCGAGGCCGCCAGGCCGACCGCAAGCAAATCGGCGACCACGACCGCAATCACGATCAGAACGGGCCCGGGAACAGGGGCCGCCGCCGTGCTCCAGACCTCGTGGAACGGCTCGAAGTGATAGAGCAGCAGCTCGATGTGTCCCAACACCTGCTGGCCCAGCCATTCCAGCCACGGCATTGGCGAGCCGTTGGCAAGGAACGCCGGGATGGGACTCACGGTTGACTTCGCGACGATGGTGTTCGGAATCGGCGAGCCGTAGTAAGCGGTGGTGAAAATCACCCAGGGAGCGACGACGGCGCCGGCGATGGCCGCAGCTGCGATCGTCAGCCTGCGGTTGCGGAGGGCGAGATACGCCAGCGCCGGCGCGACCCACAACACGAACTCAGGACGCGCGAGAGGTGCCAGGCCGAGGCATAAGCCCGATGCGATCAGATCCTGGCGCCGGACGTGATAGACGCCGGCGAGGATGACGGCGACGGCGACCTGGGTCTCCATCCCCGACATGCCGTAAAAGACCATGTTCTGGTCGAAGGCGAGATAGGCCAGGACGAAGGCGGTCGGGAAGCCGGACAATCCGAGCTCGCGACAGATCAAGCGCGCGTACGCCATCGCAACCGCCACCGCTACCAACGACGCGAGGCGCATGGCCAGCATGCCCGACCCTTCATGGATCAGCTCGCCGGCCAGCGGGATCAGCACCCCCAGCGCCGAGGTGAAGCCATGCACGTTGCCCTCGCCCACGTGATGGACAAGGCCAACGCCGAGCGGCACGTTCCGGGCGTGTGTGATGGTGGTCAGGCCGTCTTCGAACTTCCGGTCCGTGATGATCCAGAACGCGATTCGTGCCGCCAGCGCGGCGGCGATGAAGGCAAAGAGCATCGGGTCTGCTCGGACGCGTTCGGACCGCGGGCTGGATGGCGGCCGTGTCTGTGCCCCGACCCGGGAGGCGGTCAAGGGTGTTTCGAGCTTGGGGGCGATAGTCACTGGGCGCCTATTTTGGGCTCGCTGCCGCGAGTTCAAGCCGGATTCCGGGTCGCGAGCAATTGAGTCGAAGCAGCGGGGTTGGCGTTGGTAATTTGGAGGTGGCGATAAATATGGACACGGGAACCCTTGTCACGATCCTGGTCATCGCCCTGGTCGTCGTCGTCCTGCTCTTCCTCGTTCGGGCGGCCGGCGTTGGCCGCCGGCGGCCGAAGCTGCGGACGCTGGCGCCTGAATCACGTGATCGCTATGTCAGCGAGTGGGACGAGATCGAGACGAAGTTCGTCGACTCGCCGGAGCAGGCGGTGCGCGAAGCCGAGGCGCTCGTCATGTCAGTGCTGCGCGAGCGCGGTCATCCGCTGACGGAGCGCGACCTGCCGAATGAGATGCAGCGGGCGCACAGGCTTGGTTACACATCGAAGGACAAGACCGAGGGCATGCGCCAGGCGCTGCTTCACTACCGCGCGGTGTTGGAGCGGATGATCGGTCCCGAGGACCAGGCACGCCGCGACAAGCGACGGGAGATGGCCTAGAGGGCCGACGCCGTTACGTGTGGCCAGGCGTCGTTCACGCTTGAGAGACGCGACGTGATCTCCGACGCTCCGGCGATGCTGTAGATGTAGCTGACGCCGGTCGGTGCCGGCTGGCCGCCGAAGCACGTCGAGCATGCGCGCTCGCCGACGTACCAGACCAGGTCGTTGGTGAGAAACCTGACGCCAGAACGGCCCGGCGGCGTGGTGCTCGACACGCTGTTGGCCTGCACGCTGTAGAAACCGATGCCGCCCAGGCCGCCGGCGGCACGGAACGTATAGCTGATCCAGCGCCCGTCGGGCGACGAGCGTGGGCGGATCCACTGCAGCGACGTCATCGACGAAGGACCGGTCGATAGGTCCCAGCGGTGGACGCCTCCCTTTGCGTCTCGGAAGAAGAGGCGACTCGGCACCGAAGCCCACACCGCCATCGTCATTCCCGACGTCGAGTAGGCGAGCGAGCCATCGCTCGCCCGCCGGATCTGGTCTGCCGCCGCTTCACCGGTGCCGCCGACGTGGAGAGTCTGAAAGAGGGCGATGTACAGGCCGTCGGGCGAGAAGCTCACGAAACTGTCGTCCTGGTCCGGGCTGATGCCCCGACCAGGCACCGCGGGAAGGGTCGCCAGAGGCCGGTTGCCGGACGGCCCGGCGACGCGCCACGTGTTGCCGTCGATGTACGTGACGGAGCGGCCGTCGGGGCTCACCGCGTACTGGCCGGAGTTGGCGCCGGCCGCGTAGGTCGCCATCACCGTGGTCGCCCCGCCGGCGAGCGGCGCCTCGATGATCTGATTGTCAGCGGTCTCGTACGCGACCACTGACGCGCTCACGAACTGCGGCGAAAGGACGGTGGAATCGAAGGTGCAGAGGTTCTTGGCGTTGGCCGGGTCCTGGATGTCGCGGACGACGACCGTGGGGTCGCCCGCCACAGTCCCAATGACGAGGTTGTCGCCCGCCGGCACCGGCAGGGCGCAGTGGACAAGCGTCGCCGGGCCGGGGGACCCGACCTGGGCCGGCGACGCCGCGTTCGATGGAGTGGTGGTCGGCGCAGTTGACGTCGAAGGCGTTGAAGGGGTATGCGTCGCCGTCGGAGACGATCCGCCGCACGCGGCGAGCACGAGCATGAAAACCAGGGCCGGCCCGCTCGCGCGCACGCGGTAACAGTAGCGGGCGAACGCTAATCCATCAGGCGGCTTAGCAAATTTCGTGTTTCTGTCGGCAGTTTGTCGCGGAGCCGGTAGTAAATCCAGATGCCACGCTTCTCGGATTGAACGAGGCCGGCCTCTTTCAGCTTCGCCATGTGGTGCGAGATCGTTGGCTGCGTCAAGCCGAGGCCAGCCGTGAAATCGCAGATGCAGATGGGCGCCGCCGCCTTCCAAAGCGAAGCCACCATCGTCAGGCGCGTAGGGTCGCTGAGAGCCTTCATCAGCTCGGCTCTACTGTCGGCCCAGGCCAAATTGACCCGAGGTAGGTCGCAGCAAACCCCCCTCTCCCTGACCCTCTCCCCGGACGGGGCGAGGGGAGCGCTTCTCGCAGCCACGACAATCATGTTACGCTATCCATCGACGATCATCGATGGATTAGGAGAGCTGAAGACATGAGCGAGATCAAGGACGCCGTCAGGTCGCGATACGCGAACGCAGCCAGGCAGATCGCGGTGTTGCCGCTCGATTCAACAGCCGGCTGCTGCGGAGTGGATGGTCCCGACTGCGGCTGCGCGGGTTCCTATGCGACCGAGGATCTCAAGGAGATCGGTCTGAGCGATGCTGTGAGCCTCGGCTGCGGCAACCCGACGATGCTCGCCGACCTGAAGCCGGGCGAGGTCGTGCTCGATCTTGGTTCCGGCGCGGGGCTGGATGTGTTGCTATCGGCGAGGCGCGTGTCGCCCGGCGGCCAGGCCTATGGCGTCGATATGACGGACGAGATGCTCGAGCTGGCCAACCGCAATCGGGAGATGGCAGGCATCACCAACGCCACCTTTCTGAAGGGCTCGATCGAGAACGTCCCGCTGCCGGACGCGTCGGTCGACGTTGTGATCTCGAACTGCGTGATCAACCTCGCCGAGGACAAGGCCGCGGTGATCAGGGAGGCGTATCGAGTCCTGCGTCCGGGCGGCCGCTTCGCGGTGGCGGATATGGTCGAGCTCGAAGCCCTGGCTCCTGCGGTCAAAAAGCAGCTCGACACGTGGGCCGGCTGCATCTCGGGCACGATCCCGGTTGACGAATACCGCGCCGCTCTGGTCGAGGCGGGATTTGCGGAGCCGGAGTTCGAGGTGCATGCGACGCAGGTCCTGCCCGGCGCAGGCAAGGTCGGCAGCGCTTACATCCGCGCGCGCAAGCGTTAACCGGGTATGGCTACTACGAAGCAAAGGACGGCGGCGAAGCGAAACATCAAGAAGGCGGCGACCGCGGCAAAGAAGAAGCGCACCATCGCCAACCTGCCCAAGAGCACCCGCACGGCGCTCGGCAAGCAGGCGAACAAGGTCAAGCGCCAGAAGGCGCGCTCGCGTTGATTCGGGCCAGCGCGATTCGCCTCGCGGCGGCATCCGTGCTGATGCCGTCGCGGTCGGCGGCCTCGAAGATCTCGTAGACCGCATCGCCGATTCCGGCGAGCTTGGCGTCGAGGACCTCACGCGTCCAGTGCTGCTCCTCGAGCCCGCCTCCGTGCAGGATGCCGCCGGCGTTGATCACGAAGTCAGGCGCGTACGCGATGCCTCGCTTGCGAAGCATGTCCGCGTCAGCCGGGGTCTCGAGCTGGTTGTTCGCGCCGCCCGCGATGACACGACAGCGAAGCTGCGGAATCGAACGAGCGTTGATGATGCCACCGGTCGCGCACGGCGAAATGACGTCGCATTCGGTCGTCAGCGCCGCCTCCGGCGCGACCACCTGGATGCCTTTCTCGCCGAGCGCGGCCAGGCGACCACTGTCGATGTCGGTGGCGATGACGCCGGCGTCCGCCTCCATCAGCAGCTCGAGGAGACGGCCTCCAACCCCGCCTGCGCCCTGCACCAACACGCTTCTCAAGCTGAGATCGTCGGAGCCGAAGGCGTAGCGGCAGGCGGCTTGAATTCCATGCAGCACGCCGACCGCGGTGTCAGGCGCGGTGTCGCCGGATCCGCCGGCGGCTTCGGTCTTGCAGAAGACATAAGGCGTGACCTCGGCGATCACATCCATGTCCGCCGCGGAGGTGTTCATATCCGGAGCGCAGCTGTACAGGCCGCCCAATGAGTTGATGAACGCGCCATATTCGTGGAGAAGGCGGCGGCGTGCCTGACCCTGCGGGATCTCCGGCGTCGGCAGCGCGATGACCGCCTTGCCGCCGCCGTGCGGGAACTGGACGCTGGCGAACTTGAGGCTCATCGCTTCGGAGAGCCGCATCCCGTCGGCGAGGGCGTCGGCGGGTCGCGGGTAGTGCTTCATGCGCGTGCCGCCGGCGGCCGCGCCCAACCTCGTTGAGTGGACGCAGACGAACATCCACGTCCCGGTTTCGCGGTCGCGGTGAATCGAGACGGACTCGCCGTCCCACTGCTCAATGAGTTGTTCCATTTCCACGCGGGAGTGTAGTTGGACCTCCCCACCCGGCGGCTGCGCCGCCGACCTCCCCACAGGGTGGGGAGTTGGGTCTCCTCAGGCCGCCTTCTTTTCGTCCTTGGGGTGCTCGACCACAGCCAGGACGCGTGGTGCGATGAAACGGGCCGTGCGGACCACTCCTCCGGTGCGCGTCAGCTCGCGGACCTCGACCGTCGTGCGCGAGCTGCGTACCTCGACGCTGCGTCCGGCGCGGGTGGCTTCGATCACGTACTCACGGGCGGAGCCGCTGCCGGCGTCCACCAGAACCTCGACGAAATCTCCCTTTGCCATACACCTTCGTTATTCCCAATTCGAATCGAACTCATGCGTTATCAGAGAGTGGCCCAGCCCCCGCCGGAGGCCCACAACGTCGAGCAGCTGAAGGAGGCCGCGGCCTCCTGCCAGGCCTGTGACCTGTGGCGTGAGGCCACCCAGACCGTCTTCGGCGAGGGCGCCGAGCACGCCCGGATGATGCTGGTCGGCGAGCAGCCGGGCGACCAGGAGGACCTGCAGGGTAAGCCGTTCGTCGGGCCAGCGGGTCGCCTGCTGGAACGCGCCCTGGACGAGGCCGAGATCGACCGCCGCCGGGTCTATGTCACGAATGCGGTCAAGCATTTTCGGTGGACGCGGCGAGGCAAGCGGCGCCTCCACGAGAAGCCCAACGCGGGCCAGGTCCGGGCCTGCCGGCCCTGGCTGGAGGCTGAGATCGAGGCCGTCAAGCCGCGGATCATCGTCCTGCTTGGGGCCACCGCCGCCCAGTCCGTGATGGGGCCCGCGTTCCGGGTCAGCAAGCAGCGCGGAGAGGTGCTGTCCTCACCTTTTGGCATCCCGGTCGTGGCGACGGTCCACCCTTCCTCGATCTTGAGGGCCACGGACGACGAGTCGCGTGAGGCGGCAATGTCTTCGTTTGTTGCCGACCTCAGGGTTGCGGCCAGGAACGCCTGAGGTCAAAATGCCCCCTGCATGGCTCAGGCAGGGGAACAGGTCGCTCGCGGGGGGCTGCTGCCGCTCACGCTCCAGAACGCGTATCGCGAGCGCTATCGCGCGATCCGGCCCGGCTGGAGGTCGAGCGGAGACCAGCTCGAAGCCATCGTCCGCAGCCACGTCACGCCGAGCAGCCGGGTGCTCGACCTCGGATGCGGCCGTGGTGGCGTGGTCGAGCTGTTCTGGCGCGAGGTCGAGCTGGCCGCAGGCCTCGATCCGGATTCGCCTTCCCTGACCGACCATCGCGCCCCGGGCATGCCGGTGATCCGCGGCGTGGGCGAGAGCCTGCCCTTCGTCGATGAGTCGTTTGATCTCATCGTGTGCCTTTGGGTGCTCGAGCACCTGAACAACCCCGGTGCAACCCTGCGCGAAGTTCGCCGCGTGCTCCGACCGGGCGGGCATTTCGTGTTTCTCACGCCTAACATGCGCAACCCGCTCATGGTCATGAACCGCATCGGCAAGGCGCTGCCGTCGCTGCAGCGACGCCTGGTGCCGAGGTTTTACGGGCGGGTCGAGGCAGATACCTTTCCGGTTCGATACCGCGCCAATACGATCGAGGCTCTACGCGCACAAGCGCAGGCGTCCGGCCTGGATGTGTACGACCTGCGGGTGGTGCCCGATCCGACTTATCTCGCGGTGAACAGGTTGATGTTCAGGGCTTCGGTGATCTCGGAGCGCGTGATGCCGAAGGGGTGGGGAGTGCACCTGCTGGGAGATCTGCTGCGGGCCTGATGCCCTCTCCATGAGCCTCTCCCCGAGGAGGAGAGGGGATTAGGGGCCTAGCAGGTACCCCATCCGGCGCGGGGTGCGGGAGAGCTGCGAGACCACGAAGTTCGGCCGCTGACCGCGCTCCTCGGCCGTCTCCAGCTGCGCTGCGCGCCCGGCGTGAGCGCGGACGCGGTCAGGTTGAGCGGATTGGCTGCTTGGCGCATGGCGCTAGTCTGGCGGCTCCAATCACCGACGAGTAGCCGAGAATACCGGCCATGAGCACGATTCTCGTCATCCTCGCTTTCATCGCGTTTGTGCTTGCCGCCATCGGATGGACCTACCGCAAAACGGACCTGCTTGCGATCGGCCTTGCGCTCTGGTCATTGAGCGTTGAGATCGACCACCTGTCGAGCCTGACGCTCGCGACCGTCCTTGTGCTGCTCGCGTTCCTCGCCTTCGTGGGCGCGGCCGTGGGCTGGCGTTATCGCAAGATCAACCTGATCGCTGTCGGCCTTGCACTCTGGACGCTCTCAGTCGCGCTGCCGGCACTCCATATCGGCTGACAGCTCAGCTCGTGATCGTTGTCCAGGCGGATATCCACGCGTCGTCGGGGACGCACCTCTGTCTGGTCAACGCGCCGCGGGTACCCGCGAGGTTCCGCTACCACCAGTGAGACGCGCGGCGATGAGGACCGGAATGATCGTCACGAGGATGACGAATGAAACCACCACGTTCACTTCGGGCAACCGCTGGCCGTTTCGGATCTGGGCAAAGATCCAGATCGGCAGCGTGTTCTGCGCCCCCGCGGTGAAGGTCGTGACGATGATTTCGTCGAACGACAGAGCGAACGCAAGCATCGCACCGGCGATGATCGACGTGGAGATCAACGGCAGCGTGATGTCGCGAAACGTCTGGAACCCGCTCGCACCCAGGTCCATCGCTGCCTCGAGCAGCGATCCCTGCGTTCGGCGGAGTCGCGCGAGGACGTTGTTGTAAACGACCACGATGCAGAAGGTGGTGTGCCCGACGATGATCGTCCAGATCGACAGCAGGATTCCGCCGTAACCGAAAAAGGAGTGGAGAGCCACCCCTGTGATGATGCCGGGCAGCGCAAGCGGAAGCACGAATAGGAAGTTGACTGCGTCCCGTCCGAAAAACGCCGTCCTGCGGATCGCGAAGGCTGCGCACGATCCGAGCACCAGCGCGAGCGCGGTTGTCGTCAGCGCGACCTCCACGGAGAGCCGAAGCGCAGACACGACCTCTGCGTCGTTGATGGTCATCTTGATCCACGTCAGCGTCAGGCCCTCGATCGGCCAGGCCTCGATCTTCGACGAGTTGAACGCGTAGAGAAAGATGATGGCCATCGGGATAAAGAGGAACAGCAAGACCAGCGCGACCCAGAGCCGCAGCGCGATCCGACTCCATCGATCGGTCACCTCCGGTCAGAGCGCCTCGAATGCACCAAGACGTTTGGCGCCGATCAGGTACAGCGCCATGATCGCGATCGGAACCATGGCCAAGGCGGCCGCGAAGGGAACGTTGTTGGCGATCCCGATGCTGCTGTAGACCACGTTGCCGATGAAGCTGGTGCCGCCTCCAATGAGCACCGGCGTGATGTAGTCGCCAAGGGTCAGGGAGAAGGTGAAGATCGACCCGGCGGCCACCCCTGGCAGCGCCAGGGGCAGGACGACGTCGCGAACCGTCCGCCACCGGCGTGCACCAAGATCAGCCGCCGCTTCGAGCAATGAGTCGGGGATGCGTTCGAGCGCCGCGTACGCCGGGATGATCATGAACGGCAGCCAGATGTAGGAGAAGACGATCCAGACCGCGACGTCCGAGTACGCGACGTTTGCCGCCGGCAGCCCGACCGACTGCAGGCTCCAGTTCAACACCCCGCTGTGGTTGAGGATGAGGATCCACGCGTACAGGCGGGCGAGATATGAGGCCCAGAGCGGCAGCAGAACCGCGGCGAACAGTGCCGTCTGCACACGGCGCGAGGCGACGCGCGCCATGTAGTAAGCGAACGGAAACGCTATGAGCGCATCCGTCATCGTGACCAGTGCGGCCATGAGGACTGTCCGGCCGATGATGCGCAGGTAGGTCGGCTCATTGACGATCTGCTGGAAGTTGTCGAGGCTCCAACTCTGGACGACCCTGGTCGTGAACGGATCGATCGTCCAGAACGCGGTGACGAGCAGCAAGGCGAGAGAGGCGAGGTAGATGGCGACGAACCAGGTGAGAGGCGGCGCCAGGAGAATCGCGGTTCGCAGCCATGGAATGCGCCAGAAGATCGACGGATTGGCGACGGCCCCGCCCGGCTTGGGACGGGGCCGTCCAACGGCTTCAACCGTCAAGTTCGACTAGCCCTTGATCGTCGTCCAGGCTGACTGCCACTGTGCGTAAGGGATGCACTTCTGGCTGCCGTCCGGGCACATTGCGATTGGCGTCTTCCAGAACTTGATGGTGTCGAAGTACGAGCCCGGCGCATCCGCGTGAAACGCCGCGCAGGATCCAGCGCTGCTGGCTTCCATCACCGCGCACGCCTTCATGTTCACCGGGGTCTCCCCGTACGAGAGCGCCTGCTGAGCCTGGACGGTGGGGGTGCTCACCCACTTCGCCCACAGATAAGCGCAGTTGGGGTGCGGGGCCTTGGTGGCCAACAGCCAGGTGTCGGCCCATCCGGTCGCTCCCTCTGAGGGGATCGTGTCGTTCACCGGGGCGCCTGCCGCCTTGAGGTCGGTGGTCATGATCGGCCATGCCGCGCCCACCACCACGTCACCGCTCTTGAAGGCGGTTTCCTCGTCGCCGACCGCGGCCCAGAACGTCCTGACCAGTGGCCGCTGCTTCTTCAGCAGGGCAATTGCGGCGTCGAACTGGGACTGCGTCAGCTCGTAGGGATCGGTGATCTTCAGGCTCGGCTTCGTCTTGCTGAGATACAGCGCCGCGTCCGCGATCTGGATCGGGTTGTCAGGGATCGTAATCAGGCCGCTGTACTGCGGGTCATAGATCACGCCCCAGCTGGTCGGAGGGTTGACGAATTTCTTCGTGTTGTACAGCAGCGTGTTCGGACCCCACTGGAGTGAGACCCCATAGTGAATGCCGTTGATGGTGTTGAAAGGCGGGTTCTTGAAGTTCGGCTGGAAGTTCTGCCAGTCGGGAATCAGCTCCATGTTCATCGGCTTGACATCGCCGATGTAGATCAATCGGAGGTCGGCGTCGCCAGACGCGGAGACCATGTCCCACTGGCCGCCGCCGCCACCCGCCATGAGACTCACCATCTCGTCGGATGACCCGGCGTCTTTGTAGGTGATCTTGCATCCGGTCTGCTGCTCAAACGGTTTCTGCCACAAAGACTGGACGTAACCGCCCCAGTCGATCAGGTTGAGCGCGCCTTCGCCGGCGCCGATGGACGTTGGCGGCTTCATGTTCGCGGTCGGCGGCGGCTGCTGTGTGCTGCCGGTATTGCTGGTCGACGATCCGCACGCGGTGATCGCCAGCATCGCAACCGCTGCCAATGCTCCGAACTTCATGGCCTTCTTACCTTCGCTACTCGAGCACAAACGTGTGGTCGGGCGTCCAGGCCAGCCGCACCGGCCGGCCTTCGAATTTCTGGGCGTCGCCCAAAGCGTCCATATTTTGACGTACCGCCACGAGCTGCTCGCCCCGATCGAGATGGACCACATAGCGGGTGTTCATACCGACGTAGATCACCTCCTCGACGCGTCCAAGCTCCACCGTCATGCCTGGATCGGCCTCCTCGCCTTCGGCGAGCATGCGGATCTTCTCGGGGCGGACGACAAAGCGGACGCCGTCGCGGGTGAGGACGTTCGAGATCCCGATGAAGCCGGCCACGAACTCGGTGGCCGGTCGTTCGTAAACGTCCACCGGAGAACCGATCTGCTCGATCTGGCCGTTCGCAAGGACGGCGAGTCGGTCGCTCATGGTCAGCGCCTCCTCCTGGTCGTGGGTCACGTAGACGAACGTGATGCCGACATCCTTCTGGATCTGCTTCAGCTCGATCTGCATCTCCTGGCGAAGCTTCAGGTCGAGCGCCCCGAGCGGCTCGTCCAGCAGCAGGACCTCCGGCTCGTTCACGACCGCGCGGGCGAGGGCCACGCGCTGGCGCTGGCCGCCGGAGAGCTGGTTCGGGCGGCGCAGGCCGAGCCCTTCGAGCCGGACCATCTGAAGCGCTCTCTGCACGCGCCGCTCTCGGGCCGGTTTCGCGACTCCCTTTACGCGCAGCCCGTAGCCGATGTTGTCGGCCACTGACATGTGCGGAAAGAGCGCGTAGTCCTGGAACACGGTGTTGGTGTCGCGGAGGTGCGGCGGCACGGAGGTGACGTCGCGTCCGCCGAGCTCGATGCGACCCGCGTCCGGACGCTCGAAGCCGGCGATGAGCCTGAGCAGAGTCGTCTTGCCGGAACCTGATGGGCCGAGCAGGGTGAAGAACTCGCCCTCGTCGACGACGAGGTCGACGCCCGCCACCGCGACCACCTGGCCGTAGTTCTTGCGAACGCCCTGAAGTCTTAGTGCGGGTGTCTTTGCTGGGTCCGCTTCAGTCAAGCGACGCCATCACGTGCTTGATCTGTGTGTATTCCTCGAGCGAGTAGATCGACATGTCCTTTCCATAACCGCTTTGCTTGTAGCCGCCGTGCGGCATCTCGTTGACGAGCGGGATGTGTGTGTTGATCCACACCGTGCCGAACTGAAGCTTGCGCGCCATGCGCAGCGCTCGCCCGACATCGCGCGTCCACACCGAGGCCGCCAGCCCGTACTCGACACCGTTGGCCCAAGCCAGCGCCTGCTCCTCGTCGCTGAACCGCTGCACGGTGACGACGGGTCCGAAGACCTCTTTGGTCACGATCTCGGCGTCGGGACCTGACGGTACGACCACGGTCGGCTCGTACCACGAGCCGGCCTTCTTGATCCGCGCGCCGCCGGTCAGGACCTCGGCGCCGGCCTTTTTCGCCCGGTCGACGAAACCCGAGACGCGCGACAGCTGCTCTTCGGAGACGAGGGGTCCCATCTCGGTGTCGTCAGACAGGGGGTCGCCGACCTTGAGACCGTGGACGGCGGGGACGAGATCGCCGAGCAGCTTCTCGTGGATCTGCGGGCCGGCGATGACGCGCGTGGCGGCGGTGCAGTCCTGGCCGGCGTTGAAGTAGCCGCCGATCTTGATCCACTCGACGACCTTGTCGAGGTCGGCGTCGTCGAAGACGATCACCGGCGCCTTGCCGCCCAGCTCGAGGTGAACGCGCTTGAGGGTCGACGCGGCGGCACGTGCGACCTCTTTGCCGGTCGCCACGTCGCCGGTGAGAGAGACCATGGCGACGCCGGGGTGGCGCACGATGCCGGCACCCACGGGCTCGCCGTCACCGGTGATCACATTGAGCACGCCCGGTGGAAGGATGTCCGCCGCCAGCTCGGCGAGCCTGAGCGCAGTGAGCGGGGTCCATTCCGACGGCTTCAAGACGACCGTGTTGCCGCCGGCCAGCGCAGGGCCGATCTTCCAGGCCGCCATCATCAGCGGGTAGTTCCAAGGGGCGATCGAGCCGATGACGCCGATCGGCTCGCGGCGCACCATGCTCGTGAAGCCCTGCATGTATTCGCCGGTGGCCCGGCCCTCGAGCAGACGTGCCGCGCCCGCGAAGAACCGGATGCAGTCGACGATGGGGGGGATCTCTTCCGATCTGGTCGCGGCCAGCGGCTTGCCGACGTTCTCGGACTCGATCCGAGCGAGCTCGTCGCCGTTGGCCTCGATGGCACCGGCGAGCTTCAGCATCCGCTCGCTGCGCTCCCGAGGCGTGGTGTCGGCCCAGCCTTCATCGAAAGCCTTGCGGGCCGCCGCCACCGCGCGGTTGACGTCGTCCTCCGTGCCCTTCGGGACGTGGGCGATTACCTTTCCGGTCGCGGGATTGACGATCTCCTGCGCCCCGCCGCCCGCGCCTGGCGTCCATTCGCCGCCGATGAACAACTCATGACGTCGCAGCGTCGTGCTCATTCAGCCTCCTTGCCTTTACCGGGCGGCGGCGACTTCCTGGAGCGCCGCGCCGAGCATGTCCAGACCTTCTTCCAGCTGCTCATCAGGGATGGTGAGCGGCATCAGCGTGCGGACGACGTTGTGATGCGTGCCGGCGCGCAAGATGATCAACCCTTTCTCCCGAGCCACTGCGACGATCCTGGCCGTCTCCTTGTCGGCGGCTTCCTTCGTGTCGCGATCACGCACGAGCTCCATGCCCGCCATCGCGCCCATGACCCTGACGTCGCCGACCAGCTTCTGCTCGGCGGCCCAGCTCTGCATCCGCTCTTCCACCACTGAGCCGATGCGCGCCGCGCGCTCCGGCAATTTCTCGTCGCGCATGACGTCCATCACGGCCAGCCCCGCGGTGCACGCTACGGGGTTGCCGGCATAAGTGCCGCCGAGGCCGCCTGGATCTGGCGCGTCCATGACCTGGGCCCGGCCGATGACGCCTGAAAGCGGGAAGCCGGCGGCCAGGCTCTTGGCGACCGTGATCAGGTCCGGCTGCACTCCCGAGTGCTCGATGGCGAAGAACTTGCCGGTGCGCCCGAACCCGGTCTGGATCTCGTCGGCGATGAGCAGGATGCCGTGCTGCTCGGTCACCTTCCGCAGCTTGCGCAGGAACTCGAGCGGTGCGGGCACGAAGCCCCCCTCGCCAAGATCTCGGCGGCGTAGGGGCCGAAGTCCTGCTTGTACGGCTGCACGCTCCCCGTGAGGCTGAGCGCGAGGAGCGTCCGGCCGTGGAATGCGCCCTGGAAGCTCACCACCGCGGGCCGGCCGGTAGCGGCACGCGCGATCTTGACGGCGTTCTCGACCGCCTCCGCGCCGGTGGAGAAGAAGATGGCTTTCTTCGGGCCGTCGATGGGTGCCACCTCGCATATGCGCTGGGCGAGGCGGAGGTAGGACTCGTAGTGCACCACCTGGAACGAGGTGTGGGTCGCGCGCTCGAGCTGCTCCTGGACGGCTTTCATGACGCGCGGGTGCGAGTGGCCGACGTTCATCACCCCGATGCCACCGGCGAAGTCGATGTAGCGCTTGCCGCTGACGTCCCAGAGCTCGGAGCCCTTGGCGCGGTCCACCGTCACCGGGTGGGCGCTCGTGATGCCGCGCGGGACGTATGTGGAACGCAGCTCCGCGAGCTCCGCTTCCGTAGATTGGTGGCGGACCGTCACGCGGCCATTCAAGCAGATACGATCCGGGACTTGTGGAGGCCGCCCACGCCGCCGTCGCGAGGCTGTGGCCGGGGCGCGCCGCGAAGGTGGAAGAGCTCGGCGGCGGGATCACGAATCGGAACTTCAAGGTCGAGGTCGAGGGCGGAGTTTTCGTCCTCCGCATGGGTGGCGCAAGGACGGAGCTGCTCGGCATCGATCGGGCGGTGGAGTACGCGGCCGGCAAGCGGGCATTTGAGGTCGGTGTGGGGCCGGAGGTGACGGCGTTCGCGCCCGACGAGGGGTGGCTCGTGGCGCGGTTCGTCGAGGGGCGGCCGATCACGCTGGAGGAGATGCGACAACCCGAGACCTTGGGCCGCGTGGCCGGCGCTCTGCGCACGTTTCACGAGGCGGCGCCGATCCCCGGGCGGTTTGACGCCTGGACGGTGGTCGACGACTACCGCGCCGCGGCCGATGCGCACCAGGTAGCGATTCCAAGCCAGTTCACCGCCGCTCGAGAGATCGCGGAGCGCATTCGATCAGCGCGCGGGCCCCAGTCACTCGTGCCATGCCACAACGACTTGCTGAATGCGAACTTTCTGGACGACGGGCTGGTGCGGATCGTGGACTGGGAGTACGCCGGGATGGGGGATCGGTTCTTCGACCTGGCGAACTTCTCGGTCAACCACGAGTTTGGCGTTGAGGATGACCGCCGTCTCCTGGGCGCCTATTTCGGCGCCGAGCGCGAGAGCGACCTGACGTCGCTGCGATTGATGCGGTTCATGTCGGACTTTCGCGAGGCGATGTGGGGCGTTCTGCAGAGTGGAATCTCGGAGCTGGACTTCGACTTCGAGGGCTACGCCGCCAAGCACTTCGCCCGGATGGAAGCAACCGCGTCGGATCCGGTATTTGCCGCGTACCTCCGAGGCCCCTCCGCAGGCTTCGCCGGCACCTCCCCATAGATGGGGAGGAGCATCTAGCCCCTGACCCTGGAGCCTGTCGGGTCGTACAGCGGTTCTTTCGCGACGCGGCCGGTGATCCACGTGCCGAAGATGTCCACCTCGACCCGCGTGTCAACCTGGCAGGTCGCCGGGATGTACGCGTAGGCGATCGAGTGGCCGATCGTGTAGCCGTAGCCTCCGCTCGTGACGCGACCCACGATGTTGCCGTCGATCCGCACGGGCTCGGAACCAAGGACGACGGATCGTGGATCCTCCAGCACGAGGCAGGCGAGCTTGGTGTCGGCCGGAGTTCCGCGTTTCGTCAGCAGCGCCGAGCGGCCGATGAACTCTGCCTTGTCCAGCTTGACGCAGAAACCAAGACCCGCCTGGTAGGGGTCGGTCTCTGACGTGATGTCCGCGCCCCAAACGCGGTAGCCCTTCTCCAGGCGCAGCGAGTCGACGGCTTTGTAGCCACCGGCGACCACGCCCTGATCGTGCCCCGCCTCCCAGATCGTGTCCCACAACCGAAGCCCGAACTCGCTCGGACAGTACAGCTCCCAGCCCAGCTCGCCGACGTATGTGACCCGGAGCGCGAGGCATGGCACTGATCCAACCGCGAGCTCGCGCGCGCTCATGAATGGAAATGCCGCGTTGCTGATGTCGGCCGGCGTCAGCCGCTCGAGAATCGTCCTCGCGGCCGGCCCCCACAGTCCGATGCATCCATAGGCGGAGGTGACGTCCTCCACCTCGACCGAACCGTCGTCAGGCGCGTGGTCGCGGATCCAGGAAAGGTCATGCATGCCAAAGGCGGTGCCTGTGATGACACGAAAGCGGCGCTCGCCCAGGCGGGTGACCGTGAAGTCGCACTCGATGCCGCCACCCTCGTTGAGCATCTGCGTGTAGGTCAGCGCGCCGACGTCGCGAGCGACTCGGTTGTCGGCCAGGCTCTCGAGAAACTCAGCGGCTCGGCTGCCGCGTACCTCGATCTTGGCGAACGATGTGAAATCGAAAATTGCCGCCGCCTCGCGGCACGCCCTGTGCTCGACGCCGATCGCCGGCGACCAGAGGTGGCCGGCCCAGCCGTGCGGGCGCAGGGATTGATCGCCACGGGTTCCATTTGGTTCAAACCAGTTCACCCGCTCCCAACCCGACTTCTCGCCGAACGCCGCACCGAGGTCCGCGAGTCGTGAGTAAACCGGCGACACCCGCAGCGGCCGGCCCGCGTTTCGCTCATGGCCCGGGTACTTGACGTCGTAGTAGGTCGAATAGACCTCATAGGTGCGCGCCAGCGTGTACTCGCGACTCACGTAGGCGCGACCGAACCGCCGGGAGTCCATCTCCCACGCGTCGAGCCCGGGGCGGCCCTCGACGATCCATTCCGCGACCAGGCGGCCCATGCCGCCGGCGCCGGCGAGGCCATGGGCGCAGAAGCCAGCCGCCACCCAGAAGCCGCGTACCTCGCTCGGCCCGAGGATGAACTCGTTGTCGGGGGTGAAGGCTTCGGGGCCGTTGACAAGACGGATCACCTCCGCGTCCTTCAATGCAGGTGTCCGCACGATGGCGTTGGTCATCAGCGGCTCGAAGCGATCCCAGTCTGGCTCGAGGAGGCGGCCGTTGAAGTCGCCCGGAATCCCGTCCAATCCCCAGGGCGCGGGGTTGCGTTCGTAGCCGCCCATGACCAGGCCGCCCGACTCCGGCCGGTAGTAGACGAGCAGAGAGGGATCGCGCATGGTCGGCATGTCGAGCGGTAGACCAGAGGGCCTGGTGATCAGGTACTCATGCGCGAAAGGAATCAGAGGCACGGCGACGCCTGCCATGCGGCCGATCTCGGGGGCGAACATGCCGCCGGCGTTGATCACGAGCTCGGTGGCGATGTCGCCACGGTCGGTGATCACGCGGCGGATGCGTCCGTCGCTGACCTCGATGGCCGTGACACGCGTGTCCTCGCAGATCTCCGCTCCCCGCCGCCGCGCGCCTTCGACCAGCGCATATGTGAGCTGGCTGGGATCGATGTAGCCGTCGGTCGGCAAGAATGCCGCGCCCAGCACGCCATCGGTCGTCATCGGCGGAAACATGCGCTGGGCCTCCTCGGGGGAGACCAGCTCGAGCGGCAGCCCGAAAGTCTTGGCCCACGCCGCCTGGCGCGTGAGCTCTTCCATCCGCTCCTGGCTCGAGGCTAGACGCAGTGAGCCGACCTCGTGCCAGCCGGTTTCGAGGCCGACCTCTTCTTTGAGCGTCCGGTAGAGGTCGACCGAGTTCATCATCATCCGGGTCAGGCTGAGGGATCCGCGAAGCTGGCCGACCAGCCCCGCGGAATGAAATGTCGAACCGCTAGTGATGCGGGCGCGCTCGACGAGGACCGTGTCGGTCCAGCCGAGGCGCGCGAGCCAGTAGAGGATGGACGCGCCGCCGACACCACCACCGATGACGACGGCGCGGGCGTGTTTCCTCAAACGCTCCTAGGCGGGTGCTTCTGCGGGGGCGACGCTGGTGTCGGGGGCTCGCCGCTGCGCGATGGCCCAGTAGATGAGTCCGACCAGCAGGATCACACCCAGCGTGAACTCGAAAACGGGGATATTGCTGATCGGCCCGCTGATGCTCAGGTTCGGCAACGCGCTCAGGGGCGGGTTCTGGCCGCCGACCGCGGCGTTGCGCGGCCACAGGAAGTTGATCTCCATCGCGAGGCCCCAAACCAGGCCAAGGATGTTGACGACCAATCCCCACTGGCCGAGCTTGAACGGCGAATCCTCTCTTGGCCATCCCCTCAGGCGCGCGAGCAAGATCGCGATGTTGCCGAGGATGTAGGAGAGGTAGATCATGCCGGTCGCGCCGATCGCAATTGTGGCGGCGCCCGCGTAGTAGATCAGCGGAAGTCCGGCCAGTACTCCGATCACGATGCAGGTGCCGATGGGCGTGTGCAGGACGGGATGAACCTTGTTGAACTGGCGGCCGAACGGCAGCTTGCCGTCGCGCGCCATGCCGAACGCCAGCCGGATCGTGGAGGTCTGGATGGCGAGGCAGCAGACGTAGATCGCCGCGAACACCACGAACAGATACAGGTTGGCGGCCCAGCCCGGGAAGTTGCCCTCGATGATCGTGACGAGCGGGAACGGGTATTTGCCTGCGCCGGTGTCGGCCACGAATTTGCTCATGTCGCCCGGGATAGCGATCACAACCGCGAACAGGAAGATGGCGCCGATGATCGCGGCGCCGATGACGGCCGCGATCACCGCCCGTGGCGCTTCTCGCCGAGGATTCTTTGTCTCCTCGGCCAGCGTGCTCGCCGTGTCGAAGCCATAGATCACGAACAGCGACATGAACATGGCCGCCAGGAACGTGCCGGTCTGGTTGCTGGTGCCCAGGTAGCTGGTGTCGGCGAAAACCGCGACTGACTGGTGGTGATAGAAGAGGACGAGGACAAGCGCGAAAACGACCATGCCCAGGATCTCGAACACGACCCCGGTGTTGTTGACGATCGCGACCAGCCTCACCCCGAAGATGCTCAGCAAGGTGGTGCTCAAAAGGACAAGCGCCGCGACGTTGCGGTTGGTGTCGGGATCGGTGCCGATGTTCATCCCCATGTTGTTGAGCAGCGGGATGAGGACGAGCGGCACCGTGGCCACAACCGCCGCGACGGTGAGCACGCCCGCGAACAGGTAGATCCAACCTGTGAACCACGAGTAGGTGCGGTTGGAGAGGTACTTGGTCCATTGGTAGACGGAGCCGGCGACGGGGAAGTGTGAGCTGACTTCGGCGAAGTTGAGGGCGATGATCAGCTGGCCGATGACGACGATGGGCCAGCTCCACCAGAAGAAGGGTCCCGCCAGTGCAATCCCGAGGATGAAGAGAGTGAAAATGCCGGTCGACGGAGAGATATAGGAAAAGGCGACGGCAAAGCTCGAATAGACGCCTAGCGCCCGGCGAAGCTCCTGTTTGTACCCGAACTTCTCCAGGTCGCGGACATCAGCTTCATGTGCGGTTTCCACTGCTTCCCTCCCCTAACTAAACCGACGACCCTATTGGAGCGGGAACCTATCACTCGTTTCGCAGAGCGTCAACGGGCGCGTAGGACGCAACGGGAGGGCGGTCGGCCGGACCTCTTCAGCCCAGCGCGTGGGGACACACGTCCCATTTCCCCTGGCGAATGCTTCCGATAAGTTGCCAGGCACCCCCAGCGATGTACTCGCAAGGTCGCCGTCTGCATCGATTTTCGCCAGAGGGCACGAGGAAGGTGTGGAGGCGCCTCGTGGTCTTCGCGGTGGGCTTCCTCTTGCTGGCCCAGGCGATCCTGGGCCCGATCGGCGCTCTGGCTGCGACCATCCAGACCGACCTGTTCATCTACCAGAACGGGGACACGGTCACC
>VBDR01000005.1 GCA_005882135.1 Chloroflexota bacterium
CGTCGACATGGAAGGCATCGCGGGGGTGGTCCACGAATCCCAGACCGATCCGACCAATCCGGCCCACGCCGCCGAGTACGGCCGTTTCCGGCGGCTCATGACGGCGGAAGCGAACGCCGCCATCGAGGGTGCGCTCGCCGCCGGGGCGAGCAAGATCGTGGTGAACGACAGCCACTGGTTCATGCGCAACCTGCTCGCCGAAGAGCTGCATCAGGCGGCCGAGCTGCTCTCGGGTGATCCGAAGCCGCGCTCCATGGTCGAAGGAATCGACGCGGGCTTCGACGCGGCCCTGTTCATCGGCTATCATGCCCGCGCCGGCACGCGCCACGCGGTCCTCGATCACACCTACGCCGACCGCATCCACGAGGTGCGGCTGAACGGCCACGCCGTCGGCGAGCTCGGCATCAACGCCACGCTCGCGGGCGTCGCGGGAGTGCCGGTGGCCCTGGTGAGCGGCGATTCGAGCCTCGCCGCGGAAGCGAGAGCGCTACTGGGCGAGCACGTCGCGACGGTAGTGGTGAAGCAGGCGGTGAGCCGCCACGCGGCTCGCAGCGTCGCGCCGGCGGTCGCCTGCCGCATGATCCGCGACGCCGTCACCGCGGCGCTCCAACAGCCACACGGACCCTTCGTGCTGCCTCCGCCGATCACCGTCGAGGTGGAGTTCGCGCTGACGATCCACGCCGACATGGCGGAGCTCTGTCCCGGGGCGACGCGGACGGGGGGCCGCACGGTCGCGTTCACGCACCAGGACTATCGCGAGGTGTTCCGCGGCTGGCGCGCGATGCTCAACCTGTCGGCGGTGGTGTAGTCGCGGTCTGTTCCCACGCTGAAAGCGTGGGCTCGGAGCGACCGGTTTCTTGTCACGCCGTTTCCGCGTACAATTCCACCGCCCCCATGCGCCCTGTGAATGCCGTCGTCAGTCTCGCGCTGGCCCTCGCCGGCTGCGGGCACAGCGCTGCGTTCGTCGCCCCGGAGACCGGTTCGGACCGACCGTTCGCCGGCGGCTCGCCCCGGCGACTCACGTTCAACTTGGGCGACGACCGCGCGCCCGCGTGGCTCCCCGACGGATCCGGGCTGCTCTATTCGTTCCAGCGTCTAGACCGCCCCGACCGCGATCGCTGCCTCGGGCTGCTGCCGCCCGATGGCGGGCGCCTCGAGCGCACGCTGTGCGACGAGACCCCCGCCGCCGACGATTCGACCAATGTCCTCACCGAGCCCGCACCCAGCGTGGACGGCCGACTGGCGTACCTGCTGGTGGGCTCCGAACCCATCGACATTGCGCCTGCCTACACGGCGGTCGTGTTGGGTACGCTCGACGGCACGGCGGGGGCGCGGGTGCTCCGGACGTTCCCCTACGTCGCACCCGACACGGTGCGTCACGACGCGGCGTCGCAGCTGCGGTGGCTGGACGCCACGACGATCGTATACCTGGCAGAACGGGTCGGCTACGAGCGCCCCTGCCAGGGCTGCCCGATCGACACCCTCCGCACCGGCGTCGACGTAGTGCGGCTCGACCTGAGCGGCGACGCCGCGTCGCTCGCGGTTGTGCCCGGCACGCGCTTCGCCTCGGCGGTGGCTGCGGGCGAGAGCGCCGACGTCATTTACTACACGCTCGGCGGTGATTCCCGCGTTTATCGCCGCGTACTCTCCAGCGGGACGGTGTCGGTCGCACACGATTTCGGGAGCGGTATCGCACGGGACGTGCGGGTCGTCGGCTCGCGGTTGATCGCCGTGGTCGGGGGCGACGTGTCCTTCGCGTTCGACAGCGTGCTCGGGTACCCCATCCAGCGCGATCGTGGCGGGCCGTTGGTGCTCGTCGACTTGGCGAGCGGCGCGGAGACGGTGCTCCCCGGGAATGCGCTCGCATTCCGTCACCCGGCCCTGGCGCCTTCCGCCACCCGGCTGGTGGCCGAGGCGGTGGACGACGTCGCGGATCTGTGGATGTTCGACCTACCCTGACACGAGCCATGCGATCGACCCGATCCGCGCTCGTGCCCTGGGCGCTGCTGTGTGCGACGCCGCTCGCGGCTCAGACCGGCGGCGCGATCGCCGGGCGCGTGCGCGATGCCGTCAGCAGCCGACCACTCGAAGGCGTGCTCGTGACGGTCGACAGCGGGCCGCGCGGCGCGGTCACCGATGCGATGGGCGGGTATCGCATCCGCGAGGTACGGAGCGGCTGGCACCAGCTGCGGGCCACCCAGATCGGCTACCAGCCGACCGCGCGTGACAGCGTGCTGGTGCAGGCCGGCGCTGCCGTCACCGTCGACTTCGCGCTCGAGCCGCAGGCGGTCGCCGTGTCCCCCGTGACCGTGCAGGCGCGGCCCGACGTGGTGCTCGACCCGCTCGCCACGGCCACGACGCAGCGGCTTTCGGGAGCGGAGCTGCGGCGGTTGCCCGTATCGAGCGTCGACGAGGGGATCGCACTCGCCGCGGGGAGCGTCGGCCAGAGCTACCGCGGCGGTCGCCTGGGGGAGCAGGCATTCATTCTCGACGGCCTGGGGATGAAGAACCAGCTCGATGCCTCCACCGGCCCGCTCGGCGTGCGGGTGCCGCCGGACATCCTCGAGGAGGCGGCGCTCGTCACCAACGGCTTCTCGGCGCGCTACGGGCAGGCCCTGTCGGGCCTGATCAACGTCGTCACCAAGGACGGCGAGGATCGCTGGCGTGGCCGGACCGCCTACGAGACCGACCGTCCGGCCCCCGACGGCTGGGACTACGGTCTCGACCGGGTGGTGGCGCAGGCCGACGGGCCGCTGGGGCGTCGCATCCGCCTCGTCGCCGTGGTGGACGCGACGGGGCGGCTCGACGCCGACCCGGTGAGCGCCCCCGCTCCAACCGACGTGCGCGATCCGCGGAGCGCGCGTCCCTGGGTCCTGCCCCACAACAGCGGCGAGACCTACGACCTCGCGGGCAAGCTCACGGTTCCGATCGGGGGCGGCGAGACGCTGCGCTTCTTCGGCCTGCGCTCCTGGGAGCAGCGCCTGTTGTACGATCAGACCTTCAAGTACGATGACCGCTTCGCTCCCGCCAACCGAGTCGCGGGCACGCTCGCCAGCGCCCACTGGCAGCACGTCGCCGGGCCGACGACCGAGCGGCCGCTGCTGCTCGATGCGCGTGCCGGGTACTTCACGCGCGAGTTCGTCCGGGGGACGCTCGCCGATCCCGCCGATTACCGGTTCGGCGCCTTCACCGGCAGGTCGTTCCATATCCTGGGAGAGACGCTCGCCCGCGCCCAGGACACCGTGGCGGCCCGGGCCGCCATTCCCGGCCTCACGCCGCCCGATCTCTCCGAGCGCACGCCGTGGGGCGTGCCGGCGTTCTTCCTGGGCGACGGCTCGCGCGGCGAGGTCGCCTGGAACCGGTTTCGCGAGCTGCGTGGCCAGCTCGATGCCGACTGGGGGCTCGGGCCCGATGCGGATCTCTACTTCGGTGGGGCCGTGGTGCGCCAACGGGTGCAGACATTCGCGCGCGCCCTCGGGTTCCTGCCGGTGGGCGACACGGTGCCGCCCGCCGTGGCGTCCGATTTCTCGCCGCTCAGCGCGGCGGCGTACGCGGAGTCGCAGCTGCGCTGGAGCGACCTGGGCCTCACGCTCGGGGTGCGCTACGACCAGTTCGATCCCCGCGCCCGGATCCAGGGCGGGCGGCTGGGGCCGCGGCGCAACGTGTCGCCGCGCTTCGCCGTGTCGACGGTGCTGCGCGGCGCCACGGTCGTCGCGAGCTGGGGCCGCTTCAGCCAGGCGCCGGACTTCCAGTACCTGGTGGACGCCGCGTTCGACGACACCACCCGCACCGGCCGGTTCCGCCGCGGCAACCCGGACCTCGGGTTCGAAGGGGCGTGGCAGTACGAATTCTCGGTGCGCGGCCGGCCGTCGCCCCGCACTTCGCTCCGCGTCAACGCGTACATCAAGCGTTTGGAAGGACTGGTGGCGTCGGTGCCGCTGGGCGTCGATCCCGATTCGTCGATCTTCGGCAACACGGACTTCGGCTCGGTGAAGGGCGCCGAGCTGATCTTCGAGCGCGAGCGGCGCGACTGGTGGGGCGTGCGGGCGGCGTACACCCTGCAGTTCGCCACCGCCACCGCCACCAACGCGTATCAGCTGCTGAAGCGGATCCGCATCGACACGCTCACCGGGGACACGATCAACCCTGCCCGCGTGGAGTTCCCACTCGACTACGACCGCCGCCACACCCTCACGGTGATCCTCCAGGCCCGCGTTCCGGACTCACTCGGCGCGCCGCTCAAGCCGGTGCTGGCGGGCCTCGAGGGGGCCGCGATCGTGCGCTACGGATCGGGCCTGCCGTTCAGCCGTACCAATGCCACCGGCGACACGTTGCTCGGCCTGCCCAACGGCGATCGGCTTCCCTCACAAGCCACGGTAGACGTGCTGCTGCGGCGCCCGCTCAGACTGTTCGGCCGCTCCGGGGGCATCTACCTCGACGTTCGGAACCTGCTCGACCGTCGCAACATCGTCGCCGCGCGGCGGGACACGGGAGAGCCGACGATCGCCCAGCCGACGCTCCAGGCGATGGCACAGGGCGCGTACACCGCGCACCCGGAGCCGATCCCCTACGAATCGCCGCGCTACCGGGATTGGGCGGATCTCGACCACAACGGCTACGTCGACGGGCCCGCGGAGCTGATGCCGTTGTACCTCGCGGCGGCACGCGATTTCGATCGCACGGGCTGAAGCCCGGCCTCGGCCGCCCCGTCGTCCTGAAGGACGCTCGGAGACACGCGTCCTTTCAGGACGCACCCGAGCCGAGCGCGCCCTTCAGGGCGTCCACTCAAAATGACGCCGCGACGCCATCTGGTTGATCAGCGGGCTGCCAAGCTGAAGCGTGGTGTGCTTTAGCCCGGCGGCCGCCGCACTTTGAACAGCTCGAGCGATCGGGCCAGGATCCCGATCCCCGCCGAGTCGCCGGCCCGCCGCGGCACGGCGCGGTAGATGAGGATCACGAGAATCCAGGTGATCCAGCTCGACCGCTCGCTCCACGACAGCGCGCGGAGCATGAGCCACGGTTGGGTGTACGCGGCCGTCCACGCGTCCCAGTCACCCTGGGCGAGGGCGATCGGACGCGCGATCACGTGATTCGCGCCGTAGCCGTGCGCGCTCGGGCTCGACAGGTTCCAGACGCAGGTGACCTTGCCCCAGCCGTGGTTGTCGCTCGCGCCGACGACGAGGAGGTCGTGCTGCGCGGCGAGCTGCAACACCTGGGCGCGCAGCGCGGCGGGGAACCCGATCGCCCGGGGGGCGCAGTTCACGATCTCGAAGCCATCGACGCCGGCGGCCACGAAATCGGTGAGATCGCCCCAGTGCTGCTCCCAGTACTCGGGGAGCGAAGCGAGCCCGAGCGCGCCCTGGCGGTGCAGCTCGGCGAACAGCCCCAGCATCGCGCGCGTGTCGCGGTTGTAGACGCCGCGATCGATGGGGGCGACGGCGCCCAGCGCCACGACGTGCTGCGCGTACACGCTCCATTCGACGCCCGGGAGCAGGCGAATCGGTTCGTCCACTGCTTGGTTGAAGATGACGTTGTGGTCCGTGACGTAGGACGCCTGGAAGCCTTGCGCGGCGTGCCAGGCCGCGAGGTCCTGGGCCCGCCAGCCGGGGCGGCCGTCGTGCGACGCGGCGGTGTGGGCGTGATAATCGATCACGGTGACGCCTGAGTCCGCGGTCACGAGCGAGGGCACGGGCCGCGGCAGCAGCACCGCTCCGGCTCCCAACAGCACGATCGCGAGCGGTCCCAGCAGGGTGCGGGCGATCCGCCGCCCCGGCGTACCGCGGCGCAGCGCGCCCCACAGCGCGAGCGCGACCACCCAGACCGCGAGGAACGCTTTGGCGCGCGGCACGCTCAGAAACGTCAACGCATCGAGCACGTTCGACAGGGGGGCGAGCACGGTGTAGGCGGTCGGCCGCACCAGATCGGCGCCGGCGGGCACGGTGCCCGTCACGGCGTCCACCAGCCCGGGCAGCGGCTGCAGCGCCGACCAGAGCAACAGCGCGAGCATCGCGAGCGCGATCGGGTGGCGGCGCAGGAGATTCACTCGTACAATCTTGGTGATGAGAGCGATCGCCGCCACGGTGCTTTGCGCCGTCGTCGGGCTCGCGTGCCGGCGGCCGGCGCGCGCGCGGACGCCGCCCGCCGATGCGGGGACGGTGGTGACGGTCTACGTGGCTCCCAAGGCCGTCGATCGCCTGATGGGCCGGTTGACGGGCTTCGCGGCGAGCCACCAATGGGCGCTGTCGGTGCGGACCGACAGCGCGGCGCTCGCCGAGGCCGACCTCGTGGTCGCCGAGAGCGCCGGCGTGCTCGTGGGACGTCTCAGGTCGGGATCTCCCGCGGCGGCGCAGGCGCGGCAGCTGGCAGATGCGGTGCTCAAGTGAGCGACTTCGCCCGCGTGCCGGACCTGGTGCTCGGGCCGCTCGCGGGGCGTCCGG
>VBDR01000031.1 GCA_005882135.1 Chloroflexota bacterium
CTCGTCGTCGAGCTGTCTGTTCTTACGGGTCGATTATCACCGTGCAGGTATAGGTGCCGGGCTTCAGGCCGTTGGCAGTGACGTTCTCCGGATCGCCAAACGTGGTGGCAGATGGCTGAGGCGAGTTTCCAATGTCGGCGCTGGCGCTGTCGACACAGGTGATTCTGGACTTGGTGCCACCCGTCGCCTCGCTCGTAACCGTGATCGTAAGGTCCGTTAGCGGCGTGTCTTTGAAGGTCAGGGACTCGCCACCAAACGAAGTGTCGCTGCATTTCGCCATGTGGCTCACAGCCACCGAGTGGGTCGTGGCGTCATCGATCGAGTAACCGGTCGGCGCTGCCTTCTCCGTCACGTAGTACGTGGCAAAGCCCAAGTTGTCCACGCAAACGGAGCCGTCCGTGCCCGAGACAAGATCATCGCTCCCGGTCTTGGCTGGAGCGCACGGCTTCGCCACAGTGTACGGACCGTTGTTGGTGCAGAGCTCGAAATGCGCGCCCGAAAGGGCGGTTGCCGCAGGCTTGCTGGAGATCTTCGAGATCTTGATCGCCCCCAGCTGCTGCTGATTGGTGTAGGTGCATGTGACCGTGGCGCCCTGTGCAACGGTGATGTCCGCCTGCGTCGGCGTGGTCGCGTCTTGCGCCCCGCCGGTTGTGCAGACCAGACTCTCGAGTAGCCAACCTCCTGGCAAGGTCTCGTTCACCGTGTAGCTGCCTGGCTTCACGTTGGTGATGTCCTCGGTGTTGACTGAGTTGTCTCCGGTCGTGTTGCCGCTGTCGTTCAAGGTGAATGTGGTCGGAGGGCCAGTGCTGTCGACGGCCTTGCTGAAAGTGGCGGCGTTGGTCCCAGCACTTGGGATGTCGGTGCTGTAGCTGAAGTTCTTGTCGACGCCGCGCGGGTCGGTGTGCTTCTTGATCACGACCTCACCGCAGTTGGAAAGCTCGAACAGGCCAGGACCGACTAGGTCTTCCATGGCTGCTGAGCCGGAGTTGCCGGAGCTGCGGCTGACCCCTTCAGTCTGTCCGAAAGAGAGGCACGGCCCTGAGGACGTGAAGATGCCGGCATTGGTCAGGTCCGCCCCGGCCTCGCCGAACTCGTTAGTTCCAAGCGTTTCACCGGGCGGATTTGCTGCTGGGCCGGCCGTGTCCAGGACGGAACCGAATGTGTTCACCTTGGCTTCGGCGAACCCGGACGCTGACAGGTTAGTCGCAGTCCCCCAGCAGGGCGGAGAATCGCTGCCGATCTCACACGTCGACGTCGCCGAGGTAACCCAGCGCCTGAATGTCAGGCTAGGGTTGCTGGTGCTGCTGCCCTCGAAGTCGTAGACGAATAGCAAGTCACCTGCAGTCCGCTGGACCAGGCCATCTGACGCGGCGCCGCAAGCCGTCTTGCTCTGATTGAATTCGAAACCCACGTGGGCCGAGGGCGACGTGGTGTTTTGCGCGATTCGGACCCACGCCAGCTCCAGGAAAACGTGGGTGGTGTTCGGGCTAGGAAAGCCCGTAACCGACTTGGTCGCGATGTAGATCCGCTTGAGGTCGTCCTTGTTCGGAGAACTCGTCCCGATCACGCCCGGGCAGTTGTCGTCTTGCTTGGTCCCACCCTTGAAGCCCGTGTCAGTGTTGGACTTCGAGGCGTCGGTTAATCCGATGAACGACCAGCCGTTCGCCGTCGTGTTCTTGGTCTGGTAGGGGGCGGTCCCCGTATAGGTTCCACCGGAGAAGCTATTCCAGTCGGTGTATCCCGTGTTGTCGACGGCAAGGTTGCCGTCGTTGTCTTCGAACTGCGCAGCCTGCCCTATGAGCCCGGGGAGAGCTGCAAATGCTGAAAGACTGAACGTGACTGTTAGAGCGCCGACCGCGATGATGGCGATGCCGGCGCCGCTCCACGAGCGTGAGCTTCGCCAGCGACGTGGTAGGGCCGATCGCAGAGCCCTTAGTCGAAATTCCAAATTCATTCTCCTCGTTTCAACGCTCCCTCACTCGCCGCGCGCAAGCGGCCTGAGGTGAACCGTCAAACGGTGCTTCCTACTGCGGCATCTCAGTCTCAGGAGAGCTGCCCGATTGCCGTTCGCGCGAAAGCGCGAAAGCTGCAAGCAAAAACGCGTCGGTCGGCTCTCCCTGATAGCTGCCCAGGCTCAGGCTGGGGGCGGGCACCCTCTCTTTTTCACGGTTCGGTTAGTTGATTGGAATGTTGAGTCCAGAAAAGCGCGTGTCAATGGGACAACGGTCCCCTTTGAGCACTGCTTGTGATTTAGACCGGCGTGACGAGCGGCCAACCGGCCGATGCTCCTCCAGCGACGGATTACGCGCCGGCCGGTACGCTTTGCTCACCGGCCACCGCCAGGGCGTGCGTGCGATCAAGCGAGTGCTCCAGGCATGCGAGGACCTGGGTGTGCACGACCTGTCCATCTATGCGTTCTCGACCGAGAACTGGGCGCGTCCGCGGGCTGAGGTGCGGGCGCTGATGCGGCTCTTCCACGAGACGATGCAGCGCGAGATCGAGGAGATGCACCGCCGCGGCGTGCGCATCGTGGTGAGCGGCCGTCGCGATGGCCTCTCCCCGCGGATGATCCAGCGCATCGACGAAGCGATGGCGCGGACCGCCAAGAACCGCAACGGAGTGCTCAACGTCTGCCTCAACTACGGGGGCCGGGCCGAGATCGTGGACGCCGTGCGCGCCCTGATTCGCGACGGTGTCTCAGGGCAAGATGTCGATGAAGACGCCATCTCGTCGCACATGTATCAGCCGGAGCTTCCCGATCCCGACCTCATCATCCGCACCGCCGGGGAGCGGCGAGTCAGCAACTTCCTGCTCTGGCAGGGGGCGTACGCGGAGATGCTCGTGTCCGAAACCCTGTGGCCCGACTTCGGCGTCGACGACCTCAAGGCGGCGTTGGCCGACTATGCCTCGCGGGTTCGTCGATTCGGGGCGCGACCCGAAGATGAGAAGGTCGCGAGAGGGGCCGGATGACCACCAACAATCCACTGCTGGCCAAAGGCTGGAAGCCCAGCCCGCTGATGGTGCGCATCCTCACCGCCTTCGTCTTCCTCGGCGTGGTCATCGGGCTCGTGCTCGCGGGCATCTACGGCGTCTACCTGCTGGTGCTGATCCTCGGCGGGCTGGCCCTGTACGAGTTCAACGGGCTGTCCGACCTGATGGGCTCGCGCGCGCCGGCCTGGCTGCTCTACCCGCTCGGCATCTTCTTCGCGTTCAGCGGCACGGTCCTGAAGGAGGTCGACGTCACCCTCGTGCTCGCGCTCGCGCTGGTCGGCGGGCTGGGCGCGTTCCTCTTTCTTCCTGGCCGCCGGCAGGGGCTGAGCCGCTGGGCGATGGGCCTGGCCGGGGCCCTGTACGTCGGCATGCCGTTCAACTTCTACCTGCTCCTGTACACGTCCAAGCCGAACGGCCTGGTGTGGACGCTGTTCACGATCTTGGCCGCCGTCGCCAGCGATGCGGCCGCCCTGCTGGTCGGGAGTCGAATCGGCCGGCACCCATTCTTTGCAGCGATCAGCCCCAAGAAGACGCTCGAAGGCGCGATCGCGGGTGTGATCGGATCGGTGCTGGTGATGCTGATCGGGGTCTCGGCGGTGCTCGGCCTGAACCCGCTGCATGCGATCGCGCTTGGTGTGCTGGTCGGCACCAGCGCCGAGGTGGGGGACCTGGTCGAGTCGCAGATGAAGCGCCTGGCCGAGGTCAAGGACTCCTCGCATCTGATCCCGGGCCACGGTGGCGTGCTGGACCGCCTGGACTCGATCCTGTTCCCGCCGATCCTCGTCTATCTATACGTGATGGTTTTCCATCTGCTCTAGATGACGCGGCCCATCAATGTCGTCGTGCTCGGCGCCACCGGGTCGATCGGCCAGCAAACCCTGGACGTGATCGACCGCAACCCTGGCCGCTTCAAGCTCTTCGGGTTGACGGAGGGCGTTCGCTCGACCAACCGGCAAGCCGAATTTCTTGTTCAGGGCAAGGCCGGCGAATCCGACTTCGACGCCCAGGTCGAGGCGATGGTCACCGACCCGCGCTGCGACCTGGTGGTGGTGGCGATCCCGGGCGCTCGGGCCCTGATGCCGACCATGTCCGCTCTGAAAGCCGGCAAGGAGGTCGCCCTTGCGACCAAGGAGGTGCTGGTGATGGCGGGCGCGCTCGTGATGAAGGCGGCCGCCGGTCGCGCGCAGGGTGCATTTCCAATCGCCAAGAGCATCCGGCCGATCGACAGCGAGCACAGTGCGATCTGGCAGTGCCTATGGGGTGAGGAGCGCGAGAACGTGCGCCGCCTGATCCTCACCGCGAGCGGCGGCCCTTTCTGGGCCCACCCCGACCTCGACCTGGACCAGGTGACGGTGGAGCAGGCGCTCAACCATCCGCGCTGGTCAATGGGGCCAAAGGTCACCGTCGACTCCGCGACTCTGATGAACAAGGGCCTGGAGCTGATCGAGGCGCACCACCTTTTTGGCATCCCCCTGGACGCCATCTCGGTGTCCATCCATCCCCAGAGCGTCGTTCACTCTCTCGTCGAGTTCGTCGACGGCTCCCTCAAGGCGCAGCTCGGCAGGCCCGACATGCGGCTGCCGATCGCGGTCGCCCTGGCCTATCCCGACCGGCTGCCCGACGCGGTGCCGCCGACCACGCTCTCCGAGCTCAGCGGCCTCGAGTTCCAGGAGCTGGACGAGAAGCGGTTTCCGAGCGTCCGGCTCGCCCGGGAAGCGGCGGCCACGGGGGGCGGTCATCCCGCCGTCCTCAATGCCGCCAACGAAGAGGCCGTGAACGCTTTCCTGGGGCGGGAAATCCCTTTCAGCGGCATCGTGCGCACGGTGGAGCGCGCTCTCAGCGCATTCACAGGCTCCGGCGGCAGCCTCGACCAGATCCTGGAAGCGGATCGCTGGACGCGGGCTTACATCCGGAATGAGTCCGGTAGTCTGAGGGCCACATGAACGTCTTTTTGGTGATCGTCGGCGTGGCAGGCATGTTCCTGCTCCTGATCGCGCCTCACGAAGCAGGCCACTTCGCGCTCGCCAAGCTGTTCAAGGTGCGCGTCATCGAGTTCTCGATCGGGGCCGGCGCCCGGCTGTGGTCGATGACTCGGGGCGGAACCCTGTACGCGGTGCGTGCGATCCCGGTCATCGGCTATGTCCGCATGGGGGGGATGGAAGCCGGCGATTTCGAAGATCCCAACGGCTTCCACCGCAAATCTGCCTGGCAGCGGATCCTGATCCTTGCCGCCGGGCCGGCGGCCAACTTCCTGGTGGCCATGATCCTGGTGGCGGCCTTGGGGCTGACGCAGCTCAACGACGATCCCGGCAAGGTCGCCAGGGTGGTACCGGGTTCGCCGGCTGCCGCGGCCGGATTCCAGGCCGGCGACAGGCTGCGTACAGTGGAGGGCCGGCCGATCACGGCGCCGGACCAGCTCCGAAAGGTCGAGAACGCAGCGCCGGGCGCGGCCATCGTGGTCAGCGGCGTCCACACGAACGGTCAGCCTTTCACCTACATCGTCACGCCGCAGTGCCCCAAGCCGAATCAGTGCCAGATCGGCCTGAGCGTGATGGGGGTGATCACCGTCAAAGACGCGGTCCTCAACGGCGCCGCCTTCCCGTTCGTGGCCGTGAACAACCTGGTCCAGGGACTCAGCCAGCTGGTGACCGGCCAGGTTCCGGGTGGATTGCTCGGGCCGAACGGCTTCACGGGCCCGATCGGCATTGCGTACGTCACGGAGCAGTCGGTCTCGCTCGGTCTTGGCACCTATGTTTTCTTCGTCGCCCTGCTCTCCGTCGCGCTCGGCTTCACCAACCTGCTGCCGTTCCTGGCTCTGGATGGAGGCCGGGTGGTCGTGGTGCTCATCGAGGTGCTTCGCCGCAGGCCGTTCGACCGCGCCAGCGAGCTCAACTTCCAGCGCATCGGACTGGTGGCGCTGCTCGGCCTGGCGGCGTTGATCAGCTTCCTCGACATCCAGCGGATCGCGATGGGCCAGTTCCCCGGGCTCGAACGTTGATAGCGATGGTCACGCGCCGCAAGGCGATCCCGGTCAATGTCGGCGGCGTCGTCATCGGAGGCGCGGCGCCGATTGCTGTGCAGACGATGACCAAGACCGACACGCGGGACGTCAAGGCGACGCTGCGCCAGATCCACGAGCTGAAAGAGGCAGGCTGCGAGATCGTGCGGCCGGCCGTGCCCGACCGAGAGGCGGCGGAGGCGCTCAAGGAGATCGTCAAGGGATCGCCACTGCCGGTGATCGCGGACATCCATTACGACCACACGCTGGCGCTCCTGGCGATCGAGGCGGGCGTGCATTGCCTGCGCCTCAACCCCGGCAACCTCCCCGACCGCGAGAAGGTGGTCAAGGTGGTGAACGCGGCCAAGGAACGCGAGATCCCATTTCGCATCGGCGTCAACGCCGGGTCGCTGCCCGAAGAGGTGCACAAGAGCCTGCGCGAGCAGCACCGCATCGACCGCGACGACCGGGAGCGGACAGCAGACCGGATGGTCGAGGTGGCGCTGGGACACTGCAAGATCCTCGAGGACCTCGATTACGGTCCCGGCTACATCAAGGTCTCGCTGAAGGCGACTGATGTGTGGACCAACATCATGGCCAACCGAAAGTTCGCCGCCGCGCGGCAATACCCGATCCATCTCGGCGTCACCGAGTCAGGTCCGGTGGAGGCGGGCAGCATCCGCAGCTCGGTTGGGCTCGGCATCCTGCTGAGCGAGGGAATCGGCGACACGATCCGGGTGTCACTCGCGACATCCGATCCACGAGAAGAAGTACGCGTGGCGCACGAGATCCTGAAGACGCTGGCCTTCCGCAATGAGAGCCCGACCCTCATCGCCTGCCCCACGTGCGGGCGGCTCGAGTACGACATGGTGCCGACTGTGAATGCGGTCGAGGCCTATATAGCGAAGCTCAAGGTGCCGATCACCGTCGCGGTCATGGGTTGCGTCGTCAACGGCCCGGCGGAAGCCCGGCACGCGGACATCGGCGTGACGGGCGGCCGCGGTAAGGGCGTGATCTTCAAGAAAGGTACCCTGTACCGGACCGTGCCCCAGGAGGAACTGCTTCCAGTGCTGCTGGCTGAGATCGACGCGATCGCCGCAGAGGCTGCGCTCCCGCGCTAGCCCTTCACCTCCCCACTTGCTGGGGAGGTGGTCGCGAAGCGGCCGGAGGGGGCGACCCCTTTAGCATTCACCGTCAAGGATTGTTTCGCGCATGAAACAGGAAACCGAAGAGCAGCAGGACTTCGTCAAAGAAGTCACCAAGATGTCCGACGACTTCGACCGCTGGTACACGGACGTGGTCCGCAAGGCCGAGCTGGCCGACTGGTCGGGTGTGCGAGGCATGATGGTTGTGCGCCCCTACGGCTGGGCGATGTGGGAGGCGATCATGCGCGCCTTCGACGACATGATCAAAGAGAGCGGGCATGAAAACTGGGCCTTCCCGCTGCTGATCCCACGCGAGTTCTTGCTGAAGGAAGCCGAGCACGTCGAAGGCTTCGCTCCTGAAGTCGCATGGGTCACGAGGGCGGGCGGCGACATGCAGGAGCTCGAAGAGCCGCTCGCAGTCCGGCCCACGTCCGAGACGATCATCGGCCCGCTGATCAAGCGCTACATCCAGAGCCACCGCGACCTGCCCAAGCTGACCAATCAGTGGAACAGCGTGGTGCGCTGGGAGATGCGCTCGCGCCTTTTCCTGCGTAGCCGCGAATTCTGGTGGCAGGAAGGCCACACGTTCCATGCCTCCGCCGAAGAAGCAATCGACGAGGCGGCGATGATCCTCGACTACTACCGCTCGATTGCCGAGGACTGGCTCGCGGTCCCCGTGCTGACCGGTAAGAAGTCGCCCGCCGAGACGTTTCCGGGCGCGGTGCACACGCTCACCGTCGAAGGTCTGATGAAGGACGGGCTTGCTCTGCAGATGGGCACGTCGCACTACTTCGGACAGAACTTCGCCCGCGCCTACGACATCTCCTTTTCCAACAAGGAGAACGAACGCGAGCTGTGCTACTCGACCTCGTGGGGCATCAGCACGCGGTTGGTGGGCGCGATGGTGATGGCGCACGGCGACGACTCGGGCCTGATCGTTCCGCCCAGGGTCGCACCCATCCAGGTCGTCGTGGTGCCGATCTTTCGCGACGACGACAGCCGAGCCAAGGTCGAGAAGTTCATCAACAGCTGGACGCCGGACCTCAAAGTGGCCGGGATCCGGCATCGAGTCGACTGGCGCGACGAGCGGCCCGGTGACAAGTACGCTCACTGGGAGCTGAAAGGCGTGCCGATTCGCCTGAACGTTGGCGCGCGCGACGCCGACGCGGGCCAGGTCGAGATGGTGGACCGGCTGTCGCGCGCGCGAGTGAGCGTGCCTGTAGCCGGGATCGGAAAGCGTCTGAGCGATGAGCTCGACTCGTTCCAGAAGAAGTTGTTCGAGCGAGCGCAGCAATTCCAGCGCGAGAACACCTTCGAGCTGGGAACGCTTGACGAGGTGGTCGCGCACTTCCGCGACCGCGGCGGCTTCGCGTGGACGCAATGGTGCGGCGACGGGGAAGAGGAAGCCCGCATCAAAAGCGAAGCCGGAGGCGTGACGATCCGCACGATCGACGAAGAGGCGAAGCCTTCGGGGAATTGCTTCGTGTGTGGCAAGCCGGCGAAATACCGCGTGGCTCTGGCCAAGGCTTACTGAACGCCCCTCACCCTAGCCCTCTCCCCTGAATGGGATAGGGAGATCAGGTACGGATTTGATCTAACCGGTCGGGTTTTCGAACGCCCCGATCACAGGCGCATCAGGGTGCAGGGACTTCTGCGCCACGAGCTTCAAAGTCCCGCTCCCGACCGCATCCAGCACCGCCTCGACCACGTCCGGATGGAAATGCGTCCCCGCCCCCGCACGCACCTGCTCCACCGCCACCTCCAGCGGCATCCCCTTCCGGTAGGGGCGGTCCGACGTCATCGCGTCGATCGCATCCGCGGCGCTCACGATCCACGCGAACATCGGCAGCTCGTCATCCTTCTTGCGGTCCGGATAACCCTTCCCGTCGTAACGCTCGTGGTGCGAGCGCACGATGACCAGCTCATCAGTGAGCATGCGCAGGCCGCTGAGGATGTTGAACCCGACGACGGTGTGGCTCTTCATCTTCTCGAACTCAGCCTCGGTGAGCTTCCCCGTCTTCTGCAGCACCGCGTCGGGCACCCCGATCTTGCCGATATCGTGAAGCCGCCCACCCCGCTCGAGCCGCACCCATGCTTCCTGATTCTCAGGCGAGTAGTGCATCTGACGGGCGATCATCAGCGCGTATTTCGTGACCCTCTCGGAATGACCCGCTGTATACGGATCGCGCGCGTCGACCGCGTTGGCGAGCGCCTCGAGGGAGGCGAGGATGACCTCTTCGCGGTCCTTGAACAAGCGGGCGTTGTCGATCGCAACCGCCGCCTGGGTGGCGAGCTCGGTGACCAGGTTGCGATGGTCCGCGGTGAAGGCATGACCGACCTGGTAGTTGGCGAGGTAGACGACGCCAAGCGGTTTGCCGCGAAGCGTGATCGGCACGCACAGCACCGCGCGCGGGTTGAGCGGCGAGTCGGCCTGGGACTCGTGCTCCATGGCCTCCATCACGGGCTCGTCAGTCTCCATGACGCGCCGGCAGATCTCGCCCCCCAGGTCGAGCGCCAGCTTTTCCGCCGTGTGGTGGTCGGTGCCGAATCCTCCCTTGAGCACGAGGTTGCCCCCATCCTCCAGCGCGAGGCAGCCGATCTGGGCGGACGATGCCTTGGCCGCCCCGGCCAGCACCTGCTGCAGCACCTGGTTCAGGTCGAGCGTCGAGGTCGCGGCCTGCAGCGCTTCCTGCAAGTTGCGCAGCTCCCAGATGCTGCGCTCGTTCTTCTCGTACAGCTCGGCGTTGCGGACAGCCACGACACCCTGGTTGCCAAGCGTGGCCAGGACGCGCTGGTCGTCGGCGGTCCACTCGCGCTTGGCGGTGTCGAAGACGGACAGCGTCCCCCAAAGCCGGCCTTCCTCGAGCATCGGCGTGCAGATCGCGGCCTGCAGCCCGTACTTGCGAAGGTCAGGCGGCGAGCCGAGGTCACTGCTCGCGTCCAGATCGGCGACCGCCGTCGCCCGCAAGCTCAGCATCACAGCCCCGACGATGCCCTGGCCGTTCTGCAGCTCCATCCCGTCGACCTCTGCGGGCAACCCGAGCGACATGATCACCGCCTGGCGTCCCTCAGGCGTGCTGCGCGTGAGGAGGCCCGCACTGCCCGTCGTCACGCGCACCGCGGTTTCGAGCGTCTTCTGCTCCAGCACGCGCGCGCCCTGGGTGACGGTCGTCAGCGCTTGTGAGACCTCGCCGAGCGCGTCCAGCGCGGTGTCGAGCCTGGACGCCTGGCCGGAGACGACCTGCAGGATTCGCGAGTTCTCCACCGCCACCCCGGCCATCGAGCCAAGGTCGTCCAGGGCTGACACGTCTTGCTGGCTGAACCCCGAGTTCCCGCGCCGGCCCAGGCAAAGCGCGCCGATGACCCCGGTCTTGCCCCGGATCGGCGTCAAGGCTTCATTGACCGTCGCGCCCAGCCTCTCCGGCTGCAGGCCGCTGTAGATGCCTTCCTCCTCAGTGACCAGGTTGCGCAGCGTGGTCTCCCCTTCGCGAACCCGGGCCAGCACGGCGTCGACCGGCTCCGCGGGGGCGGATTCGTCCAGGCCCACGTACGTGTCGCCCGGCTGGAAGAGGATCGCGCGTCCGGTCTCATACCGGATCATCTCGACTCCACGCGCGAGAACCAGCTCGAGGACCTCGTTCATCGTCTTGCCAGATGCTTCCTTGACGAGCTCGTTCATCAACGAATAGCGCGCCGATTCGTGGCGGGTCAGGGCGACCAGATGCGCACTCGCCAGGTGACCGCCGGCGCGAACCGCCAGGGTGCCGCCAAGGCGGCGATCGTCGTCGGTGAAGGTGCCGGCCTTGCGACCCAGGACGACGAAGCCGCCGACGTGCTCGCCGATCGGCATCGGAACTGCCAGCAGGCTTGCGAGATGGAAGTCGTCGGGTACGTAGCTGATGAGCTCGCCCAGACCGTCTTCGTTCTCGGCCATGAACGCATTGCCGGCCTCGATCGTGGCCAGAAGGCGCCCGGGGTCTCCGTGCATGCGGTTTACCGCCTGAGGCCGCAGCCGCTCGACGCCGAGGCCGGGCGGCTGGGGGACGTATCGCCGGCCGTCGGCGGAGACGAGGTAGCAGCATGCGAAATCGGCCCCCACCTGGCCTGCGATGCTCGCGGTCAGCGCGGCCATATCGTCGGGCCGCGCTCCGTTGGCGTCTGAGGTCGCGGCAAGAAAGGCACGGTGCTTTTGCTCGAGCTGCGAGGTGACGCCATGCAGCTCCTCGGCACGGCGTCTCAGGGCGTCGGCGAAGCTGCGAAAAGCCATGACGCCGGTCGCGCCGGCGACGCCGAGGACGACCATCCCGCTCAGCTGCAGGAGGAGATCGCCCTGGTTGGGGTTGAGCTGGACGATCAGCGCCGTCAGGACCAGGGCGGCGCCCGCCGCGGGCACCACCAGCCGCCACTGGCGGTAAACGATGCCCGCGGCCAGGGCGAGAAGGCCCGCGACCCCGGCCAGGCCGGTCGACCAGCCCACGCGGCCGCTCGCGTTGAGCGAGGCCCCGAGCATGATCAGCACGGCCGTGCCCGCGGACAGGCCGACTCGCAACGCAAATCCAGCCCGATCTGAACTCATCTGGCGGCGAGTAAGTCTAGGTTTGTGTTCCGAAGGGGAAGCTAGATAGCGAACTTAAACTTCATGCCAGGCACAAAGTGACGGTTTCCGAGCTCCTCAGGATCGCCGACCACCTCGACCCCAAGGGCCAGCTGATGGTCCGGAAGGCTTTCGAGCGGGCCGCGACCGCTCACCACGGCCAGCACCGCTTGTCGGGCGAGGACTACGTCAACCACCCGCTCGAGGTGGCCGCCATCCTCGCCGACCTGGAGCTCGACGCGGAGACGATCGCCGCCGCCCTCCTCCACGACACCGTCGAAGACACGAACCTCACCGCGGACGAGGTCAAGCGGGAGTTCGGGGCCGAGGTGGCGCGGCTGGTGGAAGGCGTCACCAAGCTGGGCCGCTTATCTTTGCGCACCGACCAGCAGCAGCAGGCCGAGAACATCCGCAAGATGATGGTCGCGATGGCGGAGGACCTCAGGGTCGTCCTCATCAAGCTGGCCGATCGGCTGCACAACATGCGGACCCTGGAGCCGCTGACCGAGCCCAAGCGGCGGAAGATCTCGCGGGAGACGCTCGACATCTACGCTCCGCTTGCGCACCGGCTCGGCATCGGCCAGATCAAGTGGGAGCTCGAGGACCTCGCCTTCCGCAACCTCGAGCCCGAGGCATTCGACGACGTCGTCAAGCGCATCGCACGCAAGCGTGACGAGCGTGAGGCCCTGGTTTCAGATCTGCGCGAGATCCTCGCCCGCGAGCTCGAGAAGGTTGGCATCCAGGCCGACATCACGGGCCGGCCGAAGCACATCTACTCCGTCTGGCAGAAGATGACCCGCGAGAGCAAGGACTTCAGCGAGATCTACGACCTCTCCGCGATCCGGGTCCAGGTCGAGTCGGTGCGTGACTGCTACGGGGTGCTGGGGGTCGTGCACTCGCTGTGGAAGCCGATGCCAGGCCGGTTCAAGGACTACGTCGCCATGCCCAAGTCGAACGGCTATCAATCCCTGCACACGACCGTCATCACGCATACCGGCGAGCCCATCGAGATCCAGATCCGCACCCACGAGATGCACCGTGTCGCCGAGTTCGGCGTCGCCGCCCACTGGACTTACAAGGAAGGTGGCCAGGACGCGAGCTTCGACCAGAAGCTGTCGTGGCTGCGCAGCCTGCTCGAGTGGCAAAACGAGGTGGGGGACGCTGAGTCCTTCCTCAACACGGTCAAGGTCGACCTGTTCCAGGACGAGGTCTACGTCTTCACGCCGCGCGGCGACGTCATCAACCTGCCCTCTGGCTCCACGCCTGTCGACTTCGCCTACCGCATCCACACCGAGGTCGGTCACCGATGCATCGGCGCGAAGGTCAACGGCCGCATGGTGCCCCTCGAATACGCGCTGCAGAACGGCGAGATCGTCGAGATCCTCACCTCGAAGGGTCCTCACGGGCCCAGCCGGGACTGGCTGAATTTCGTCAAGAGCGCCTCGGCCAAGGAGCGCATCCGCAAATGGTTCAAGAGCCAGCGCCGCGAGGAGAACGTCGCCAAGGGCCACGACCTCCTCGACAAAGAGCTGCACCGCATGCACCGCATCAGCCTCGCCGACCTTCCCGGCCCGAAGCTGCTCGAAGTCGCCAACCTGCACAGGTTCGCGTCCGTCGACGATTTCCTGGCCGCGGTCGGATACGGCGACCTCTCGCCGCATGCGGTCGTGATGCGGATGGCTCTGAGCCTCGACGCGCCGGGCGGCGACCTTCGCACCATCCCGCTGATCCCGCAGGTCCAGCCCTCGCCTCGAGTGCTCGTGCGCGGCGAAAAGGGAATTCTCACCACCGTCGCGACGTGTTGCCAGCCGGTGCCGGGTGACGCCATCGTCGGCTACACGACGCGTGGGAAAGGCGTCACCGTGCATCGCGCCGATTGCATCAACGCGGTCAACGCGCAGGACTCGGCCCGGGTGGTGCCGGTCGACTGGGACTCGGATGCCACGCATCTCTACCCGGTCGCGATCAAGATCGAGGCGTGGGACCGTCAGGGCCTGATGCGCGATATCGCGACGGTCGTGGCGGAGAACCGCGTGAACATGTCGGCCCTCGAGGTCCACGTCTACGACGACAAGACCGCCGTTGTGTCCGCAACCGTGGAGATCGATTCGCTCGCGCAGCTCTCGCGCCTGATGGAAAAGCTCGAAGGCGTCAAAGACGTGCATACGGTCGCCCGCGAAGCCTCGTGACGCGCGGATCCAAAGAGGTCCGGCTGGACGCGCCTGTCGAGGTCGCGTGGAGCGCACTTGTCTCTCCCGAGCGCCGGCGCTGGTACTACCGGCTGGCCCCCGATGGCGAGTTTGCCGAGGGCCGCACCATCCGCTGGCTCGATGCCGGCGGCATACCCGCCGAGGAATCGGAGATCGTCGAGCTCAAGGCGCCCACACGACTGGTCATGCAGACGAGGTTTCTGTACGCGCCGGCCTTCGCGAAGCAGCCGCCGCATACGCTCACGTGGGAAATCGCGCGGGCTGGAAAGGGCTGTCGGGTGCGCATGTCATGGGATGCGACCGAGATGGTGGCCGGCCTGCTCGACTCGGAAGGCGACAACCTCTTGCAGGCGCTGCGGCTCGAACACGATGCTGTGGCGCAAGCGGAGATCGCGCGACTGCCCAGCATCGGTGACATCACCGTTCAGGACGTGACGCCGGATCGACTCGCCGACTATTGGGCCTTCTTCGATCACGACGCATTTCGCGACTATCCAGGTTGGCAATCGTGCTACTGCATGGAGACGCACCGCACTCAAACGGACGAGGAATGGGCGGTGCGAACTGCTGACGACAACCGCCGTGACATGAGCAAAGGGATCACGAGCGGGACGGTGACGGGGCTGCTCGCCTACGTCGACGGCAAGCCGGTCGGATGGTCCAACTACGGCGAGACAACGCGGCTCAACGGAGTGATGCATCGGTTCGGCCTCAATGCGGCGGAGCAGCAGGGGGTCGGCTCGCTGGCCTGCTTTGTCATCGCCGCCCCGTATCGGCACCACGGGGTGGCGACTGCGTTGCTGGACGCCGCGCTGGAGCGCCTGCGTGCGCGCGGCGTGCGCGTCGCGGAGGCGTATCCCGCGCGAAAGCAGGACTCTCCGCAAGGGAACTATCGCGGTCCCCTGCAGATGTTTCTCCGGGCTGGCTTCGAGCCCTACCGCGAGACCGACCGGCATCTGATCGTCCGCAAAACCTTGTGACGATCCACATCGAGGTCACCGCCGACCGACGGTTCGCCACGAACTCGTACCTTGTCGAGGACGAGCACACGCACGACGCCGCTGTCATCGACTCCAACCTGGAGCCCGAGCTGATCGTCGAGGTCGCAAGCACGCGCGGCGCCACAGTGAAGGCGATCCTCCTCACGCACACCGACCTCGATCACATCGCGGGACTCCACGAGCTGCGGGAGGCATTCGGCTCCGTGCCGATCGCCGTGCACGACGCCGAGCGGCACGTGGTTGCCGAGGGGAAGCCGCTGCGGCGAGAGTTTGGCCCGATCGCCACGCAGGTCGACAACGTCGTGAGCCTTGAAGATGGTAAGACCTATCGCGTCGGGTCGCTCGAGTTCGAGATACTGCACACCCCGGGCCACAGCCCCGGCGGCGTGACCCTGAAGATCGACGGTTACCTGTTCACCGGCGACGCGCTCTTCGCCGGCTCGGTCGGCCGCTCAGACTTTGCGAACTCGGACACCGCGGCCCTGCTCGACGGCATTCGTTCCCGGCTGCTCTCGCAGCCTGACGACATGATTGTCTACAGCGGACACGGCCCCGCCACCACCATCGGGCGGGAGCGAAAGATGAACCCCTTTCTGGTCGAGCCTACTTAGAGCCCAGCGTCAGGACGACGAGCAGGGCCGGTCCTAGCAACACCAACCACAGCGTGGGGAACACACAGCCGACGGTGGGAAGCAGGATCTTCAGCGACGCCCGGGCCGCTTCGGTGCGGATCTTCAGACGGCGCTTCACCCGCATCTGGGCGGCGTGCGCCGCGATCGTGCGCGCGATCGGCACCCCTGTCCGCTCCGCGTAGAGGATGCCGCGGACCAGAGACGTGAAATCCTCGATCCCGGTGGCCTCGGCCATCTCCACCAGAGCCGCGGCACGCGGCCGTCCCAGCTGGATCTCGCGCAGCGCTCGCGCCACGAGCAGTGTCAGTGAATCGTCCTGGTGGCGGACCAGCTGCTCGAGCGCGCGGTCGAGACCGAGACCGGCCTCCATGCTGATGGCGACCACGTCCAGCGCGTTCGGCAGCGACGCTTCGAGCTCGGTGCGCCTTTCCCGGACGAGCTGCTCGAGCCAGATCACCGGCACGTAGAAGCCGATCGCCACGCCGGCGACGAGCGCGATGCCGATGGCGATCGGCGTCCCCAGGAACATCCCGATCGCGGTGCCGATCGCGCCCAGGGCGGCAGCGGCCGCGATGCGCAAGGTCTGCAGGCCCGCCGGGTCCAGATTGAGCGGGTTACCGGCAAAATCGAGCTGCCGCCGGTAGTGCGCCGCCTGCGCCTCGGGCGTCATTCGCATCGTCTGGCGTTCCATCCAGCGGCGCAGCGGCGCCATGAGGCGCTCGACAAGCGGCTTCTCGAGCTGCAGCGCCACCGCGCTCTGCCCGAGCCCAACCTCCTGCCGTGCAAGGCGCTCGCGGGCCAGAGTCGTCGGGTCGGCGGCGCGCGAGGCGATGATCCCGATGGTCAGCACGTATGCGCCCACCGCGGCCGCGATGCCGATGACGATTGGCAGTGCGTTCATACGATCGCCGTCAGGCGGCGAATGATCACGTTGCCGATGAACAACAGAAAGGCCGCGAACCCGAGCATCACCCAACCGAGTGGATTGACCAGCATCGGTCTGAAGTAATCCTGGACGACAAAGTAGAGCAGCACCGCGGCGACGATGGGGAGGAGGGTGATGATCAAAGCCGTCGCTCGCGACTGTGCGGTCGCCGCCAGGATCTCGGCTCGCATCTCCTCGCGCTGCCTCATCGTGTCGGCGAGCGTGACGAGAATCGCGGGAAGGTCGCCGCCGACGGAGCGTTGGATCGTGATCACCATCACCATCAGGCGCAGGTCGTTGCTGCCGATCCTCTTGACCATGTTGTTCATGGCGCTTTCTATCGACGCCCCGAGCTCGATCTCGCGGCGGGCGAGCGCAAACTCATCCGCCACCGGTGGTCCCGCGTTGTCCGTGACCGCGCTCAGCGATTGGGCCACAGACTGGCCCGCCTTCATCGAGTTGGCGATCAGCTCCATCGCCCGCGGCAGCCCGGCGTCGAACTGGCGGAGGCGATGTCCGCGCCGGTTGCGAAGGTACAGCGACGGCAGCACATAACCGAGCGCTGCCAGGATGAGAAACTCCGCGCCGACGCCGAAGCGCAGCAGCCCTACGACCGCCAGCAGCAGCGCCGCCCCCGCCTGGATGATCCTGAACTCGTACGGCCGCAGCTCGAAGTCAGCGCTGACCAGGTCGCGCTGGAGCTTGCTGGTCTGCTGCTCGGCGGCGATCCAGTTCGGTGTGCCGGTCGACTCAAAGCGGCGCCTCAGCTGCTCCCGGACGTCAGCGAGAGTTCGATAGGAGACGCGGACCTGCTCTTCGGGGCCCGCCGGCTGCTGCGAGCGCAGGGTCCCGTAGACCACGAGTCCAACCCCGATGGCGGCCGCGACGGCGACCACGATGATTGCGGTGCCCATCGATCAGCCGGCCTCAGTGAAGCGTGAAGTGCCAGCGACCGTCGACGTCTTTGGGCCCAACCCCGGTGGCGGCGGAAACGTTCTGGCACTTCGTGTCAGGTCCGGTCGGCAGGTTCTGGTAGTCCGTGTATGACTCGAGCTCGTATTTCATCGATGCGTTGTTGAGGAGCCAGAACAGATACTCGGAGTCGCACCCGGTCATGAGCACGGTCAGGCTGCTCGTCACGGCCCCGGTCGTGCTCGAACCGCTGGCGGGTCCGACTCGCAGCACGTCGATGTCTCGAAAAACGGTGAGCACGACCGCCCGGCTCGGGTTCTGGCCGAACGCGGCGGTGTTGATGGTCGCGAGCATCGTGATCCTGTCGCCGACCTGGACGTAGCCGCCCACCCCCACCTGCTCGTTGGTCGGCACCGTGACCGCGACCCAGCCCCGGGGGATGGGGAGGTAGGCGACGTCGCTGCTGCTGAGCAGGTCGCCTGAGGGAGCGATCAGGTTGGCGCTCACCGGCATCCCGGCCGGGATGTCCACGCGCGAGCCCTTGCCGGCCACATCCTTGACCGCCGCGAAAGCCTGGGGCGGAGGCTGGCTGATGTTGCTGAGGCTCAGGTCCGAGGCCTGGATCACGGTCCGGGCCTTGATGTCGTGGGAGGCGACGACGACTTTGGTGCCGGTCGTGCTGCCCTGGATCAGTGGCAGGCTGGCGATCCCGGCGGCGGTCGCAAAGGCGAGCACCGCCAGGATGGCGCCGATGATGATGTAGAGCCTCCCGCGGCGCGGCCGGGCGAGGGCTGAGGTGGCTAGAGACACTTAATTGGGCGCAAGCTTCACAAAATGGACGCCGAAGCGCAACTCATTCGACAAGAATGGCCTCCACCAGGGCGGTGTTGATCCCGTAGTCACCGCCCACCGCGGTGCCCGCGCCGGCCGCCGCCGCGACTGAAAGGGTCCCGCAGGAGATCGTCCCGTCGATCGTGCTGCTGCCGTTCACGGTGTCCGTGCAGGTGCCCGGCCAGTACACCGAGCCGAGCATCCAGTGCCTGGCCGAGGTGCCCTGGATCGCGATCTGGCCCGTGTTGCTGGCCGGCGCCCAGACCAGGAGGTTCCAGCAAGCCCGGTCGCCGACTGGGCACCAGCTCGAACCCGGGCAGCTGGCGTCCCCGCTCGGGGCCTGGGCGCAGGGAGCCGCAAACCACGTATAGCCGCCGCCCGCCGAGTCGGCGGCCAAGTTGGGCGGGCAGGCGGAGATCGAGCATGGCGTCGACCCGAACTGGCAGGTCGCAGCGGCGCACGAAGCCCCACCGCCAGGCGCGCACGTGCCGGTGGAGAAGCCGGCCTGGTTGACGAACTCCAGGGTGGTGTCGCGCGCCAGCAGCTCGCCGCCGTTGAGGCAGATCCCGCCGCCGCCCGCGAAACCCGAGCCGTTGAAGAAGTAAAAGCCGGGATCGAGCACGGCGCCCCCGCCGCCACCCGCGGGCTTGAAGGTCGCGATCGCGTTTGCCCAGAGTGAGGCAACGCCCGCGGTGAGAGTCTCGGACGCGACCCCGGTCGGCAGGTCGAGGCGGTACTCGGAGCTGTAGCCGTTCGCGATGTCGGTCACGGCGCCGGTCCAGCCCGCGCCGCGCGAGAAGGTCTGTCCTGGCAGGTTCTGAAAGCCATCGATCGTGATCACAAGCTCGCCGGTCTGGGTTAGAGCGCCGCCGGTCGAGACCGTGGTGGTCGTGGTCGGCACGGCAACGGCTTGCGATCCTGACTGGTCGAGCGGGGAAGCCACGGCGACTCCGGTCCACTCGCTCAGCTGGGCGTTTCCGTTGACGGTCGCCGGGTTCATGGTGAGAGTGACGCTGTTGATCCCGCCCGGGTTGTTCGGGTAGTACCAGATCTCGCTCCGGCCCTCGCCGACTTGGTTGGCCTCGCTGGCCGAAACCCAGCCGGCGGTGGCGGCGAACTTGTTGGGGGTCGTCTCCGCGGAGACGGTGGCCACGAGCAGGGTACCCGCCTGGCTCGCGGCCGGCATGGTCGCCGTTATGAAGTGGCGCTGGCGGGCGCTCTCCGCACCGATCTGCCTCGCAGAGATGCCGCCTGCCATGGTGCTGAGGTTCAGGTACCCGTAGCAGCTCGGCTTGAAGTGATAGAAGCCGCTGGCGTCGGCGCTCGCCGGTGAGGGCCCGAGGCCGGTGCCCACGACGGTGCCACCCGCGGTGATGTTCGGGTAGACGCCGGCAGCGTTGCATGCGGCGCCGAGGGGGCCGCCGGCGTTGTTGCGCAGGGTGGCGATCGCGGCCGGGTCGGTGTTGGGCTCAGGCGGCAGGGCGGTGGACACCGGGGCCACGGGTTGCGGGCCGGTGCCTGCCGCGCATGGGTTGGCGTTGATCGCGGCGTTGCCTGCCGACAGGAACGCGCTCGTGCCGCTTGCGCCGCAGGTGGTCGCGTTGTGTCCCGACACCTCGTATCCGTCTGCGCACACCGAGTTGGTCGAGCCGGTGTTTGCTCCGGCGACGCAAAGGCCGCCGCCGCCGACCCACGACTGGCCGTTCGCATAAACGGATGTGTCGCCCAGGTCCGAGTAGGTGCTCGAGGCCGCGTCGAGGCGCTGATGCGCGTAGATCGCGCATCCACCACTGAGCGTGATGGCGTTCGCGGCGACGACGCTGCCCCCGACGTTGAACTGACCGCCCGTGCACGCCAGCGACGTGGCGGACACCGCCGGCATGTCACCGTTCAGCTGCTGGGCGACGGCCCGCCGGGTCACGTTCGTGTTCGACGCCCCCATGTAGCTGCCGAAGGAGATGGGCAGCGAGACGGTGAGGATGACCTCGACCTGTTGCTGGTGGCCGCGATACGGGTAGTGGATGGTCTCGCTCAGGCCGCCGGCGAACGTGTCGGTGCCGGCGTAACCGCCTGAGCACGTCCCCGCGCCGATGGTCAGCGCGCCTGTTCGCGTGCGCTGCGTGGCCACGAAGTTATCGGCCTCGGTGATGACGGTGCTCGCCGAGCCCGCGGTACAGCCGACGCCGATCTTGAGCGCGGCGTCGAGGGCCGCCTGGTCCGCGAGCTGCTGCGACTGGTTGCGCTGCCACTCCACCGAGCCCGTGAGCAGGATCAGTGCAGCTGAGCCGATCAGTGCGATCAGCCATACGGCGACGATCACCATCACCTGCCCTGACTGCTTCTTCGCCGCGTGCATCAGAACTCCAGCCGTTCGACCGACTGCGAATCGAAGGTGATCGTGCTCGGGATGCCCAGGAACGTGTTGAGCACCGGCTTCCAGCGCAGCTTCAGGTCGACGACGACGAGCTGATGCCCGGAGGTGCGGACCGCCGCGCCGTTGACGCCGGCGCATGTGGGACAGCTCCAACGGGGGTTCGGGTTGCCGCCGGTCGAATCCAGCTCGTAGACGAAGACGTAGACGGTGCTCGGGTTGATGACCCCGGTCAGGTTGATCGTCCCCGGCTGCAGCGGGTTGACGTTGGCGACGTACGTGCCGTATGCGGGCGCGCTGTTGATCGCGGATGAGTCCTGGTACACGACCGACATGCCCAGCGCGTCCAGCTGGTGCGCGCCGTTGGTCAGCGGGCCGAGCGAACACGGCGCGGCCAGGCTGGTGCAGGTTGGCGGGAGCGTGTTGGAGCCGCTGTAGTACTCGAGCACGGACTGCCGCGCCATATCGCGCGAAGCGCCCTGCAGCATCGTGTAGATCAGCAGGCCGCGGCCGAGATCGACGGTGGCTCCGATCAGGAGCAGGAGAACAGGTGCGATGAGCGCGAATTCGAGTAGAGCCTGACCGAGTTGCCGTTGCCTCACCAGGCGGTCGTGGCGCGGCTCGACCCCTGGATCGTGATCCCGCCGCCGAGGATGTTCAGGTCGCTGAATCCGTAATAGACGTAGACGTCGACCTCTGACTGATAGAGCGTGGGTATGGAGCCTGTGCAGTTGACGCTGGATCCGCAGTACACGACGACCACGGCCTGTCCCGCGACCGGTTTTGTGTAATCGGTGCCGGCGACAAAGGGCGGCGCGTGGTTGACCTGGGTCGGGCAGCTGACGTTGGAGGTCATCGCGGCGAGGTCGGCGGTGGCCAGGCTGCACATCGCTGCCAGCCCCGGACCGTTGGTCGTCGCCGTCTTGCCGGCTACATGGCGCGCGGCGTCGCGGGCCGCGTCCGAGGTCGCCACCGCGAACGAGTAACCGCGGCCCATCTCCAACACTCCCGCGACGAGCACGATGAGGATCGGCAAGGCGAGTGCGAACTCGACCAGGGCCTGGCCTCTTCCCCGTCCTTTTCGGGGCCCCCGGCCTAGCCGGAGGATCCCCCGGAGGCGGGGGATGGAGCGGCGATGACGGTGTTCATACATCGAGCTGCAGGCTGCTCAGGATCACGCGCGAGATGTCAGCCGCCCCGCGCGACACCATCGACGACGGGTCGTGTTGCAGCACGAGTCCACCGGCGAGGGTTGAATCCTCGGGACGGGAGTCGTCGAACCCGACGACCACAGCCATCTTGCGACCGAGGATCGACTCCACAGCGGCGCGATCCAGGGGTGGATGCGGAGAGCGCAGGTTGAGCACCATCTCCATGCGGTTGTCGGGCACGTTCATGATGTCGCGAAAGATCGCGAGCGACCGGCGCGCGTCGGTCATGGCAGCGATCTCGGGCGGGACGACGATAACCAGGCACTCCGCGCGCTCGATCACCGCCAGCGCCGCCTCCGCGAGCGAGGTGCCGAGGTCCACAACGATGACTTTCTGCCATGCGACCACCACGTCAAGAACGCGGCCGACCCGCTCCCCGGTCAGGGTGTCGACCTCTTCGGGGCGCAGCGTGCCCGGAAGAACGCCCAAGCCGGTCTTGTGGTTGACGATGTTGCCGCGGAGCACGGACTCGAAATCGACCTGAGCCGCCTTGGTCGCGCTGGCGACGGATCCGGTGGCGATGAGGTCGGCGAAAAGGGCCGCATGGCCGAACGGCGCCGCCAGGTCGATCAACAACACCTGGCGCGGGTATTTCCGCGCCAGCGCGGCGGCCGTGTTGATGGCCAGGGTCGTCGTGCCGGCGCCGCCCTTGGCCGAAAAAAAGGCGACGATCGGCGCCGCGGTCCGCGAGCTGGTCTGCGCCTCGACCGCCGCAGCGGCGGACAGCTCCTGCTCCCAGAGCTTGTCGAGGGTGACCGCGATCTTCTCGACCTCGCGGCCAAGGCCCTCGAGCAGCCCATCGCGGTCGAGGGTCAGGAGCACGGCGTCGGTCAGCCCGTAGATGCTGGTCACGTAGCGGTCGCCGGTGCGGGGGGCGGGGAGGATGACCATGTCGCCGGGAGCGGGCCGGCGGGTCAGCAGGACCTTGCCGTTGGCGTCCGTGATCGACTCCTCGACCTGCCCCGAAGCAAGGAAGACGACGACGTCGCCGCCCTGGCCGCCCAGGCGCAGGGTGTCCCGGGCGGCCAGGCCCACCGAGCGCATCCTCCGGGCAACCGCCCGCAGGATGCCGTCGTCCAGCTCTGAGAAAACGGCTGAAATTTCCAGGATGCGCATCCGCATCTGCAATACGGACGGCGCCTGGTCTCCGGCCGGCCCGCTTCCGGTAGCGGCCACCTGGTGTGACTCTTCCTCCCGCGCCCGCTGTAAGGTTTCAGGAACCTCACGGGCGTTCAAAACGCCGATACTGTAGCAACGTCCCCCCAGATGGACTCTCCGCATCGCAGCAATGGCTCAAATCCACGGCCGGCGACCCAGGCTCCAGCCCGAGGCGCCGGCAGGTCTCGAGTGGCCGGTCGCGTTGACCGGGTGCTTAACACTGCGCTTGCCGGCGAGCGGGCGGCGGTCCTCAACGCCTCCTCCAGCGAGCTCCTGGCCGAGCCGGTCGCGGTGGCGAGCCTGTTCGAAGCCGCCCTGGACCGGCCGGGCGTCGGCGTGGTCGGGCACTGGATGGTCCATGAGCTGCTCCGCAACTCGAAGCTCTACGACGAGCTGATCAACTCGCTGGCCAGCCCGAATCCCCAAACGCGGGCTGCCGCCGCCAGAATCTGCGGCGCCGCCCGGATGACCGACTCGATCGTGTGGATCTCCGACCTTCTGGAAGACGCCGAACCCCGGGTTCGGGAGGCCGCGGTCCGCTCGCTGTCGAGGCTCGGCGGCCGGCGGGCGGTCGACCAGCTCATGGCAGCGGCTGACCGGATCCCGGTCTACCGCCTGGCCATCGCGCTCTCCCGCGCGGCCTCCGACGTCGACATCGAGGCGCTCATGCGCCAGCCGGCAAGCGAGCGGGCGGCTGTCGCGACCGTGCTCGCGTGCGGCCTGCGCCGGGATGTGCTCCGTGTCTCGCCCCTGCTCGGCATCGCCCACGACCGGAGGTGGCCGAGGCCGGTGCGCCTGGCCGCCTGCAAGGCGCTGGCCACGATCGCCGACAGCTCGGCCGCGGACGGGCTGCACCGCCTGGCCGAGTCCGATCCCGACCCGGTCGTGAAGAAGGCGGCGGAGCGGGCGCATCGCCGGCTCCTGCGGCGAGCGGTGGGCAAACCCCGATGAAGCTCTCCGAGCGTTTCGACCGTCGCTACCAGCAGACGCCGGCCACAGCCCCGCCAATCCCCGGCACGGAACCCCAGACCCCGGTGACCGGATCCCAGACCCCGGCGACCGGACCCCAGACACCGATCGATGGTGTACCAAGCATCGCGCCCGTCGAGCGCCGTGCCGTGTCCCGCGACGGCACGACGGTCGCCCAGCCGGCGGTCGAAACTCTGCGCACCGATGCACCCGGGGTCCTCAGCCCGGCGCTCGCCGCCGCCAAGGCGGAAATCCACGCCGAGCTGCTGAGACGGCACGCGGCCGCGATCGACATCACCAACCGGGCGGGGATCCGGCGCCTGCTCATGCAGCTGACCGAAGATCACTTCCGCGCCAAGCCGCCCGCTGCGCTCGTGACCGCGGCGGATCGCGAACACCTCGTCGAGATCCTCTTCGACGAGGTGATTGGCCTCGGTCCGCTCGAAGCACCGCTGCGCGACCCCGATATCACCGAGATCATGGTCAATCGACCGGAGCAGATCTTCGTCGAGCGTCGCGGCCGGATCGAGCTGACCAACCTTGCATTCGAAGATGAGGCCAGCCTCCGCCGCGTTATCGACCGCATCGTCTCCACGATCGGCCGCCGTGTCGACGAATCAGAGCCGATGTGCGACGCGCGGCTGAAGGACGGCTCTCGCGTCAACGTGGTCATCCCGCCGGTCGCGATCTACGGGCCGTGTCTGACGATCCGCAAGTTCGGCCGTGAGGTGCTGACGCCGGAGCGCATCGTGGCGACAGGTGGCTCGAGCGAAGCCATCCTCGAGTTCCTGGACGCCGCCGTCAAGACGAGGCTGAACATCATGGTGTCGGGCGGCACCGGCTCCGGCAAGACGACGCTGCTCAATGTACTGTCGGGTTTCATCCCAGGCGACGAGCGCATCGTCACCTGCGAGGACGCAGCCGAGCTCCGCCTGCGACAGGTGCACGTGATCAGTCTCGAATCGAAACCGGCCAACGTCGAGGGGCGAGGCCAGATCATGATCCGTGACCTGGTGCGCAACTCGCTGCGCATGCGGCCGGACAGGATCATCGTGGGCGAAGTTCGCGGCGGCGAGGCCCTCGACATGCTCCAGGCGATGAACACCGGCCACGACGGATCAATGAGCACGCTTCACGCCAACAATCCACGCGACGCGATCACGCGGCTCGAGACGCTCGTCCTGCTCGCGGGAGTTGAGCTGCCGTCGCGCGCGATCCGAGGCCAGATAGCGTCGGCGATCAACATCGTCGTCCAGACGGAAAGGCTGCGCGGCGGAGGCCGCAAGATCGTCAGCGTGGCGGAGGTGCTTGGCATGGTCGACGGCGAGATCGCGATGCAGGAGCTGTTCGCGTTTCGCCAGGTTGCGGTCACACCGGAGGGTCGCGCGGTCGGGTATCACAGCGCGACCGGGACGCGCTCGAACTTCCAGGCGCACTTCCAGACCAACGGCGTGGAGCTCCCGACGTCGATGTTCACTCCGGCGAACCAGCCACCGATGGAGCAGCTCTACTGATGGGCGAATTTCGTGACATCGGAGCACCGCCGCCGCCGGAGGAGCGCACCGACGGCCATCAGCATCGACTGATCCAAGTCGATTCGGATCTGCTTGCCGACGTCGGCCACCAGCTGCGCAACCAGCTCAACGCGGTGGTAGGGGCGGCGGGCCTGCTTGCGACCATCGCCGAGTCGACCGAAGAGCGCGAGCTCGCGGCCATCGTCGAGACCGGGGCCGAGCAGGTGGCGCGAATCGTGGACGAGGTGCTCGACGCCGTGACCATGGAGAGCGGCGAGTTCGAGCTGGCGCTGCATCCGTTTGACGTGCGTTCGACGATCGAAAACTGTCTGGGGCTCGTTGCCGAGGCGGCCGGGTCGAAGGGCCTCGACATCTCGTTCAAAGCCGGGCCCGAGGTGCCAAACGTTGCCATCGGCGATTCGCGCCGGCTCGAGCAGATCCTGATGACCCTGCTGCACGGCGCCGTCGACCGCACCTATCGAGGCGGCATCGGAGTCGAGCTCACCGCTGAGGACCGCGGCGGACTGGTGACGCTTCAGTTCAACATTCGCGATACGGGCCGCGGCGTGCCTGCAAGGATCCTTCGCGGCGGCCTCGACGGCGTGACCGGTCCCTACGACAAGCTCGAGCCCGGTGATCGCCTCGCTGTTTTGAGCCTCCGCACGACAAAGCAGCTGGTCGAGATGATGGATGGCGAGCTGCGCGTGGAGCAGGGCGGCGTCGAGGCCGGCCCCGACGCAGGCACCACCTTTGCATTCACGATCCTCGCCGAGTCGCTGCCCGGCGCCGTGGCCACCACGCTGCTGACGCTGGAGGCGATGCGGGTGCTCGTCATCGCCGCGGACCCGACCGAAAAACGAGTGCTCGCGCTGCAGGTCGAGCAGTGGGGGGCGGCCGCCACCTCGGCGACGCCAGAGGAGGCGCTTGGCGCGATCCAGATGGGTCGTCCGTTCGACATCGCTCTGATCGAGCATCGCCCGCCCGCCATCGACGGGCTCGAGATCTCGGCCTCACTCCGCGGGCTGCGACGGCCCGACCAGATGCCGATCGTGCTCATCGGGTCCGCGACCTCAGGGGCCGCGGAGGCCGCGGCCGCGGACAGCGGCCTGATCCAGGCGACGCTGACCAAGCCCGTGCCGCCGCGGACCCTGCACGACGTGATGATCCAGGTCGCCGGGCGCGGCGCTCAACCGCAGGAGGCGCACAAGGTCGAGCCAGGGGCGCTGCGCGTGCTGATCGCCGATGACAACGCGTTGAACCAGAATCTGCTGAAACGACTTGTCAGCAAGCTGGGTCACACAGTCGATGTCGTGTCGAACGGTCGCGAGGCGGTGGCCGCCGTCGCCCAGCAGCCTTACGACGCGGTGCTGATGGACGTGCTGATGCCGGAGATGGATGGGCTGGTCGCCGCGGAGGCGATCTGCCGGCGCTGGCCGCGAGGCAATCGGCCGCTCTTGATCGCGCTCACCGCCATGGCCGGGCCCGGCGACCAGGAGCGATGCCTCCGCGCGGGCTTTGACGACTACATGAGCAAGCCGGTGCGAAGGGAAGACCTGACCGAGGCGCTGAAAGCGGCGGTCGGCTACCGCAGCAACCGGGAGAGGGCAGGCCTCTAGAACCGCTCTCCCCACAGGGAGAGGGTCGGGGGGAGCAGTACTGGCCTGGCCAGCTAGCTCCGGAGTCTGGTGTCCAGCCGGTCCTCACGCGACGCGCGCCGAGATGCCCGCGCCTCCAGGTACACGACGACGATCACGATCATCCCGCCCAGGACCATGAATCCCCCCAGGGCTTCGGCCTCGACGCCCGTCGGCTGGGCGATGATCTGGACCATCGCCGCGCCGAACACCAGGATGTAGCTCAGCCCGAGCAGCCTGACCCGCGGCGCGACCTCGGAGGTCTCGGCGCCGCGCCACGGCCGCTTGCCGATGATCAGCAGGTAGGCGCCCATGATCAGCGCCAGCGACGCGAGGACCATGGAGACCACCTGCACGTAAGCCGTTGTCACCGGCGCGAGAGTTTAACCGGCCAACCCTCGGTTCTTACACTTGATCACTCCAATGCCTCGCGCTCAGCCGATCAAAGCCGCCCGCGGAGTTCGCGACATCCTGCCGGCCACGATTCCGCTTTGGCGGCAGGCAGAGCAGGGCGCCGCGGACGTGGCCAGGCGATTTGGCTATCAGGAGATCGCAACGCCGATCATCGAGCAGCTCGAGCTGATCCAGCGGGTCGGCGAAGACACGGACGCGGTGGCCAAAGAGCTGTACCGCCTCGACAAGCGTGGCTCGCAAGAGCTCGCGCTCCGGCCAGAGGCGACCGCCGGTGTCGTGCGCGCGTACTTCGAGGGCGGGCTCAACCAGGGTCCACAGCCCTCGCGTCTTTATTTGATCGGACCCATGTTTCGACACGACAAGCCACAGAAGGGAAGGTACCGCCAGTTCTTTCAATTCAACGTCGAGGTCATCGGTGGCGCAAGCTCCGGATTCGACGCCGAGGTGATCGAGCTGGCCCTCGGCTGGCTGAATGAGGTTGGCGTGCAGGACCTGCGCCTGGAGCTGAACTCGATCGGCGACGGCAAGTGCCGGCCGGCATACCTCGGCCGTTTGACCGAGTACTACAGGCCGTTGAAGTCGAGTCTGCACGCCGACTCCCAGCTGCGGCTCGAGCGCAATCCCCTGCGGCTCCTCGACTCCAAGGTCGCCCAGGATCAGCCGTTCAAGGCCGGCGCCCCGAAGATCACCGATTACCTGTGCGATGAATGCGCGGCTCACTGGGCGGCGGTGCGCCGATTGCTGGACGCGGCGGGCATCGAGTACCAGCACAACCCGTACCTCGTGCGCGGCCTCGACTACTACACCCGCACCGTGTTCGAGTTTTATCCGGGAGGTGCGAGTGGGCAGCAAGACGCCCTGGCTTCGGGCGGCCGATACGACGGGTTGGCCGAAGCGGAGGGCTGGCCGTCGACGCCGGGGGTCGGGTTCGCCGGCGGGCTCGACCGCGTCGTCGAGCTGATCGCGGCGAAGGGCGACCAGGCGGCGGTCAAGCCGGCGGCGGACGTGCTCGTGCTGCCCGATGGAGACTTCGCGGTCGAGGCCGCCGAGGTCGCGCGGATCTGCCGGTCGGTGCGTTCCACCGCGGTCGACTACGAGCCGAAAAGCCTGGCGGCGAAGATGCGCTCGGCGAACAAGCTTGGCGTGAAATTCGTCGTGCTGCTCACGCCCGAAGATGCGGCTCGGAGGAGCGCCCGGGTGCGCGACATGGCGAGCGGCGAGCAGACTGAGCTGGAATGGGTAGAGTTGCCGACGCGTCTCGCATGAGCGGCTTTTCCGCTCCGCACTGCGGCTCGCTTCGCCCCTCTGACGAAGGTCGCGAGCTCGAGCTCTACGGCTGGGTGGCGCGGCGTCGCGACCATGGCGGGCTGATCTTCATCGACCTGCGCGACCGTTGGGGTGTCGTCCAGGTGGTGTTCAATCCGAGCCACGCGACTGCTGCCCATGAGAGGGCGTCCGACCTGCGCTCGGAGTACGTGGTCCGGGTCGGGGGCAAGGTGGCCCGGCGCCGGTCCGGGGCGGAGAACCCGCGCATGCCGACCGGCGAGGTCGAAGTCATCGCCTCCGATCTCGAGATCATCTCAATCGCCAAGACGCCCCCGTTCGCGATCGAGGATGACGTCGAAGCCGACGAAGCCCTCCGCCTGAAGTACCGATACCTCGACATCCGGCGGCCGAAGATGACCCACAACCTCGAGCTCCGACACCGCGTGGTGCAGGCGATTCACCGCTACATGGACGCCCAGGACTTCATGGAAGTCGAGACGCCGATGCTGCTGAAGGGCACGCCCGAAGGTTCGCGGGACTTCATCGTGCCGTCGCGACTGCATCCCGGCGAGTTCTTTGCCCTGCCGCAGTCGCCGCAGCAGCTGAAGCAGCTGCTGATGGTCGCGGGGATCGGGCGTTACTACCAGATCGCGCGGTGCCTGCGCGACGAGGACCTCCGCGCGGACAGGGTCGTCGAGATCACGCAGCTCGATGTCGAGATGTCCTTCTGCACCGAGGAGGACGTGCTCGCGCTGATCGAAGGCTTGTGGCAAAAGGTCTGGAAAGACGTCCTCGGCATCGACATTCCGACCCCGTTCCGGCGCATCGACATGCAAGAGGCGCTGCTGAAGTACGGCACCGACAAACCTGACTTGAGGTACGACCTCGAGATCACGGACGTCAGCGACGCGCTGCGCGAAACCGGCGCGACCGTGCTGCGCTCTGCCCTTCACAGCGGCGGGGTCGTGCGCTGCTTGGCGGTGCCGGGGGGCAAGGACATGAGCCGCCGCGAGCTCGACGAGCTGGCCCTCCTCGCCACCGGCGCCGGTGCCAAAGGCCTGGCCTGGATGCCCGGGCCGTTGGACCGGCATCTGGGAGAAGGTGAGATGTCCGCCATCAGGTCCGCCGTGGGGGCCGGGGCAGACGACCTTGTTCTCATCGTCGCCGACCGGCGGCGGAAGGCGGAGACGGTCATGGGATTGCTTCGGCGCGAGATCGCGCGCAGGCGCAAATTGGTGCGCCACGGTGAGTGGAACTTCCTGTGGGTCTATCCGATGTACCTGTTCGAAGAGGACGACATGGGCAATCTCACGTACGGGCACCATCCGTTCACTTCGCCTTGGCCGGAGGACATGCCGATGCTCACGTCGCGCCCTTATGAAGTCAGGGCTCGGGCCTACGACTGCGTGCTCAACGGCGTCGAGATCTCCGGCGGCAGCATCCGCATCCACGACCGCGAGCTGCAGGAACGGGTCTTCGAGATCCTCGGCATGGACCGTGACCGCATCCGCTCGCAGTTCGGGCACCTGCTCGATGCATTCGAGTACGGCGTGCCGCCGCACGGTGGAATCGCCGCCGGCATCGACCGGCTGATGATGGCGATCACGGAGACCGAGAACATCCGGGATGTGGTTGCGTTCCCCAAGACGCAGAGCCACCAGGACCTGATGCTCGGCGCGCCCAGCCCGGTCGACCCGAAGCAGCTCGAAGAGCTCCACATTCGAGTGGTGCCGGCGAAGAAAACGCCGTCGTAGCATTGAGTCCGCTCCCGAAGAGTGGCGGACATGTGCGCGTTGCCCAACACTCGATGAACAGGGACCCCGGAGTCCGCAAGGCCGACCAAACGCCCGCTTTGACGGGACTTGGAGAGCCGAGGCAGGGGACCCACCTGAGCATGCTCAGGACAACCCACCCCCCGCCCTCGGAGGGAGCCTTCCTCCCCATTCATGGGGAGGTGGCCCGGAGGGCCAGAGGGGCTCCCCCGGAGGGGCTGATCGGCAGATGAAACTGATCCCCCCCGGCCTCATCGTGGCCGTGCTGCTCGTCCTGGTCGTCTCCCAGCTCTGTTTTGCTTTCCTGCCTTATCGCCGGCGCGCTTACGTCCCGGCGCTGCTGATGACGGCTTTGGGCTTCGCCCTGGGCCAGCTCTGGGACTTCCTCGGCCTGCCGTCGCTGCGGCTCGGCCAGGCCAACCTGCTTCCGGCCCTGGTGTTCGCGCTGCTGCTTCAGCCTCTCGCTCGCTTCGTGCCCAGGCCGAGCCGCGAACCCAAAGAACCAGCGGAAAATCCAAAAGTCAACTAGAGGACCCGCACTTACTATTGCGGTTGTGTTTGCGGTCGTGGCCCGAAGGGTATTCAGTCGGTGAGCGGTCAAAGCTTCATGTGGATCGCGTTCGGGGTGGCCGCCCTGGTCGTGGCGCTCGCTCTGGCAGCGGTCCTCATCAGGCTGCGCGGCACGCTGGGTGCCGTGGAGGAGCTGCTCGACACCACCAACGAAGAGTTGAAGGAGACGCTCCCCGAGGTGCGACAGACGATCGAAAATGTGAACGACATCACCTCGGGTGTGAATGTCGGCCTCAGGACAGGCGGTCGCGGCCTGGCGGCGGTGGGCCGCGGCATCGGTGCGGCCACGCATGGCGTGAGGGTGGCGGGTCAGAGCCTTGTTCGGTCGGTTAGAGGAGGTTAGCGATGGCTGACGACAGGAACGGCGGCGGCGGTTTCGGTTGGTTCATCCTCGGCGGTCTGGTCGGCCTTGCGGTCGGCGCGTACATCGCGACCGGACCCGGCCGCGAGCAGGTCGAAGGCCTGCGCAGCAAGACGATCGAGCTGAGCGGAAGCGAGACCGTCCAGAAAGCGCGAGATGCGGCGCAGCGCGCGCGGACGATGGTCACCGATCCCGACCACCCGGTCGGCAAGGCGATCCAGGACGGAGTCGCGGCCGCGAAGCGCAAGCGCGAAGAGCTCGAGGCGACCGCAGCCCGGAAGATGCAGCGCGCGACCAACCTGGAGGAATAACCCGACCACATGGCCAAGCGCAACCTGGCGGAGCTGAAGATCCCAGCGTCCTCGTCGTTCATCCCGGTGGCCAAGCGCGTGGCCACGACGTTGGGCGGCCAGCTCGGGCTGAGCTTGATGGATCTGGACGAGCTGGCGATCGCGCTCACGCAGGCGTGCGACAGCGCGATCGCCTCGGCCGACGACCTCGGCACGCCCGCCGACCTGAAACTCACGTACTTCGCCACCAACAGGGCGCTCGTCGTCGACGTCGACCTCATGCCGACGGGCGCCGCGCTGCCGATGCCCAGGCACGAGACGCACATCGACCCTGAGCTGCAGAGGCTCGCCTACGAGATGATCCGTTGCTTTGTCGACGACTTTCGTCCCTCGATCGAGCCGCAGACGGGTCACCTGAGCTTCCGCATGGTCAAGCACCTGGCAGGCTGATCCCCGACCGGCGGACACTTAAGAGGAATTGGCCTCATCGACGCGGATTCCCCGCGAGGAGCTGCGGGCGCTCCATCGCCGCTACAAGGAAAGCAAGGATCCCGCCGAGCGTGACCGCATCCGGGCCCAGCTGGTCGACGCCTACCACGACTTTGTCTACTTTCTTGCGCGCAAGTTCCAGAACCGCGGCGAGCCTCTCGACGACATCGTGCAGGTCGGTTACCTGGGCCTGATCAAAGCCATCGAGCGTTTCGACCCCGACCTCGGGTACGAGTTCACGACCTTCGCCACACTGACCGTGGCCGGTGAGATCAAGCGCTACTTCCGCGACAAGGGGACAGCGATCCGATTCCCGCGCCGGCTGCAGGAGCTGCACCAGTCGGTGGTCCGCGTCAACGAGCAGATGAAGAACGAGCTGGGTCGCGAACCGACGGTGGGCGAGCTCGCGGAGCGCCTCGGCGTCACACCCGACGACGTCACGGATGCGATGGAGATGGGCCCCGCGTATGTGCCGGTCTCGCTCGACCAGCCCATCTCGAGCGGCGACGGCCAGGACAACAGATCGGTGGCGGAGCAGATCGGCGGAGCCGACCCCGAGCTCGAGCGCGTTGAGATGCGCGACGTCCTCGACCGCGCCATGGAGCACCTGACTCCCCGCGAGCGGGCGATCATGGCCATGAGGTTTTATGAGCAGATGTCGCAGTCGGAGATCGCGCGGCGGCTGGGCATCAGCCAGATGCACGTCTCACGTCTGCAGCGGGCAGCCCTCGAGCAGCTGAGAAAGTACGTGCCGGAAGAAAGCACGGGCTGAGTGACGGGTCACTGATGCCGTTGCTCGAGGAAGAAGCTCCACGCGATCCATTCGCGCTTTTTGACCGTTGGTTGCAGGAAGCCACCGCCGCCGGCGCGTTGCAGCCGGACGCGATGGCACTCGCGACATCGGGCGAGGACGGTGCATCGGTGCGGATGGTGCTCTTCAAAGGCATCCGCGACGGCACTTTCGTCTTCTACTCCAATTACTCGAGCCGCAAGGGTCGCGACCTGTCGCATAACCGCCAGGCCGCCCTCGTCTTCTATTGGTCGGTCACGCGTCACCAGGTCCGCGTGTCGGGCACCGTGCGCAAGCTCGGTCGCAGCGCATCCCAGGAGTATTTCGGCAGCAGGCCGCGGGGCGCGCAGCTTTCCGCGCTGGCCTCGCGGCAGAGCCGCGTCATTCGTTCGCGCGAAGTCCTCGAGCGGAAGGTGGTGGAGCTGGCTGTGAAACATCCGGATGAGGTCCCGCTGCCGAAGGATTGGGGAGGCTACGCGCTGCTGCCGACGTGGATCGAGTTCTGGGAGAACCGTGAAGATCGGCTCCACGATCGGTTGCGGTACGTGCGGCGCCCGGCATCCCGCGCTTGGCGCATCGAGCGGCTCGCCCCTTAAACTCGACTGACCCCGTGACCGGGAACGAGATCCGCAAACGTTTTCTAGAGCATTTCGCGAGCCGGGAGCATCTGGTCCTGCCTAGCGCGCCGCTGGTGCCGCACGGCGACCCGAGCACGCTCTTCATCTCGGCCGGAATGCAACCGCTTCAGCCCTACTATCTGGGCTTTAGCAATCCGCCCGCGCCGCGACTGGCAAGCGCCCAGAAGTGTTTGCGCACGGGCGACATCGAGGAGGTCGGCAGGACTGACAGGCACGCGACCTTTTTCGAGATGCTCGGCAACTTCGCGCCGACCGGGGACTACTTCAAGGAAATTGCGATCCCCCTTGCCTGGGAGCTGGTGACCATGGGTTTTGGGATGCCCGTCGAGCGGCTCCGTGTGACGATCCATCCCTCGGACGACCAGGCCTACGAGATCTGGACCACCAAAACCCCGATTCCGGCCGAGCAGGTGACGCGCTTGGGCGACAACTGGTGGGGACTTGGCCGCGGGCCGTGCGGCCCGGACTCGGAGATCTGGTGGGACCGAGGGCCGAAGGTCGGATGCGGCCGGCCGGATTGCGTCCCCGACCACTGCGAGCGGTTCACCGAGTTCTGGAACCTTGTCTTTCCGCAGTACGACCAGCGCGGCGAACTCTCCGGGCCACCCTCGACCGCGGAAGCGATCACACGCGGCATCGCCGATGGGGTTCTGGTGCCCTTGACTCGGCCGGCGATCGACACCGGGATGGGCCTCGACCGCATCAGCTACATCCTTCAGGGCAAGACAAACATCTTTGAGGCCGACCTGCTTCAGCCGCTCGTCGATTTCGCACGCGAGAGCAGCAAGAAGCCAACCACTCTTTCCGAGCGAATCATCGCGGACCACGTTCGCGCCATCACCTTCTGCATCGCCGACGGCGTTGTTCCATCCAACGAAGGTCGCGGTTACGTTCTGCGCCGGCTGATCCGGCGCGCGGCGCTGCACGGTCGCAACATCGGCCTCAGCGCCAAGCTGTCGGCGGGCGCCCACCGAACGGTGGCGATGTTCGCAGAGCATTACCCGGAGCTCAAGGATCGACAGCGATTCATCGTCGAGACGATTGACACCGAGATGGACCGGTTCGCGAGGACGCTCGAGGAGGGTATGGAGCAGTTCCAGAAGGTGGCGTCGCGCGGCGCGAAAACTGTGTCAGGGGCCGATGCGTTCCGCCTTCACGACACGTTTGGATTTCCGCTCGAGCTGACGCGCGAGCTCGCCACCGAACGCGGCATGGAGGTTGACGAAGAAGGCTTTCGCGCGGAGATGCAGCTGCAACGCGAGCGCTCTCGACGCAACATCCCGCACCAGTGGGCACTCGCCCGCGATATCCCGAAGTCCGAGTTCACTGGCTACCGCGTGCTCATGACCGAGACCAAGCTCGTTAGCATCCGCAAAGAAGGGGAAGCAGCGAATTCCGCACGCGAAGGCGACCAGGTCGAGGTCTTTCTCGAGCGCACACCTTTCTATGCGGAGTCTGGGGGCCAGGTCGGCGATACCGGCACCGTCACCACCCCCAGCGGCCGAGTCCGCGTCGAGGATACGCAGAGGCCGGCTGAAGGGGCGATCGCCCATATCGGCACCGTGGTCACAGGAGAGCTGGTCGTCGGGGAGAAGGCGACCGCGGCGGTCGACGAGCCGCGAAGGCGCCAGATCATGCGCCACCACTCGGCGACGCACCTGCTCCACAAGGCGGTGCGAGAGACGCTGGGTGACCAGGTGGTGCAGAAGGGCTCGTGGGTCGGGCCGGACCACACGACCTTCGACATCCCGCTCGCCCGACCGATCGGCAAAGACGAGCTGGCCCGTATCAACAAGCGCGTCATGGAGAAGGTCCGCGCGGCGCTCCCGTTCCATGAGAGCCAGAAGCCATACAAGGAGGCCGTCGCCCAGGGTGCGATGCACCTCTTCGAGGAGAAGTACGGTGACGTGGTCAGGGTCGTTTGCTTCGGCGACTGGACGTGCGAGCTGTGCGGCGGCACCCACGTCCAGAACACCGCCGACATCGGCACGGCGGTCATCGTGTCCGAGTCGAGCATCGGGTCGGGCCTGCGCCGCATCGACCTGGTCGTCGGGGAGGCGGCCGATGAGCTTGTGCGCCGAGACCGCGAGTTGCTTTCCGAGCTGGCGAAGTCGTTCAACGCGGGTCCTGAGCAGCTTCCCGAGCGGATTCGGGCCCTCCGCAGCGAGCTCAAGGAAAAGGAGCGGGACCTGGCGAAGGCGCGCGACCAGCTCCGCGGGGCGCGCGTCGGCGCGCCTGACGGCATGGCGGTCAAGCACGGCCGCGTGGACTACATTGCGGAAACCGTGGACGCCTCGAGCATGGAGGAATTGCGGGCGTACGCGGACCGCTACCTCGAGAGGGTCAAATCCGGGGTCGTAACCCTTATCGCCGGGGACAAGTTTGTGATCAAGGTGTCCAATGACCTCGTGACGCAGATCGATGCCACGCGCCTCAAGGACTTCTTCGGCACGGGCGGCGGCCGTCCGCAGCTGGTCAGCGGCAAGCTGACGGTCCCCGCCGAGGAGGCCTTCCAACGCCTCGCCGAGGCGCTGAGTTGACCAAGTTCAAGTTCCTGCGCAAGCGCAGCGACTACTACCGGCATTTCACGGTCCTCGACATCGGCACCGACCTGATCAAGGTCCTGGTCGTGCGCCGCGAAGGCCCCGACGGCGAGGTCCTGGGAGTGGGCCGTGAGCCTCAGGCCCCGGCCGCCATGTCAGGGGGTGCGATCGCGGACCTCGAGTCGGTCATCCAGTCGTGCAACCGGGCCCTGGAGGCGGCTGAGGACATGGCCAAGACCGTGCCCGGGCAGGTGGTGGTTGGCATCGCGGGCGAGCTGATCAAGGGCTTCTCGTCGACGATCGCCTACCCGCGGGAAAACGCCAAGTCCCGGGTGAGGTCGGGTGAGATGTCGACCATGCTCCAGATGGTCCAGCGGCGCGCGCTGCGCGAGGCCCAGCACCTGCTGGAGATGGAGCGCAGCTACGGCCAGCTCGAAGCTCGGCTCGTGCACTCCGCGATCACGAACGTGCGCGTGGACGGCTACCCGGTCACCAACCCGGTCGGCTTCACCGGCAAGAACCTCGAGGTCACAGTCTTCAACACCTTCGCACCGATGACTCACATCGACGCAGTCGAGACGGTCGTGCGAGAGCTCGACCTCGAGCTCGCCGCCGCGGTCGCCCAGCCGTACGCGCTTGCCCGCGCCTGCGCCAACGAGGAGATCTGGGCCGAGGGCGGCATCTTCGTCGACGTCGGCGGCGGCACCACCGATGTGGCGCTGATCCGCGACGGCGGGGTAGAGGGCACGCGCATGTTCAACCTCGGCGGCCGCGCGTTCACTCGCCGCCTAGCGCTTGCCTTTGGCCTCAGCTATGAGGAGGCCGAGGCACGCAAGCTCCGGCACTCCGAAGGCCTGCTCTCACCGGATCAGCACCGCCAGGTGTCCGAGCTGCTGGGCGCCGACGCCGAGGTGCTGCTGCAGGGTCTTGCCCTGAGCATCAAGGAGCTGTCACGCGGCGAGCGGCTGCCCTCCAGCATCTACCTGTGCGGCGGCGGCAGCCTGCTGCCCGAGCTGACGCTCGAGATGGTGAAGAAAAACTGGACGGCGGGACTGCCGTTCCCGCGCGAGCCTCGCGTCCGGCACCTCGTGCCCGCCGACGTGCGCAACCTGACCGACTCGACCGGCCAGCTTTCCAGCCCCCAGGACATCGCCCCGATGGGCCTGGCCAACCACGCTTTGCGAACCGAAGCCGAGGAGCGCGACACGGTCAACACCGTCATGAGACGGGTCCTAAGCGCTATAAAGGTTTGACCAGACCTCCAGGAGACCAGTAAACGCCATGGCAACGAACCCGATTTACGTCGAAAGCGAAGAGGAGATTCCGGAGCTCGTCGAGCGCCTTCGCCGCTACCACGGCGAGGACACGATGCTCGTCCTGCCGATGCGGTCGCGCATAGGCCAGAGCCGGTTCAACTTCCAGCTGCTGCGAAACTACTCGGCCCGGCTCGGCAAGCGCGTGACCGTGGTCTGCGACGACCCTGCCGTGCAAAAGATGGCCTCGGAGAGCGGCTTCGCGGTCTATGGCGCGGTCGGTCCGGAAGGCGAGGGCATCCCGTCCGACGGGGAGGCGCCGGCGCCGATCCGGAGGTGGTGGCAGCGCAGGGCCGCCGCGCCGACCACCCACGTCGGCGTCGGTGCGCCGACCAGGCTCCTGACCAAGACCGCGACCGAGCTGAAGCCCGGGCGCTTTCTCCTCTACGTGACCGCGATCACGCTGATCCTGGTCGGCGTCTTCGCGGCGGCGGTGTTCGTGCCGTCGGCGTCGGTGACGCTGGTCGCGCAGGCGCAGCCGTTCAGCGAGAAGGACGTCGAGATCCGGGCGCAGCCCGGCAAGCCGCCGATCAAGGTCAGGCCGGTCGTGATCGCGAAGTCCAACTCGCAGGGCTTCAAGGTCACAGGCTCGATCGACGTTCCCCTGGCTCCGTCGACTGGCCAGGTGGTCTATACGAACAACCTGCAAGATCCATCGGGCCGTTCCGGTTCGCAAGGCCTTGTATTCAAGTACGGCCAGCGTCTGATGAACAGCAATGGCCTGGAATTTGCGCAGACATCTCCCAATACAGTCGTGCCGTGGAACGGTGGCCAGAAGACGGTGAACGTGATCGCCGTCAAACCTGGCACAGCCGGCAACGTGGGGGACCACTCCATCAACCAGATCGAAAACTGCTGCGATCCGTTCGACGGGTCGAAGGTTCACGTCACCAACCCGCAGGCAACGGGTGGGGGCACCGATCCTTCATCGACCCCGACCATGACGGTGTCCGACTTCGACGCTGCGCGAGCGCAGCTCGAGCAAGAGCTGCACCAGGCGATCGCGCAGGAGCTCTCCGCGGGCGGGCAGCAGGGTGAGAGGCTGGCTGAGACAATCATCTTCGGCCCTCCACAGTTCACGACGGATCACCAGCCCCAGGACAAGGTACCGAGCTTCACCGGCACCATGACGGTCAGCGGCGAGGGCGACTTCTACAACGACGCCGATGTCATCCAGGCGTACAAGACCTACCTCGCGCAGCGGCTGCCCAACGACCAGCAGCTGCTGACCGAGAGCCCGATCCAGGTGCAGTACCGGCTCCTGAGCTCCGCGAAGGGCGGCGCACTGGTCTTCGTCGGCAGCGCCTCGGCCTACGTGGCGCCAAAGCTCGACGAAGAAAAGATCCGCGCCCAGATCGTGGGCCGGCCGGTGGCCCAGGCGCGGTTCTTCCTCGAGAAGCTGCCGATCCGCTCTGTCGCCGTCAGAGAGCAACCCCTGGCGCTGCCCCTGATGCCGCTGCTCGATCGCCGGATCACGCTGCACTACGTGGTCGAGTCCAACGCGCCCTCGGCCGCCGCTGCGGCGCAATCATCGCCGTCACCGTCGTCGTCGCCTGCGCACAGCCCCTAGTGAGGGTGCTGGCGGTCGATCCCGGTTCCAGGAGGGTGGGGCTCGCCGTCAGCGATCCGACCGGCACCATCGCGCAGCCTCTGGACACGCTGGACGCGGAGCCGGACGCCACCCTCGTCACGCGGCTGGCCCAGACCGCCAGGCTCCAAGAGGCGGCCCGCATCGTGGTCGGGCTGCCGCGGCGCATGGACGGCTCGGATGGGCCGGAGGCGAAGTCCGCGCGCAGGCTCGCGGACGCGCTGCGCAGGACGTCGGGGATCCCGGTCGAGCTTGTCGATGAGCGCCTCACCTCAGTCGCCGCGGAACGATCGTTGATCGCCGGCGGCGTCAGGCGCGCGAAGCGGCGGACGACAGTGGATCGTGTCGCCGCGATCCTCCTGCTGCAGTCATACCTCGACCGCAAGAACCGTTGAACGACGAGGTGACGTTGATCGACGATTCCGGAATCGAGCGACGGTTCAAGCTGCACGACGCCTTCGAGCTCGAGGCGGCGACCTATTACCTGGTCGAAGACGTCACCGATCCCGATCGCGTACTGCTGTTGCGCGAGCTCGGGTCGGGGCTGGAGACCGTCGACGGCGACGAGTTCAAGCGCGTGATGGAAGCTCTGGAACAGGACGCGGTTGAATGAGGCGGCTGATCGCGGTCGTGGTGGTGCTGGCGATTCTCGGTTTTCTGACATCACGTGGGATCGATTGGTGGAACTTCAACGTCAACACGCCGCTCTCCTCCTCGAGCCACAACGTGAGCTTCCATATCGACCCCGGCGAGACTCCGACTCAGATCGGTAGTGATCTCTACGACCTGCACCTCATCCGGAGCACCATCGCCTTCGACCTGTACACGCGCGTGACAAATGCGGGCCCCAAATTCCAGGCTGGCTCGTTCGTGCTCAACGCCAACATGTCCTTGAGTCAGATCGTGTCGGCACTCCAGCATGGACGTCCAGACGAAAAGACCATCACGTTCCCGGAGGGATTTCCGCTTCGTTATCAGGCCCAGCTCATCGACGACAAAAAGCTCGGTACCGCACCGAACTTGATCACGGGCGCTGAATACCTCAAGGCGGCGAAGGACCCGACCTGGGCCTCGAAGTACAAGTTCCTGCCCGCGCAACCGGGCAGCGCGGATTTTCCCTACGAGGGCTACCTGTTTCCTGACACCTACCTGGTCGATCCGGCCGTCGGGGCCAGGGGCCTGATCCAGGAGCAGCTGGATCAGTTTGCAACCATCTTCTCGGCCGACTGGCAGGCGCAGATCGCCCAGCCGGCAACCGGGCGCCCGGCCGAGGACATCCGGTCGATCGTCATCCTCGCCTCGATGGTGGACCGCGAGGCGAACAACAAAACGGCCACCGACCGTGGCAACGTGTGCAGCGTCTACTACAACCGATTGAAGATCAATATGACCCTGGGCGTTGACGCGACGCTGCTCTACGCCCTCGGCCGTCTCACGCCGGAGCCGACCGCCGCCGAGCTCATCCTGAACACGCCCTACAACACGCGCACGCATGGCGGCCTGCCGCCCACCCCGATCAGCAACCCTGGCAAGGCCGCGCTCGCCGCATGCATCAACCCTCCGAAGACGAACTTGCTCTTTTACTTCACCGACAAGCAGGGGACGACGCACTTCGAGACCAACGAGCAGGATTTCGAGCGGGACAAGCAGCAGTACGGCGTGGGCGGAAGTTGACGCATAGGCACCCTCTCCCCCCAGGCGCCGGGCGCGCGCAGGGCGCCCCCTTGGAGACGGGATCTGGGGTGCGGGGCGCTCGCTGAAGGTCTTCCTCGTTGGCCATGGGATCTCCTACTCGCGCAGCCCGGCCATGCACAACGCCGCGTTTCGCGCCATGCGGATGGATTGGACCTACGACCTGCTCGATGTAGCGCCAGAGGATCTCCGGGATGCGGTGGGGCGGCTGAGGGCCCAGGATGTCGGCGGCGCCAACGTCACCATCCCGTACAAGCAGAAGGTGATGGATCAGCTCGACACGATCGCCCCCGACGCGCTGCGCGCCCGCGCCGTCAACACCATCGTCAACGACAGGGGGCGCCTTGGCGGCTACAACACGGACATCCCGGCGATCCGGTCCGCGATTGAGCGCGTCGGCGTCGAGCCGCGAAGTGTCAACGCGGTGGTCCTCGGTGCTGGTGGAGCTGCGCGCGCCGCTGCCGTGGCGATGGAGGGAGCGCACATCACGTTCGTGACCCGTCACCCCGAAGACGCGGATGTCCCGGGCAAGACCATCCGCTGGGACGATCGATCCCTGGCCGTGCTCACCCGCTCGGCTGACCTGCTGATCAACGCGACCCCGCTCGGCCGGCGTGAGGAGATGCCCCTGCGCCCCGCGGCCCTGCCTCGGGCGGGCGCCGTGGTCGACCTCGTGTATGTCACGGGCGGAACCCCGCTCGTCCGCAAGGCGCGTTCGCTCGGCCTGCCGGCGGTCGATGGGTGGGAGGTATTGCTCTCGCAGGGCGCGATCTCGTTCTTGCTCTGGACCGGCCGCAGCGCGCCGCTCGAGGCGATGCGGGAAACTCTGCAACCGTGAATCCGTATCTGGTCGCCGTGCTATGGGCGATCGTGGGCGCCGCCGGGGGATCGCTCGTGCGATGGGGCTCGGTCAGGCTGGCGCGGCTCGAGGAGCTCGAACCCGGCGCCAAATGGTGGCAGCGCTACGGCCCGCCGGTTTTGAGCGCCGCGGTGTTCGCCGTCTATGCGCTGCAGATCACGTCCCTTCCGCTCCTGCTCGTGCGCAGCATTTTCGTGCTCGTCCTGGTCCAGGTGATCTTCTTCGACTTCGAGCATCACCTGATCCTGGACCGGGTCATGTTCCCCGCGATGGTGCTTGCCCTTCTCGTCAGCATCTCCCCCCTCATCATCAGCAGGCTTGGGCTCTGGCAGCAGCCGTGGTGGGTCGGTATCGCCGTGGGCGTGGGCGCGGGCTTGCTCTTTCTCCTGCTCGGGGTCGCCGGTTCAGCGCTGTTCAAAGCTGAGGCGCTTGGGTTTGGCGACGTGAAGCTGGCGCTCTTCATGGGCCTGCTGCTGGGGTGGCCGTACACGGTGACGGCGCTGTTCTATGGCGTGCTGCTGGCGGCGGTCGGGGCGATCGCTTTCATCGTCACGCACCGCTCGATGAAGGGCACGATCGCGTACGGGCCGTACCTGGCTGCGGGAGCCATCCTGATGCTTCTCCAGCTGCCCTGAGTCGTGATCGGTCGACCAACTCAGGGCGGCCTGCTTAAATAGGCGGCCATGAGCAAGCTCCTTCCCGGCGAGAACCTCGTTTTGCAAGACCACCCTCACTGGATCACCGTCATCAAGAGCGTTCTTGCCCCGGTGGTCCTCCTCGTCGTCGTCGCGATCGCCGACTTCACCCTCCTCGGCCCGGGCTACGGCTTCTACATCCCCAGGCTGAGGACAATCCTCACCCTGGCCGTGGTCGCGCTCGTGCTCCTCTGGCTGATCGCCGTGTGGATCCGCTGGCGGTCGATCAGCTACACCCTCACCGACCAGCGCATCAAGATCGAGTCTGGCGTGTTCGGCCGGCAGGAGAAGATCATCCCCATCGACCGCGTCCAGGACTGCACGACCCGTCAGTCCCTTCTCGGCCGCATCCTCGGCTATGGGCGGGTTGAGATCGACGCCGCCGGAGCGCAGGGCGCCGAGATCCTCGACCACCTGCCGAATCCTGGCAACTTCCGCGACCAGGTCTTCACGGAGTCGGAGAAGCGGCGCGGCGGTCCTGCGCCCACGGCTACGCCGGCCAGGCCGGTGCCCGCCCATCCCAGCGGAGTCTGAGAAGCGGCGCAAGCCGCTCGCACTGCTCGGCTTCATGGGCTCGGGCAAGACGCTGGTGGGCGCGCTGGTGGCTCAACGGGCGGGGGCAAACTTTTTCGACCTCGACCACCTGGTCGAAGACAGGGCAGGCATGTCGGTAGCTGAGATCTTCGCCACTCACAGCGAAGAGACATTTCGAGCCCTCGAGAGGGAGATGCTGCCGCGAGCCCTGCAGCCGGATACGGTGGTCGCCCTGGGCGGCGGAGTCGCGATGGACGACGATAACTGGGCGCTGATCTCTGACCGCGCGCTGACCGTCTACCTGGAGGTGGCTTTCGACATGGTCTGGGAGCGCATCCGTCAGCTGCCGGGCCGGCCACTGGTCGCGGGCCGCACCGCTTCTGAGGTGGAGTCGCTGTACGAACGGCGCCGCGCGCGCTATGAGCAGGCTACGCATCGGGTGGACGGCAACCTTCCCGCCGGAGAGGTGGCGGAACAGGTGATGAAGCTGTGGTCCGCCTGATCCTCGACTCGAGCACGGGTGGCTACCCCGTCCTGATCGGCACCAACCTCCAGCGTGACCTGCGCAACGTCGTCACGCGCCTCGACCCGACCGGCGCGGCGATCGTGACCGACACCAACGTGAGGCCGTACGCCCTGAAGGTTGCGAAGGCGATCAAACGAGCTGGCCTGAAGACCTCGATCCACGCCATCCCGGCGAGTGAACGTTCCAAATCCATGACCCAGCTGGAAGCAGTGCTTTCGTTCCTCGAGCGGCAGCACATCGACCGCGGCGGATGCGTCATCGCGGTGGGGGGAGGCACCGTCGGCGACCTGGCCGGCCTGGCGGCCGCGATCTGGCAGCGTGGCGTCCGGCTGGTCGCGGTGCCCACGACGCTGCTCGCCATGGTGGATTCGAGCATCGGCGGCAAGACGGGCGTCAACGGCATGCGCTCGAAGAACGCAATCGGCGCCTTCTGGCAACCGTCGGCAGTGATCTCCGACCTGGCCACCATCGAGTCGCTGCCAGTCCCGAACTATCGGGACGCCTTTGCGGAGGTTGTAAAGTACGCCGTCGCCGTGGACCGAGGCCTGTTCGACCTGCTGCAGAGGAATGGTCCGCGCCTGGTCGAGCGGGACGCGGGGATGCTCGAACGCGTTGTGTTTAGATGCGTCGCCGCCAAGGCGCTGATCGTGGCCAAGGACGAGCGCGACCGCGGGCCGCGCGCGATCCTCAACTACGGCCACACCGCGGGCCACGCGCTCGAGGCGGCGACCGCATTTCGTGTCAGCCACGGTCGTGCCGTCGCCTTCGGCATGCGCGTCGCGGGACGGATCGCAATGGGGCTGGATCTGTGCAGCAAGCGCACAGTCGATGCTCAGGACGAGCTGCTGGACGCTTTCGGCCTCCCGGACAAGCCGCCGCACGCCGACCCCAAGCGAGTGCTGGCGGCGATGGCCGCGGACAAGAAGGCGCGTCGGGGCAAGGTCGCCTGGGTCATGCCGAGGCGCATCGGCCACGCTGAGATCGGACATACCGTGCCCGGCGCGCTGGTCCGCCGCGTCATCACGAGGTCGCTGGCGTGAAGCGCGTCGTGGTGGTTCATGGGCCGAACCTCAACCTGCTCGGCAAGCGCGAACCGCACATCTATGGGACCCGCTCGCTGGATGATCTCAACCAGACGGTGCGTGAAAAGGCCTCCAGGCTCGGTCTTGAGGTCACCCTCTTTCAGAGCAATCACGAGGGCGAGATCATCGACTTCCTGCAGAAGGAAGGGCCAGGATCGGCCGGCATCGTGATCAACCCCGGCGCCCTGTCTCACTACTCGCTCGCCCTTTACGATTGCCTGCAGGCCCTTGCGCTGCCGGTGGTCGAGGTCCACCTCTCGAACCTCCACGCGCGTGAGGAGTTCCGGTCCAAAAGCGTGACCGCGCGCGCCGCGCGGGGCGTGATTACCGGACTCGGCTTCGTGGGATATGAGCTGGCATTGGATTTTCTAGCCACCGAGAAATGATTTCCACCAACGACTTCCGCAACGGGACGATGTTCGAGATGGACGGACAGCTCCTGTCCATCGTCAGCGTTGAGCACATCAAACTGGCGCGCGCGGGCGCGGTGATCAAGGCCAAGCTGCGCAACGTCCTTACCGGTTCGATCTTCGAACAGAGCTTCCGCAGCGGCGACAAGTACCGAACCGTCCGCATCGACAGCACCGAGGCGACATACCTCTACTCGGACGGCAGCCATCACTACTTCATGGACACGAAGACCTACGACCAGGTCGCCGTCGACGAGGAGATGCTCGAATCCGTCCTTCCGCTCTTGAAAGACGGCAGCACCGTGTTTCTGCAGCGATACCAGGATCGACTGATCGGCGTCGAGCTGCCGATCAACGTGGATCTGATAGTGGTGTCGACCGATCCGGGTTTCAAAGGGGACACGGTTTCGGGCGCGACCAAGCCGGCGAAGCTCGAGACCGGTGCGACCATCCAGGTACCCCTGTTCATCCACTCCGGCGATGTGATTCGCGTCGACACACGCGACCAGACTTACGTGGAGCGCGCCTAGAGGCCCCTTCTAAACCGGTTCAACGCCCGCAGGCCACGATCGAGGCGTAGGATCAGTCGGTTATGAGTGAGAACGGTTCGCTGGGGGCAGTTCGTGTGGCCAACGAGGTGATCGCGAGCATCGCCGCTTTGGCCGCCGGCGAAGTCGAAGGTGTGGAAGGCATGGACGAGGCCGCGGCCCGTCACTTCGGCGATTGGGTTCGGCGCCAGGCCGCGCATCGCGGAGTGCGCGTGCACATCGAGGGCGATCGCTCGATCCATCTCGAGGTTTTCATCACCGTCGCCTCGGAGGCGAAGCTTGCCGATGTGGCCGCGGCGGTGCAGGCCAACGTCGTGGAAGCCACGGAGCGCATGCTTGGCCTGGAGGTCGGTGAGGTGAACGTCTTCGTCTCGAGCGTCGCCTTCGCCAGCTAATTGGGGAAGCGCCACCAGGCACGGGAGCTGGCGCTCAAGGTCCTGTTCCAGCTCGAAGGCACCGGCGATGAGGTCGACGAAGTGCTGAGGTATCACGCCTCCGAGAACGGGGCCGGCGAGGAGATCGCCAACTTCGCGCGTCAGCTTGTCGACGGCGTGATCGCCAACCAGGTCAAGCTCGACTCGATCCTGAGCGAGGCCTCGGAGCACTGGAAGCTGGACCAGATGGCGAAGGTCGACCGGATCATCCTCCGGATCGCCGTTTACGAGATCGCGATCGACCGCAGGGTGCCGACCAAGGCGGCGATCAACGAGTCGATCGAGCTCGCCAAGACGTTTTCGGGCGACGAAGCCGGCCGTTTCGTCAACGGCATCCTCGGCAAGGTGGCTGCAACCGCGATTTGAGTCAGCCGCGTGAGCTCGACGACCTTCTCGCCGACCTCGAGACGACGATGGGCAAGCTGGCGGACGGGACGGCCCCACTCGACGACCTGGTCGCGGCCCATCAAAGAGCGGTCCGTCTACTCGCCGACGCGCAGGCGCGGCTGGCAGAGCTTCGAGCTCGCGCGGACGAAACCTCAAAATTGCTCACCGGGTGAAGTTTCTTCTCGCGCCGCTCGTGGCCTGGACGATCGCGCAGGCCGCCAAGCTCCTGCTCACCTCGTTCCGGCAGCGAGGGCTCAACCTACGAGTCCTGGCCGAGACCGGCGGCATGCCCAGCAGCCACGCCGCGATCGTGATGGGCCTGACCGCGGCGGTCGGTAAATATTCGGGCCTCGCTTCCGCTCCGTTCGCGATCGCCCTTATCTTCACATTCGTGGTGATGTACGACGCGGCCGGCCTGCGCCGGGCAGCGGGGCGCCAGGCCGAGGTCCTCAACCGCCTGGTCGAGGACCTGGTCCACATGAGGGGTGTGCAGGAGGCCCGGCTGCGCGAGCTGCTGGGACACACGCCGTTCGAGGTCCTGGTGGGCGCAGTGATCGGGCTCGCAGTCGGCATCCTGCTACCGGCGAGCTGATGCCTCGCCTTGACGTGCTGGTGACGGAGAGCGGGCTGGCCGAATCACGCCAGCGTGCGCAGGCTCTGATCCTCGCGGGCAAGGTGCGTGTGGCCGGTGAAACGGTGCGCAGTCCTGGTCGCAAGGTGAGCGAAGACGCGCACATCGCAGTCGACTCTGAGCCAGGCTACGCGAGCCGCGGCGCCCTCAAGCTTGGACCCGCGCTCGATCGATTCAGCGTCGATCCGCGCGGACGGGTGTGTGCGGACATCGGCGCGTCGACCGGCGGTTTCACGGACGTCCTGCTGCGCCGGGGTGCGGTCACGGTCTACGCGGTCGACGTCGGCCGCGGACTCCTGCACTGGCGTCTTCGGCAGGACCCGCGCGTGGTGGTCATCGAACGGGTCAACGCCCGTGACCTCGAAACATTTGCCGAACCGATCAGCCTGATCGTGATCGATGTTTCGTTCATCAGCCTCGAGAAAGTCTTGCCGGCCGTGCGTCGGGCGGCCCCGGATGCCGAGATTGTCGCGCTCTTCAAGCCGCAGTTCGAGGTCGGGCGCATCGAGGTGGGGAAGGGAGGCATCGTGCGTAACCCTTCGGCCGTGGAGGCTGCGCTAAAGCGCTTTCGCGAATCGTGTGCGGCCAACGGTTACGCAGTCCGCGCCGAAGCACCTTCCGAGCTGCTGGGCGCGGAAGGCAATCGCGAGATCTTCGTCCATCTGCAGCCGGAGAGGCCATGAGGATCTGCCTCATTCGAGGTTCAGGCGTAGAGCAGGAAGAGGTCGACAGCGTCTTTCACGCGATGAGGGCACGGCAGGTTGACGCCGTCGAGCTGAGGCGGGACGCGAAGGCGGGGACGGTTGCCGATCTCTTGAAGGCAACCGACGTCATCCTCACTCTGGGCGGCGATGGAACTTTCCTGGCCGGCGCGCGGGTGGCGGCTCCGCGGGACATCCCCGTCCTGGGCGTCAACCACGGCCATCTTGGGTTCCTGACAGAGATCGAGGCGCACGAGATGAGCATGGGCTTGAGCCGGTTCTTCGACGGTTCATATCGGATCGAGGAACGGACAATGCTCCAGGTCACGCTGTCTCGAAAAGGCCGGAGCATGGTCCAGGAGATCGGCCTCAACGAGGTGGTTGTTGACCATTCGGGCGAGACGCATATCCTGCGCCTGGAGATCGACGTCGGCGGACAGCGCGTGGGCGTGATCGACGCGGACGGTGCCATCGTGGCGACGGCCAGCGGCTCTACCGCTTACGCGCTCGCCAGCGGCGGGCCGATCCTCGAGCCGACCCTGCAGGACCTTCTGCTCGTGCCGATGAGCCCGTTCGCACTCACGGTCCGACCGATAGTGTTCGCGCCCGGCCAGGAAATCAGCCTGACCGTCGTGCGGGGACCTGGCGAGATGCGCGTCGACGGCCAGGGGCGTGGGCAAGAGGTGGCCATCGGCGATGTCGTCAGCTGCGGATCACATGCGAAGCGCCTGAAGGTGATTCGGTTCAGCCCGCCGGAGAGCTTCTATCAGCGGCTGGCCGACAAGCTGGGATGGGGCAGACCGCTGGTCCCCAAGAAGTAGTCCCATGCTGAAGGAGTTGAAGGTTCGCGACCTCGCCCTGGTCGCGGAGTCGATCGTCCGCTTCGGCCCGGGCCTCAACCTTCTCACCGGCGAGACGGGCAGCGGCAAGTCGCTGATCATCGACGCGTTGAGCCTGGCCCTTGGGGCGCGCGGCGGCGCCGACCAGGTCCGGTACGGGGCGGACCGCGCCACCATCGAGGCTGCATTCGATGGGGTCGTTCTCTGGCGCGAGGTCGGCAAGCGAAGCGCGGCGCGAATCGACGGGCGGGTGGCGACGCCTGGCCAGGTGCGCGAGCTCGGCGAGAGGCTCGTCGCCCTCCACGGCCAGCAGGAGCACCATGGGCTGCTCGACGCCGACACGCAGACCGAGCTTCTCGACGCCTACGGAGGCGCGCTCGAGATGCGGGCCGCGGCCGCGGCGGCGCACGCGACCTGGCTTGGCGCTCTCAATGCCCTGCGCGATCTCGAGCAGCTTCGCGCGCGTGGACAGCGCGAGGAAGAGTACCTGCGCTGGCAGCTCGATGAGCTGCGGCATGCGGACCCGCAGCCCGGCGAGGACGAGGCTCTGGCCGCGGAGCGCATCGCGGTGCGCCACTCGGCGCGCCTGGCCGAGCTTGCACAGCAGGCGATGGATGCCCTGCATGAAGAGGGACTCGCTCGCGCCGCGGTGGCGATCAGCTCCGCGGCCGCTCTCGATGCCCGGCTGGGCGAGCAGGCCGAGCGGCTCGATTCACTCGCCGAGGAGACCTCCGACCTGGCCGCGGCCGTGCGGCGTTACGTCGAGCTGCTGGATTCTGATCCGGGCAGGCTCGAGGCGATCGAGTCCCGGCTGGCAGTGCTCGACGGCATCAAGCGCAAGCACGGCGGCTCGATCGAATCGGCCATTCAGGCACGGCGGCGCCTGGAGCTCCAGCTCGGCGCGACCGAAGATCTCGATTCCGCCGTCGCCGTCGCCGAGGCCGAGCAGCGGAATCGCCGGGCGGAGCTGGACGCCGCTGCCGGTCGCCTGACCAAGGCCCGGACCGCGGCCTCGCGCCGCATGGAGAAGGCGGTCGCCGCCGAGCTGCAGGGCCTGCGCCTCGAAGCCTCGCGATTCGGGGTCGCGCTGCGGCCGCTCGCTGAAGCCGGGCCTGGCGGCGCGGAGGCGGCGGAGATGATGTTCTCGGCCAACCCGGGCGAGCCGATCGCTCCGCTGGCGAAGGTCGCCTCGGGTGGGGAACTTGCCCGCGTCATGCTGGCCATCAAGACGGTCGGCGTGGGCGCCGATCGCACGCCGACGCTTGTCTTCGACGAGGTTGACGCCGGCATCGGCGGCGAGGCCGCGACCCAGGTCGGCATCCGGTTGAAAGCGCTCGGTGAGCGGCACCAGGTGCTGGTGGTGACGCACCTCGCCCAGATCGCGTCATTTGCCGACCACCATCTCGTGGTCGAGAAGGCGCCCGGCCGAGACGGCCGCAACGTGGTCACGGTGCGAGAGCTCGCCGGCGAAGACGAGAAGGCTCGCGAGCTCGCGCGGATGATGAGCGGTGGCGTCACGCCGAAGGCGGTGGCTCGCGCGCACGAGCTCCTCGAAGAAGCCGGAAGGCCCGTGAGGTAGCCTTACGCCTCGTGGAATCGCCGGTGCCGGCCCGCGTGCAGAGCCCGCAACTGAATGTGAACACCCCGGTGTTCGACGGTCCGCTCGAGCTGCTTCTCGCGCTGGTCGAGCGCGAGGAGGTGGACATCTTCAAGGTCTCGCTCGCCAGGGTGACCGACGCCTACCTGGCGGAGGTGGCGGCGCGCGAGATCCCCGATCCGCAAGAAATGTCCGAATTCCTGTGGATGGCCGCGCGCTTGCTCCTGCTCAAGTCCATCCGCCTGCTGCCGGGCGAGAACCCGACAGATGAGGAGACCGAGCTCCTCGGCTGGGAGGACGAGGTCCGCCAGCGTCTCGAGGAATACCGCGCCTACAAGGAGATCGCCGGCGAGCTGCTGGAGCGCGCGCAGCAGGAAACTTTCTCGTTTCCTCCGCCGGCGCGCCCGGTCGAGGCGGGCGGGCAGGAAGAGCCGCTCGACGTCGATTTCCTGGTCGCGGCTTTCAACAGCGTCCTGGCTCGCATACCGCCGCGGCCCCTGGTCGTCCACGGCCGGACCTGGACCCTGCAGGAGAAGCTGGATCTGATCACGGATCGCCTTCGGCGGGGACCGATCGAGCTGGTCGACCTCATCCTCGAATCTGAAGATCGGCTCGAGGCGGTGGTCACCTTCGTGGCATTGCTCGAGCTGATCAGGCGCTCGGCGGTCCGGGTTCGACAGAAGGAGCGCTTTGGCCCCATCCACGTCGAGACGAGGGAGCCCGTGGTTTGACTGAGGGGTCCCCGCGAACTCACGGCGCAGCCTCTGAGCTCGTGAGGTCCAGCGATGTCTCGGCCGCGCTCGAGGCGATTCTTTTCAGCTCCAACAGAGCTCTGAAGGTGCGCGAGCTGCAGCAGGCGACCGACGCCGACCGCAACACGATCGAAGGCGCGCTCGAGAAGCTGCGGGAGGCGCTGGAAGGCCGAGGCGTGATGGTGATGCGCCATCACGATGAGATCCATCTCGCGACGCGGCCCGAGTATGCAGGCGCTGTGCGGCGGGCGCTGCGACCCGAGGTTTCGGGTCGCCTGTCTCAGGCCGCATACGAAACGCTGGCCATCGTCGCGTATCAGCAGCCGGTGTCGCGCGCCCGCGTCGAGGAGGTCCGCGGCGTGAACTGCGAGAGCGTGCTGGGCAACCTCGAGCTGCGCGACCTGATCACCGAGGTCGGGCGAGGCTCAGGACCGGGCCAGCCAAAGCTCTACGGAACGACGATGAGGTTCCTCCAGGTGATGGGTCTCGAGTCGCTCGATCACCTTCCCACGCCGAAAGGCGACGAGATCTCTCAACGAGCGAACGGCTGAATCGTTTTCTGGCGCGCGCGGGCGTGGCAAGCCGCCGCGCCGCGGACGACCTGATCGCATCCGGCTCCGTCCGCGTCAACGGTGAGAGGCCGCCCGCGACCGGCTTGCTGATCGACCCCGACCGCGATCGCGTGACCGTTGACGGCCGGCCTGTGAAACCGCCGTCCTCGCATCGATACCTGATGCTCAACAAGCCCCTCGGCGTCATCACCACTGCCAGGGACGAGTCATCGCGGACTACTGTGCTCGACGTGATCGGCGAGGAAGGAAAGCATGGTCACCGCTTGTTTCCGGTCGGTCGGCTCGATGCGGACAGCACCGGCCTGCTGCTTCTGACCGACGACGGCGAGCTCGCCTACCGGCTCACCCATCCGCGCTACAAGGTCGCGAAAGAGTACCTCGTCGTGGTCATCGGGATGCCGACCGCGAAAGACCTGGATGCGCTCCGCAGTGGCGTCAAGCTCGACGACGGAGCAACTGCGCCGGCGGAAATTGATGTGGTCGGCGCGACGACCGGCGATCGCGACTCGCGTCGCGCCGAGCTTCGCGTCGTGATTCGCGAGGGCCGGCACCGTCAGGTCCGCCGCATGGTGCAGGCGGTCGGGCACAAGGTCCAGACCCTGCGGCGCACGGGGTTTGGACCTCTCCGCCTCGGCCGGCTGAAGACGGGCGGGTGGCGGGTGCTGTCGAGCGGAGAGGTCGCGGCGCTTCGCCGCGCGGCCGGTCTCGATGCCACGTGATCGTGACGATCGACGGCGGCGTGGCTTCGGGCAAGTCGGCTGTCGGAAAGCGGGTCGCCGAGAAGCTGGGCCTCCCCTTTATCGACAGCGGCCTCATGTACCGTGCGGTCACCCGCCTGGCAACCGAGCGCGGTATCTCCCCTCACGACGCCGATGCGGTGACCACGCTCGCCGAATCTACACGGATGAGGATCGAAGGCGAGCGCGTCTGGGCCGATGGGCACGAGCTCACCGAAGGCATCTACGACACGGACTACGCGGACGCACTACCGATCATCTCCGCCATCCCCGGGGTGCGGAAGTCGCTCGTGGAGCAGCAGCGACAGTTGGGCGAATCCGGCGTCGTGATGGCGGGCCGCGACATCGGCACGGTCGTCTTTCCCGACGCTGACCACAAGTTCTTCTTGATCGCGAGCCTTGACGAGAAGGTGCGGCGGCGGGCCGCCCAGTACGAGCGGCGTGGCGAACGCGTCGACGAGGAGGCGATGCGCAAGGAGGTCGAGATGCGCGACCGCGTCGACTCCGAACGCCCGGTGGCGCCGCTTCGCCCCGCCGCCGACGCGGTCATCATCGACACCGACCATCTGGATCTCGACCAGGTGGTCGAGAGAATCCTCGAGACCGTGCGGCAGCGGAGATGATCCTTTACGCCTTCATGCGAGGGCTGATGCGCTTTCTCACCCGCGTCTTCCTGGTCGGCCTCTTCAAGGTCGAAGGCCTCGAAAACGTGCCGCGCCACGGACCACTCATCGTGTGCGGAAACCATTTCGGCACGCTCGATCCACCGATGGTGCCCGCCTTCCTGCCTCGTGCCGATTCCTGGAACATGGCCAAGTCCGAATATTTTCGAAATCCACTGTCGCGGTGGATCTTCACCAGCTACCAAGCCTTTCCCGTGGTGCGTCATACCGCCGACCGCGTCGCGCTGCGCCGCTCATTCGACCTCCTGAAAGGCGGTCAGGTGCTGATCATGTACCCGGAAGGCACGAGGGTCGAGGCGGGGGTGCTGGCCACGCCCGAGTCAGGGGCCGGGTTCATCGCCCAGAAGGCCGCATGTCCGGTGCTTCCGGTTGCCCTCACCGGGACCCGCGAGTGCCTGCCGAAAGGCAAGCTCTGGCCGCGCCGCGTCCCGGTCAGGGTCCGCTACGGCAAGCCGTTCCTGGTCCTGCAGCGCCGGGCCGACGGTACGCGCATCTCCCACGAGGAGGCTGCCGAGGCGATCATGCTCGCGATCGCGGAGCTGCTGCCGCCCGAAAAGCGCGGGTTGTTCAGCGACCTGAAGGCGCTCCACGCGCGACTGGACGGGGTGACGAAGCCGGTCTAGTCGAGGGCGCGCGACCGGCCCTTAACCGATCGCGGGTCTTGCCCAGTCGTCCTCGACCAGGCTGCCGAGCGCGGGGTTGAAGCAGGCATCGAACGCCTCCTTCAGCGACTGGGGCGTGAGCCGCGGAGGCTGCTGGCGGTAGTTCGCGAGGTCGACGAGGCGGGCGATCAGCGCGCGCGGGTGTGAGCCGCGCAGCGGCTTTTTGCCGTACAGGTTGTTGAGCAGGTAGCCGATCGCCTTTTCGTCAAAGGGCACACCCTGGCGGTCGCACTCGAAGCGGAGGATGCGGCCGAAGGCCTCGGGGGTCGGGTTGCCGATGCCGATCTTGTACGCCATGCGGCGCAGGAAGGCTTCATCGACAAGCTCGGTGGGCGAGAGGTTGGTCGAGAAAACGACCTGGCAGAGGAAGGGCAGCTCGATCTTGCGGCCCGACGCCGAGAGGTCGAGGTAATCGATCTTCTTCTCCATCGGCACGATGAAGCGGTTGAGCAGGCGCATCGGCGGCACTTCCTGGCGGCCGAAGTCGTCGATCACGAACACACCGGCGTTGGCCTTCCACTGCAGTGGCGCCTCGTAGTAGCGGTTCTGCGAGTCATAGGTGAGGTCGAGCTGCTGGAGCTTCAGCTCACCACCGGCGGTCACGACCGGGCGCTCGACCTTGACGAGCCGGCGGTCGATGGGCTGCTCGCCCTCAGCGATCTTGTGGTAGACGGGGTCGATCACGCGGATGATCTCGTCCCCGATCGCGACCGCGTGGGGGATCTCGATCGCCGCTCCCATGAGCAGCGCCATGCGCTCGGTGATCGTGCTCTTGCCGTTGCCCGGCGCGCCAAAGATGAACAGTGACGCGCGCGAGACCATGGCGCCACCGATCTGGTCGATCACGTGCTGCTCGAGCTCCAGCTCGCCGAGGGCCTTCTTCAGCTGGGCGTCGGTGACCGGTGACTTCCCGCTGACCTGGGAGCGGATCAGCGCAAGGTAGTCCTCGAAGTTGACCGGACAGGGACCCAGGTATCGGGTCTGCACGGCGGACATCTCGGCCGCGCGCTGGCGCCCGGCGCCGGAGATGGCGTAGTTCATCTTCACGGGGTAGGGCCGACCTTCGAGGCCGGGGTCGTTGGACACGCCACGGGTATCCATGAGCTGGTTCTTTTCAAACTCGTCGATGAGCGGCGAGAAGGTCTCGAAGGGGAGGCCGAGACGTTGCTCCAGGGCCGCGCCGGTCAGCTGGTCGGCGAAGGCGAGCGTCCGCAGCAAAAGACTGGCGACCAGGTCACGCCTGACGTGAAGGTCTTCCAGACGCTTGGGAGCCTCGATCGCCCCGGTTACCATCGGGCGCACATATTACAGTTCGGGACTCAGGTTCAGACCCGGCTTGGGGAGGCTTCGTAGAATCGCTGCAGCTTTGCCGGAGTACGCCGCCCTGGACCTCGAGACCACCGGTCTCGACCCGGCCCGAGACCGAGTCATCGAAATCGGCGCGGTGGCTTTCACCCCCGATCGGATCACGTCGACCCTGGAACAGCTCGTCGATCCAGGTCGGGCCGTGCCCGACGTGGTCCTCCGCCTGACGGGGATCAAGCAAGAGGAGCTGCGCGGCGCGGCCAACCCGGACGATGCCCTCCGCCGGCTTGCCGACTTCCTCCGCGGACGCCAGCCGGTCGGCCACGGCGCCAGGCTCGACGTCGAGTTCCTGGAAGCGGCCGGCCTGTGGGACGGATCCCAGCAGGTCCTCGACACCCTGGACATCGCCCGGATCCTGCTGCCGGCTGCCGGAAGTCACAGCCTCCCGCTGCTCTCGACCGAGATGGGGTTCATCCAGCCCCGACCCCACCGCGCCCTGGACGACGCCGACGCGACGCGCCAGCTGTTGCTGAGGCTCCGCGAGGAGGCGGTGGCCCTCGACCAAGGGCTCAAGGAGTCGATGCTGGCCCTGGTTGCGCCATATCCGTGGCCCGCCGCGCGCTTCTTTGCCGAGGCGCTGACGGCGCCCAACCCAAACCCCGACCCCGAGATCGCTGTGGGCCGCGAGTCCGGCGGCCGCGGCCGGGCGGCGGAGCTGCCGCCGGACGACCCCACCGCGGTCGCGGCCCTGCTGGGCCCCGACGGACGGTTGGCGGATCTTGTGCCCGGTTATGAGCACCGCGAGCCCCAGCTGCAGATGCTGCTGGCCGTGGCCCAGATCCAGTCGCGCGGCGGCATGCTGGTGGTCGAGGCCGGAACGGGGACGGGGAAGAGCCTTGCCTACCTCGTCCCGTCGATCGCTCGCGCCGTGCGTCACCGCGAGCGCGTCGTGGTTTCGACCAACACGCACACGCTGCAGGAGCAGCTCATGGTCAAAGACCTGCCTGGCCTGCGCGAATGGCTGCCCTGGGACTTCAAGGCCTGCCTCCTCAAGGGGCGCTCGAACTACGTCTCACTGCGGCGCTGGCGCCGCTATCTGGCCGAGCCGTGCAAGGACGCGGAAGAGTTGATGTTCAAGCTGAAAGTCCTCATGTGGCTGCACACCACGGAGAGTGGGGACCGCTCGGAGCTGCGCTTGCACGGACGCGAGGAGGTGCTGTGGACGCGCATCGCGAGCGACCCGCTCGACTGCGTCGGCATCCACTGCACGAAAGAGGACTGCTACGTGCATCGGGCTCGCGCCGAGGCCGAGACCGCTGACCTGGTCGTGATCAACCATGCGCTGCTGCTTGCCGACGCGGAGGTTGGCGGCGGACTGCTGCCTGAATACGACCACCTGATCATCGATGAAGCCCATCACCTCGAAGAAGCGGCGACGCGGGGCTTGCGACAGGAGGTCGACGGACCCGGCCTGCTGGCGCTCCTCGAGAGGCTTGCCCGCGACCGGGTGGACGGTGGCGGACGCGCAGAAGGATTGCTGGAGGAGCTGCAACTCCAACCGCGGCTGGGCGCATCCGACGACGCGTTCGGCGAAGCCGCGCCGCAGGCCATCGCGGCCGCCGTGCGCGTGCGCGAGCTGTTTCGCATCGCCGACGTCTGGGTCGCGGCGCGACTCGGCGAAACCGAGCGGAGGGAGGAGTCGGTCCGGATCACGGCCGCACTTCGCGAGGACGACGGCTGGGCCCACATTCGTGAAGAGGCCGAAAACGCGGTCACGGCGCTGGCGGCGCTCGACGCCTCGCTGCGGCGGGCTGTCGCGGGCGTGCGCGAGTGGCTGGGTGGCGAGGAGCCCGACCAGGGTGTCCGCGAGCTGGAGATGATCCGCGGCCGGCTCGATGGGTCGCTCGGCGTGCTCGACGAAGCCCTCCTGAGACCAGATGCGAACCGCGTCTACTGGTTCAGCCAGGTCTCGCGCGCCGAGAACCTGCTCCTGCGCGCCGCGCCGATCAACGTCGGCTCGCTGCTGCGGGACCGCGTCTATGGGGAGCGGCGTTCCACGGTTTTCACATCGGCGACGCTCGCTGTCGGGGGTACATTCGATTACTTCAGCTCGCGCGCCGGCCTAGGCCCCGAGATCGAGGAGCTGATCCTGCCCTCGCCGTTTGACTTCTATCACCAGGCCCTGGTCTGTTTGCCCACCGACATGCCGCTGCCTGAGGACGAGTCGTTCGATGCTGCGGTCGAGCAGCTGATCGCATCGGTGGCGCGTCGCGCCGGCGGGCGCACGCTCGCCCTCTTCACGTCACATCGCCAGCTCCGCGACGTGCACGCCGGGCTGAAGCAGCGCGTCGATCTCGATGAGGTGCTCATCCTGGGCCAGGGCATCGACGGCCAGCGGCGGCAGTTGCTGAAGACGTTTGAGGAGGCGGAGCGGCCGCTGCTGCTCGGCACCGCCAGCTTCTGGGAGGGGATCGACATTCCCGGCGAACGCCTGAGCTGTGTGATCGTCGTGCGGCTGCCGTTTCCGGTGCCCACCGACCCGGTCTATGCGGCGCGCGCGGAGCAGCTTCGCGAACCCTTCTCGCAGCTGGCGCTGCCGCAGGCGGCGTTGCGCCTCAAGCAGGGGTTCGGTCGCCTGATCCGTCGCTCGACCGACCGCGGCGCGGTGGTGATCCTCGACAACCGCATCCTCGGCCGCGACTACGGCAAGGCGTTTCTCGATGTGCTCCCACCCGCGTCACGCTACGTCGGCCCGGGCGCGCAGGTAGCAAACCGCGTCGGCGACTGGCTCGCCCGAGTTTGAGAGTGTTTTGTGTTTCTCTTGCCCATGCATGGGGAGGTGGCCCGGAGGGTCGGAGGGGCATCGGCGGAGCGTTGCTGGACAGAAGTTGAAAATTCACCTCCCCGCCCCGTGGGGAGGTCGGCCGCAAGCCGGGTTGGGAGAAATGAGCAGCCTATACGTCGTGGCAACACCAATAGGCAACCTCGAAGACATCAGTGCCAGGGCGTTGCGCGTCTTGAGCGAGGTCTCGGCGATCGCCGCCGAGGACACGCGCGTGACTTCCCGATTGCTCGCCCGGCACAGCATCCGCAAGCCGCTCCTCAGCTACCGCGCGCCCGTCGAGCGTCGTGGCCTGCCTCGGGTGCTGGCCGCGCTGGATGGCGGTGACGTGGCCCTGGTCAGCGATGCGGGCACGCCGACACTGTCCGACCCGGGGCAAGCCCTCGTGACCGCGGCGTGGGCCGCGGGCCACACGGTGGTGCCGATTCCCGGTCCCAGCTCGGTCACGGCAGCTCTTTCCATCGCGGGCTACGGCGGGCCCGGATTCACCTTCCTCGGTTACCTGCCGCGCAAATCGGGCGATATGCACCGCCTCCTGGAAGCCCTCCGCACCGATCCCAGACCTGCCGTCGCGTTCGAATCGCCTTTCCGCATCCACAAGTCGCTCGCCCTTATCGCCGAGTCGCTGCCCGAGCGAAGCCTCACACTGACCCGCGAGCTGACCAAGCTGCACGAGGAGGTGCTGCGCGGGACCGCGTCCGAGGTGCTGGCTGCTCTCGGTGACCGCGCGCGCGGCGAGTTTACCCTTGTCATCAGTGGACAGGATCGGTCGGCGGGGGCCTGAGATCGCGGCAGGCGTCCGCAGGTCCCGAGCCGATGAGATCACGCCAACGCCTGGGCCGATACTGTCCACCAGGTGACTAAACAGCGAACTGTCCTGGTTGCTCCCGCGTGGCCCTACGCCAACGGTCCGCGGCACATCGGCCACGTGGTCGGCTTTGCCGTGCCCGCCGACGTGCTCGCGCGTTTCGAGCGCCTGCGTGGCTCGCGCGTCCTGATGGCGAGCGGAACCGACGAGCACGGCACCCCGATCACCTACGAGGCCGACAAGAACGGCATCCCACCGCGCGAGTTCGTCGACCGCAACAACGCGCTCATCGTCGAAGACCTCGTCCGCCTTGGCATGTCATACGACATCTTCACTCGCACCACGACCGCCAACCACTACAGGGTGACGCAAGACGTGTTTCTCAAGCTCTACGAGAAGGGCTACCTGGTCAAGCGGAAGCAGATGGGCGCCTTCGATCCCGCGAGCGGACGCACGCTGCCGGATCGATACATCGAAGGCAAGTGTCCGATCTGCGGCTACCTCGAAGCGCGCGGAGACCAGTGCGACAACTGCGGCAACCAGCTCGACCCGATCGACCTGATCAACCCGCACCAACGCGGCAGCGACGCACCGGTCGAGTTTCGCGAGACGGAGCACTTCTTCTTCGACCTGCCCGCTTTCGGCGAACGGCTGGCGGAGTGGATCGAATCCCACGACAACTGGCGTCCAAACGTCCGCAAGTACTCGCTCGAGTTCGTGCGCAACCTCAAGCCGCGCGCGATCACGCGCGACCTCGACTGGGGTGTACCCGTCCCGCTGCCGGGTTGGGAGGACAACCCCAGCAAGAAGATCTACGTGTGGTTTGACGCGGTCATCGGCTACCTCTCGGCGTCGATCGAATGGGCCGCCCAGCGCGGCGAGCCTGAGCGATGGAAGGACTGGTGGACGGATCCTGAGAGCTCGCACTACTACGTGATGGGCAAGGACAACATCACGTTCCACACCGTGCTGTGGCCCGCAATCTTGATGGGCGCCGGGGACCTCCACCTACCCGACGCCATCGTCGCCAGCGAGTTCCTGCACATGGAGGGCACCAAGCTGTCGACCAGCCGAGGCAACGTGATCTACGTGAAAGACGTGCTCGACCGCTACGACGCGGATGCGCTGCGTTACTACCTGATGATCGCTGGGCCTGAAAACCAGGACACCGATTTCACCTGGACCGAGTTCGTGCGCCGCAACAACGACGAGCTTGTCGCGACGTGGGGCAACCTCGTCCATCGCACCCTCGTCAACGCCCACCGAAACTTCGGCGCCGTGCCTGAACCAGGAGCGCTGACGGCTGCCGATGAGGCTCTGCTCAGAGAGGTCGAAGATGCGCTTGGTTACGTCGCTCGGCAGCTCGAAGAAGCTCGATTCCAGAACGCGCTGAAGCATGCGATGACAACCGCCGCCAGGGTCAATGTCTACCTGGGCACGGAACAGCCCTGGCACACGATCAAGACCGATCGCGAGCGGGCAGGGACGGTCCTTTACGTCGCCCTGCGCTGTGTCGACAACCTGAAGACGATGCTCACGCCGTTTCTGCCGTTTTCGGCGCAGCGGCTGCACGCGATGCTTGGCTACGACGGCGTGATCGCGCCCCAGCCCGAGGTCCGCCTGTGCCCTGAGAATGGAACCTCACACACGGTGATCACGGGCGACTACGAGGCAGTCGACCGCTGGCAGCCTTCACAGCTCGAAGCCGGCCGCAAGCTTCCGACGCCCGAGGCGCTGTTCAAGCGCCTGGACGAGGAGGTGCCCGAATCTTCGTAGACACGCACCTGCACATCGACGAGCTCGGTGACGCCAGCGAAGTGGTGGAAAAGGCGGTGGCCGCCGGCGTCACCAGGCTGATCGCGGTTGGAGTCGACCTGGAACGTAGCGGCAACGCCGTCTCGCTTTCACACGCCTACGAAGAAGTTTGGGCCGGCGTGGGCCATCATCCGCTCGAGCCCTCTGAACCAGATCTGGCTGCGATGCGGCGGCTGGCAAGGGACGAGATGGTTGTCGTGATCGGCGAGATCGGGCTCGATTTCGAACACGTCGGCGGACCGCACAAAGACCTGCAGGCGCAGCGCCTCAACGAGCTGTTCGCGATCGCGACCGACCTCGACCTTCCGGTTTCCGTCCACAACCGGGGCGCGGCGCACGAGCTGCTCAGCGCGATCTCCGCGCACCACGGCATCCGCGGCGTCATGCACTATTTCGCCCTCGACTGGGAATGGGCCCAGCGCTTCCTCGAGGTCGGGTTCTACCTTTCCTTTGCGGGGTTGATCACCCGGCCGAGCCGGGATGCCCTGCGCGATGTTGTCAAGCGCTGCCCGGCGGACCGGCTGCTGCTCGAAACCGATTCGCCTTACGGCAACTCCCAGCAGCGGATGGGAATGCCGAACCGGCCCGCTTATCTGATCGACACGGCCGAGCTCGTGGCCGAGCTGCGCGGAATCAGCCTCGAGCAGCTCGCCGACCAGGAGCGGGCCAACGCGATCAACCTCTTCCAGAAGATGAAGTGAGTCGGCGCGGGCGACCTGATTGCGCCCGCCGCAGGCGACTTTGATCGATCCGGCCGACGCTCAACAGCTGGACAGCCTGCTGCGTCGCCACCGGATCACCCTTCAGCACCGCCTCGGCCAGAACTTCCTCGTCGATCCCAAGCTCCGCGACGCCGTCGCCGAAGCAACCGGAGCCGACCGCAGCGATGAGGTCCTAGAAGTCGGGGCGGGTGTTGGCACGCTGACCATCGCGCTTGCCACACGGAGCAGACGCGTGGTCGCGGTGGAGCTCGACGCGCGGCTGATACCCGCGCTTCGAGACGTGCTGGCCGCACACGTCAACGTGGAGCTCGTCCAGGCCGACATCCTGCGCTTTGATGTCACGCGGGCCTTTCCCGCGGGCGCAGAGCTCGTCGCGGGCAACATCCCCTACAACCTGACCGGGGGACTCATTCGCAAGCTCCTCGACCATCCACCTCGACCTCGGCGTCTCTCGCTGGTGGTGCAGAAAGAGGTCGCCGAGCGGTGGACTGCGACGACCGCCGCCAGCCTCGCCACCGTCGCGGTCCAGGTTTTCGCGGTGCCGACGATGGTGATGACGATCCCCGCTGCTGCCTTCACACCGGTGCCGAAGGTCGATTCGGCGCTGGTCATGCTCGAGGTCAGGCCGCGACCGGCGGTTGATATCGATGACATGGATGGCTTCTTTCGTTTCGTCGAAGCGCTCTTTCAGTTCCGCCGCAAGCAGCTGGGCGGCACGCTGGGGCGGATCGCGGGAAGCTCGGGCGTCGAAGCTGCCGCGAGGCTGGACGAGCTCGGAATCGAGCCGGTGCGACGGCCGCAGACCCTCACGCTGCCCGAATGGGAAGCCGTGTATCGCGCATTCAACCGCGGGTTCGATCGTTAGGCTCTAGCGGTCGTGGATCCGATCAGGCTGCCAGTCGAGCGTCCGGGAGGCTTCCGCGGAGCGCTCGCGCACACCGCATTCCGCAACATCTGGTTCTCTCAGCTGGCGGCGCAGCTCGCAGACAAGTTCCTTCTGTTTTCTCTGATCATCCTCGCCTACCACATTTCGGGCGGCAGCACCTCTGTTGCGGTGACGTTGCTCGCGTACACGGTGCCCGCGGTGCTTTTTGCGCCGCCGGCCGGCGTGATCGCGGATCGCCTGAACCGCAAACAGATCATGTTGTGGTGCAACTTCAGCCGGGCCGCCATCGTCGCCCTCATTCCGATCGCGGCGATCGTCCCGGGACTCAGGGACGACTTCCTGCACCTGATTCTCATCACGCTTGTCTTCTCCGCGGTGGGCCAGCTGTTTGGGCCGGCGGAGGCGGCCGTGATCCCCACCATCCTGCCGCGGCACGCGCTCATCACAGCGAACTCGATGGCGCTGCTGACGATGGTGCTGACCCTCGTGGTTGGAGGCGTGCTCGCGCCGGTCGTCTCCAGGATTGATCTGTACGCGCCGTACTGGTGCGCCGTGGTTCTGCTCGTGCTCGCGGGCACGTTGATCTTTGCGTCCGACATCCCACGTCTCGAGCGCCACACCGAGTCACCGGTCGAAGAGAGCCGCAGCCGTTTTCGTCAGGTGCTGTTCGACCTGAACGAAGGCATCGACGCGCTGCGCGCATCGCGCGGCTTGAGGCTCGCCTTCGGCCAGGTGAGCATCGCCGTCCTCGTCCTTTTCAATCTGTACACGCTCGCGCCCGCTTATGTGAGCAAGGTGATCGGTATCGCGGCCCAGGACACGTACGTGATCCTGGGTCCGGCGACCGCGGGAGCGATCCTCAGCGCGGTGCTGCTGGGCCAGTTCTTGCGCGAGCTCGACAAGTCACGGGTGCTCGCGGGCTCGCTGGTCGCGAACGGGGTGACGCTGCTTGCGCTGGCGGCCGTACCCCAGGCGATGACCCAATTCCCGGACCTGCAGGTGCACAACAGGATCACAGGTGCGACGTTCAGCTTCTTGCTTGGAGTCGAGTTCGGCGCGATCCTGATACCTGCCATCACCTACCTGATGGAGTCGACGAGCGACGCCATCCGGGGCAGGATCTTCGCCCTCCTCTACATGGTGATCAACGGCGTTTCAGCGATCCCCGTGCTGGTGGCGGCGGCCCTGGCGGACACGATCGGCACGGCGCAGGTGCTCGGCGGCCTCGGGGTCGTGCTGCTGGTTGGCGGTCTGGGCGTCATCGCGGGCGGGTTGCATGTTCACGAGCCAAGAAAAGAACCGTCACGATCAAGACCAGGATGACCAGTCCGCCGATCCCGAGCGCTCGGATGATGGTTTCGAGCAACGGCAGGTTGCTGCCCAGGACGTAACCCGTGATCCCGATGGCCGCGGCCCAGACCAGGCCGCCCAGGGCGCTGAACAGCTGGAAGCGCCAGAACGGCATACGCGCCATCCCGGCGAGCATCGAGCCCCAGGTCCGGAGCCCGAGCAAGAAGCGGGCGGCGATGATCGCCTTGTCGCCGTGGCGGGCAAAGAACAGCTCGGCGCGGGCCAGGTGGTCGGGCCGGATGCGGAAGATGCTGCCGAAGCGCTCAACGAAGGGGCGCCCGCCGCGGTAACCGAGCATGTACCCGAGGTCGGCGCCGGCCGTCGAGCCGGCAAAGCCGAAGAAGATGACAAGCACGAGCGCGTGGTGGCGCGCCGCAGCCCATGCCGCCGCGGCGAGCAGCATTGCTTCGCCAGGAAATGGGACTCCTGCGCTCTCGATGAGAATGCCGAGTCCGGCCGAGGGATAACCCAGCACGTCGACGATGCCGGCCCAATTCACCTCCCCACCTTGTGGGGAGGTCGGCCGCAGGCCGGGTGGGGAGGACCGAGCTCAGTCAAACCGTCCATATACTGGACGACCCGATGCCCGAATACGGGGAGCACGAGTCCGCCGGCGACCCTCTGCAGACGCTCAGGCACTCCGCCGCGCATCTGCTCGCCGCCGCCGTGACCGAGCTGTACCCAGGCGCCGCGTACGGCATCGGGCCCGCGGTGCAGGATGGCTTCTACTACGACTTCGACTTCGGCAAACCGATCTCGGAGTCGGACCTGCCCGCGATCGAGTCGCGGATGCGAAGGCTGGCCCAGGCGGACATTCCTTTCGTGCACGAGGTGCTCCCGCGCGCTACCGCGATCGAAGAGTTCCGCAAGCGCGGCCAGGACTACAAGCTGGAGCTGATCGCCGACAAGGTCGAGGGCGACGAGGTCAGCGTCTATCGGACCGGCGAGTTTCTGGACCTCTGTCGCGGCCCTCACGTCCGCTCGACCAAAGACATCAAGGCGTTCAAGCTGCTGCGGGTCGCCGGCGCCTACTGGCGGGGCGACGAGAAGAAGCCGCAGCTGACCCGCATCTACGGCACCGCATGGCCCACCCAGCGCGAGCTGGACGACTACCTGAAGTTCCTCGAAGAGGCCGAGCTCCGCGACCACAAGAAGCTGGGCAAGGACCTCAAGCTCTTCACAGTCGACGACCGTGTCGGCCCCGGGTTGCCCCTGTGGCTGCCCGACGGCGCGACCGTGCGCCGCGAGCTCGAGCGGTTCATCGTCGACGAAGAGCTGGCCCGCGGCTACCTGCACGTGAGGACTCCCGACGTGGCGCGGCTCGACCTGTACCGCCAGAGCGGCCACGCGCAGCTGTACTCGGAGTTCATGTACCCGCCGATGACCTTCGAGGACGGTGAGGAGCTCGAGCTGCGGCCCGTCAACTGCCCTCACCACATCGTCATCTACCAGACCGAGCTGCGCAGCTACCGTGACCTCCCTATGCGGATCGCGGAGATCGGCAATAACTGGAGGTACGAGCGCTCCGGGACCCTGGCCGGCTTGAATCGCGTGCGCGCATTCGCCCTCAATGACGCGCACATCTTCTGCACACCCGGCCAGCTCATGGACGAGGTCAAGGGGGCGATCGAGCTCGCGCTCTACTTCTCCAAGGTGCTCGGCATCGACGAGTTCTGGTACCGGCTTTCTGTGCGCGACGACGTGAAGGAAAAATGGCTTGGCGCGGAAGAGCAGTGGGAGGAAGCGCAGGCGGCCCTCGCGGATGCGCTGGAGTCGATGGGGCAGACGTACGAACGGGGGTTGGGCGAGGCTGCGTTCTACGGGCCGAAGATCGACTTCCAGGTCCGCGACGCCCACCGGCGAGAGTTCACGAACTCGACGGTGCAGGTTGATTTTCAGCTGCCGCAGCGATTCGAGCTCGAGTACGTCGCCGAGGATGGATCGCGTCAGCGCCCGGTGATGGTCCATCGCGGCGCCGCGGGCTCCATGGAGCGGCTGTTCAGCTATTTGATCGAGCGGTACGCCGGCGCCTTTCCCGCCTGGCTCCATCCCACGCAGGTGGTGGTGATCCCGATCACAGATGCGCAGCACGAATACGCGGGCAAGGTAGCGGCGAGCCTGCGTGCTTCGCGCCTGCGTGTCGAGGTTGACGACAGGCCGGAGAAGATGCAGCGCAAGATTCGCGAGGCCCACGCCCGCAAGGTGCCCTACATGGCGATCGTCGGCCAGCGTGAGGCCGAGGCGCAGCACGTCAACATTCGCGACCGCGCGAATCGCGAGGTCGACCATTCGCTCGAGGCGTTCGTGAGCATGGTCGCCGCCGAGGTGGCGGAGCGCCGCCGCTAGAGGCTTCCGGGAAGACGGCCGGCGCAGTCGCCCTGGGCCGCGACCGGCACCATGCTGCCGTTGGTCACGTTGCCCACGCGAGGCTGGTGCTGCGGGTCGCCGCCCGACATCACATGGGTGTCGTCGATCCATTCGCAGGCGAAGATCCCCGCCATCGAGATGTTGGTGCCGGCGATGGATGTGCCGTTGTTGTCGACCAGCGCGACCTGGCTGCCGTTGGGCGAAAGGTACTGCAGCTTTGGTTCCGGCATCGCGATGGTGCGGACCGTGCCGGCCGTCCAGTTCAGGACCTTGGATTGGCTGCCGTCCCAGCAGATGGCGCCGGCAGGTGAGGGAGATCCCGCGATCCCGCATGCGATCGTGCTGCCGAGCGTGAAGCGTCGCGCAGCGGTGGCCGGGTCGACCACGTGCAGCTCCTGGGGTCCGCAGCAGAAGGGCCCGCCGCCCTGGCTGCACGAAGCGACCACGGCGACGACAAGATTGTTGGTCCCGTGCCAGCCGACTGGCCACAGCGTTCGCGCACCGGTCTGGCTGAAGAGGTCGAGATGGTTCCCGCCGCCATTGAGGTCCTCGACGTAAAGCTTGGTCGAGGCGCCGGTGGAGTTGAAGTCGTCGACGATGACCGCGATGCGCTGGTCGTCAGGACTGACTGCAAACATGCTGCGCCGCGAAGCGGTGCCGGCCGGCACCGTCGTCGCCCGGCCCGAATCGCCGCTGGGGGCCAGGAACCGGACCACTCCCTGCGCGTCCATGTAGTAGACGCGAGAGTTGCTGGTGCTGACCGGCGGGGACACGAGCGCTCCCGCCACACTGGCGCAGCTGGCGGTCGCCGGGGTGCTCGCCTGGCTCGTCGCCACGACCTTGCCGTCGATGCCCACCAGGCTGACGGCATAGGAGCTGGCGGTCTGAGTGCTGATCAGCACTCCGAAAGCCCCGGTCACAGGCACGGGAGAGGCGGCCGGGCTTCCCTGCGCCGGTGGCGTGCCGGAGGCCTGCGATGCTGGAGGCGTGGGGGAGTGGCTGGCCACGTTGTTGGTGCCTCCGCCGCACGCCGCCACGACCCAGGCGATGGCGAGGACCAGAGCTGCGCTCTGCCACGGCTTCCTGGGTGCTGAGACGCGGGGCTGCGTTCCCATCAGCAAGGGCAACGACATTGTGCGCGTCGAGTTACGTTTCCGGTACTATCCAGCCTCTAAAGCAGGGCGCCGGCCCTCACCCCCAGGGCGCAGCCCAACAGGGTTCCCCGCAGGGCGCACCTCGGGACGCCGGGCGGACCCGGGGACGGACGGCCGGTGCTGTCCGTTTTGTTTTTATAGGCATGGAGGAATAAAGCAACACTGAATTTGGTCGAGGTAGCGTCCCATACCGTTTAAAGAGCTAAGGATCAACGATCAGATCCGCAGCTCCGAAGTGCGACTGATCGACGATCAGAACAACCAGCTTGGCGTGCTTTCCCTGGACGCCGCGCTTCGGATCGCAAACGAGAAAGGGCTCGACCTCGTCGAGGTGGCGCCGCAAGCGAGCCCGCCCGTCTGCCGCCTGATGGACTACGGACGCTACAAGTTCGAGACCGTCAAGCGTGAGAAAGACCAGCGCCGCAAGCAGAATGTCATCAAGCTGAAGGAAATGAAGCTGCGACCCAAAGTCGCCGAGCACGATTTTCAGACCAAGTTCAAAGGTTTGCGACAGTTCCTCGAAGCAGGAGAAAAAGTCAAGGTGACGATCATGTTCAGGGGCCGCGAGATGGTCCACCAGGAGATCGGCAGAAGGATTTTGGAGCGGGTGGCGGACGACGCCAAGCAGTTCGCGGTCATCGAACGCCAGCCCCTGCTCGAGGGCAAGAACCTGTTCATGATCCTGGCCCCGAGCCGCCAGGGCGCGGCCAAGGAGCAGCAGGCGACCAGTGCCTAAGCTGAAGACGCAAAAGGGCATCGCCAAGCGCGTGCGCGTCACACGCAACGGCAAGCTGATGCGCGCCGCCGCGTGGAAGAGCCACCTGCTCGAGCACAAGTCCAAGAAGCGCAAGCGGAACTACGAGAACAAGCAGCCGGTCTCCAAGGCGGACCGCAAGACCGTCCGCCGGGCGCTGGGGGTCTAGCGAGCCATGGCACGCGTCAAGCGCGGCGTCCCCGCGCATCGCCGCCACAAGGCGATCCTTGACCGCGCCAAGGGTTTCCGCCTTTCCAAGAAGCTTCTCTTCAGGCCCGCCAACGAGGCGGTGCTGCACGCGCTCGCGTATGCGTTCCGGGACCGCCGCCGCCGCAAGCGCGAGATGCGCGCGCTCTGGATCGCGCGCATCAACGCCGCCTCGCGTCAGTCGGGGCTGCCCTACAACAAGCTGATGCACGGCCTTCGCCAGGCCGGAGTGGAGATCGACCGCAAGATGCTGGCTGACCTGGCCGTGCGCGACAGCGGTTCCTTTGCTCGGCTGGTGGAGGTTGCAAAGAAAGCCCTCTGACCAGCTAATCAGCAGCCCGGACAACGAGGTCGTCCGCCGATTGCGGCGTCTTGCTCACCGGCGCGAGCCAGGGCTCGTCCTCCTGGAGGGTCCGCGCGTGCTCGCGGAAGCCAGGGCGGCCGGCCTGGAGTTCGAGCTGATCGCAGTCCGCGAGGGGGACAAGCTGCCGTTTCGAGCCGATTCGCGGATCACCCTCACGGCTGGTGCGTTTCGTGCGGCGACCCAGACCGTGACCCCCCAGGGGGTCATGGCCATCGCGCGCGTACGCGAAGCCTCGCCTCCTGAAGTGATCGAGGCCGCTCGCGAAGCGGGCTGGCCGCTGGTCGTGCTGGATGGGGTCCAGGACCCTGGGAACGTCGGCGCGATCTGCCGCACTGCGGCCGCGGCCGGCGCGCCGGCGCTGGCGATCCTGCCGGGCAGCGCCGACCCCTATGGGCCCAAAGCGGTTCGCGCTTCGGCCGGCAACGTGTTCCGGCTCAAGGTCGCGCGAGCGCGCTGGAAGGACCTGGAAGGGCTCGACGGCTTCGGTGCCGCGGCGTCCAGCGGTGCACCGCTGGCCGAGGCGCCGATAGAGTCTGCGGGCATGATCGTTCTCGGCAGCGAAGCGCACGGCCTGTCGCGGCCGGACCTCGCGCTCGTCACCGTGCCGCTGACCGAGGGCATCGAGTCCTTGAACGTCGCGGCGGCGGCCGCCCTGATCCTTTTCGAGATCCGGCGGAGGTTGGCGGCGTGATCGACGCGTCGGCCCTCGTCAGCCAGGCGCTGGCCGCGATCGGCAAGGCGCAGTCACCGGCTGACCTCGATCGGATCGAGATCGAATATCTCGGCCGGAAGAGCGGTCATGTCAGCCGGCTGCTGTCGAACATCGGCGCGCTTCCAGCAGCAGAGAAGGCGGCGTTGGGCAAGGCCGCCAACGAGGCCAAGCGCGACATCGAGGATGCGCTCGCCACGCGGCGCGCCGAGCTCGAGGCCGGGCGGCTGGCGGACCTCGCCGAGACCGAGGCGATCGACATCACCTTTCCCGGCCCGGCGTTGGGCCGTGGCCACATCCACGTCCTGACCCAGGTGCGCCGCCAGATCGAAACTGTGCTCGAATCCCTTGGGTACCAGGTCGAGCTCGGACCCGAGGTCGAGACCGAGTGGTTCAACTTCGAGGCGCTGAACATCACGGCGGGGCATCCCGCGCGCGAGAACTGGGACTCCTTTTACTTCAGCCCCGAGCTACTTCTGCGAGCGCATACCTCGCCCGTGCAGATCCGTGCGATGCAGCGAATCAAAGAGCCGCCGATCTACATCATCACCCCCGGCCGCTGCTACCGCCGCGACGCGCCGGAGGCGACGCGTCTGCCTTACTTCAGCCAGGTCGAAGGCCTTGCGGTCGACAAGGGGCTCACCGTGGGCGACATGAAAGGGACGCTGCTCTACATGATCCAGTCGCTGTACGGCTCCGATCGCAAAGTGCGCGTGCGGCCGAGTTACTTTCCCTTCACCGAGCCGAGCTTCGAGTTCGACGTCTCATGCGGAATCTGCGGCGGCGTCGGGTGCAAGAGCTGCCGGCACAAGGGCTGGCTCGAGGTCGGGGGCTGCGGCATGGTTCATCCGCAGGTGCTCCGCAATGGAGGCATCGACCCTGGGCAGTGGAATGGATATGCCTGGGGGTTCGGCATCGAGCGGATGGCGATGCTGAAACACGACGTCGACGACATCCGCCTGTTCTACGAATCAGACCTGCGCTTCCTGGAGCAGTTCTAATGTTCAGGTCCCGGCCGCACCCTGTGGGGAGGTGGCGCGCAGCGCCGGAGGGGAGGCTCGAGCAGTAAATGCGAATCTCCTACGAATGGCTCAGTGATTTCCTGGACCTGAGTGGCGTCACGCCCAAAGACGCCGCCGACGTCCTCACACGACTCGGCGTCGAGGTCGAATCGCTGACCTTGGTCGACCTGTCGCAGATCGTGATCGGCAAGGTGCTGGAGCAGAAGCCGCACCCCAAGTCGCGCAACCCGCTCTGGATCCACCAGGTGGACGTCGGCGGTCGCGTGATGCAGATCATCGCGGGCGCGCCCAACGCGGTTCCCGGAACTGTCGTCCCGGTCGCGCTGCCGGGAACCACGGTGCCCAACGGCAAGCTCGTCAAAGACATGAACATCGCGGGCGAGAAGGCGAGTGGAATGCTGGCCTCGGCCGCCGAGCTCATGCTCGGCGATGACCACTCGGGCATTCTGATCCTCGACCGCGGCACGCCGGGCGAACCCCTCACCTCGGTGATCCCCAGCCAGGCGATCATGGAGGCGGAGATCACCTCCAACCGGCCCGACTGCATGGGCCACCTGGGCGTCGCGCGCGAGCTCGCGGCGGGACTCGACCGCCCGTTGAAGCGCGACTTCATGCCCGCCTTCACGGGCACCGCAGACCCGCCGGGTCGCGACCTCGTAAAGGTGGCGATCGACGAGCCCGACCTGTGCAGGCGCTACATCGGCGGCGTGATCAAGGACGTCAGAGTCGGACCGAGTCCGGACTGGATGCAGCGCAGGCTGCGCGCCTGCGGCGTGCGTCCCATCAACAACATCGTCGACATCACCAACTACGTGCTGCTCGAGTACGCCCAGCCGCTGCACGCATTCGACCTCAACAAGCTCGAAGGACCTGAGATCCACGTCAGGCGCGCACGAGCAAAAGAAAAGCTTCTCTGCCTCGATGGCGTGGAGCGGGAGCTGACAGCTGAAATGCTCGCGATCGCCGACGCCAACCGTCCAGTCGCCATCGCCGGGGTCATCGGTGGTGCGGACTCGGCCGTGACTCCGGAATCGACCGACATCCTGCTCGAATCGGCGAACTTCAACGGCAGCAGCGTGCGGCAAACCGCGCGTTCGCTGGGACTTCGTACCGAAGCCTCGGCTCGCTTTGAGCGTGCGCTGCCACCCGAGCTCGCGCTGGCGGGTGCACGCCGCGCCGCGGCGCTGATCGCCGAGCTGGCCGGTGGCCAGGTGCATCGCGAGTGGGCGGACGTCTACCCGCGGCCGCAGGAGCCGGTTCGCGTCAATCTCCGGCCGGCGCTGATCGACGAGGTGCTCGGCACGCACGTCCCGCTCGAAGACGCGGAGTCGATCCTCAAGCGGCTCAACTTCCACGTCAAGGTGCAGGGGGGCGGGGAGTGGGACGTGCTGCCACCGGTTTTCCGGCTCGACGTCTCCATACCCGAGGACCTGGTCGAGGAGGTCGGCCGCATCTATGGCTACGACCGCGTCCCGCCGACACTCCCCGGGAGGCGTCACGACAGATGGACGCCAATTGGGCCTAGCATCGACCGCCGTCTCGACGACGCGCGAGAGGTCCTCGCCGGGGCCGGCTACACAGAGACGTGGAATCCTGCCCTGGTGTCTGGCCGCAAGCTGGAAGACCTGCGCATCGCGGCCCACGCGATGCGGGTGACGAACGCGCTCAGCGATGACATGGACACGCTGCGCACCTCGCTGCTCCCGTCGCTCCTCGGGGCCGTGGCGGTCAACCGCGACCACGGGCGGGTGGACGTTCGCCTTTACGAGATCGCGAGCGCATACCTTGCGCGGGTCGGCGGCAAGAGCACTCAGCCCGAAGAACCGCTGCGTCTCGCAGCCGTCGCGTCCGCGGGCACGTCGGCAGACCAAGGACGTAAGGCTTTCTACGGCTTGAAGTCGGTGTTGGACGCATGCACAGCCGCACTTTCAGCTCCGGCATCGACCTACCAGCGTGCGGCCGCGCAGCTGTACCATCCGGGGCGCTGCGCTGCGGTCGTCATTGATGGCCGGCAGCTCGGCTACCTCGGCGAGCTGCATCCTTCGGTGACGACGAGCGCAAAGGTCGAGGGCAGGATGGTTGCGTTCGAGATCGACGTTGAACCACTGCTGGCCATCGCGCGGATTTCTCGCGCACAGCCCTTACCGCGCTTTCCCGCGGTCGAGCGCGACGTCGCCGTCGTGGTGGAAGAGACCGTCGCCGCGGGCGCCATCCTGGCCGCGATCAAGGAGTCGGCAGGCGAGCTCCTCGAACATGTGGGCGCCTTCGACGAATACCGCGGGACGCAGGTTCCGGATGGCCACAAGAGCATCGCGTTTACCTTGACTTTCCGAAGCCCGGAGCGCACCCTGACGGACGCCGAAGTGGACAGGGTGATGTCGGAGATCAAGCTGGGGCTGGAGAAAAGACACCGCGCCAGGTTCAGAGAGTGAGAGCCGGCGCGCATTTCGCACGCAATTGCGTGCCGTACCGGGGGAAGCGTTAAGTGACCTGGATCGACATCTTTCCGATCGTGCTCGTCGTCGCGTATGGCGTGGGTGGATTCTTCAGCGGCCTGATCCGCCGGTTCATCGGCCTGGTCGCCTTGTTCGTCGCCGTCTGGTCGGCGAGCAGCATGGGCATCCAGGCGGGCGGCATCCTCCAGCAGACCTCGAGCTTCGAGGTGGCGGACTCGCGGATCTACGGCTTCTTCGGCATCATCGTCGCCGTGCTGCTGATCGTCGAGGTGGCGACCCAGCTGGCGCACTCGCAGATCCAGATCCCGGCCGTCGTGCTGAACCGAACGTTGGGCACGCTGCTTGGTCTCCTGACCGCAATCCTGCTCTCGGTGGTTCTTGTCTACGAGCTGGGGGCGGCTGCCAATCCAATCGGCGGGGCCCAGCTCGATCGCCTGCAGCAGGACCTGCGCGAGTCGGTGCACCACTCCCTGTTCATGGTCAATCTCGTCAACGCGATCGACCGGCCGGTGCTCGCGCTGTTCCAGCCGCTTCTGCCTCCAGATCCGCAGATCTTTTTCGGTCCAGGGGTGGTCAATCACTAAACCGAACCCGTGAGTCGGGAGCTCTTCCAGCGACTGCGCGAGCGGGCGGTGCAGATCCACGTCGAAGATCACCTGCGCGCACGGCTCGAGCGCGGCGACCGGCTCCGCGTGAAGCTGGGACTCGATCCGACCGCTCCCGACCTGCACGTCGGCCATCTCGTCGTCCTTGATGTGCTGCGGGACTTTCAGGACGACGGCCACACGGTCGTGCTGATCATCGGCGACTACACCGCTTTGATCGGTGACCCCAGCGGTCGCTCCGAAACGCGGCCCATGCTGACGGAGGCGCAGGTCGCGGCGAACGCTGAAACGTACTTCCAGCAGCTGAGCCTCGTGCTCGACCGGAAGCTGATTGAGGTGCGACACAACTCGGAGTGGCTCGCGGCGATGACCGCGGCCGACATCTTGCGCCTGATGGCGAAGGCGACCCTGCAGCAGGTGCTGCAGCGAGAGGACTTCGCGGACCGCATGAAGGCGGGCACCGCCATCGGCGCGCATGAGGTCCTCTATCCGTTCAGCCAGGCGTACGACTCGGTCGCGATCAAAGCGGACCTCGAAGTCGGTGGCACCGACCAGCTGTTCAACCTGCTCTTCGGCCGCGAGATCCAGAAGTCCTATGGCCAGGAGCCGCAGGACATAGCCGTGTTTCCGTTGCTCGAGGGCACCGACGGCGAGCAGAAGATGTCCAAGTCGCTCGGCAACTACATCGGCATCAGCGAGCCGCCCGAGCAGATCTATGGCAAGACGATGTCGATCCCGGACCGCCTGATCGAGAAATACGTGCGGCTGATCTCAGGCTTCGAGGCGACGGAGCAAGCCGACGTCCTGTCCATGAAGCCGCGCGACGCAAAGGCGGCTCTGGCGCGGCAGCTGGTGAAACGCTTGCACGGCGAGGAAGCCGCGAAGCGTGCTGAAGAGGACTTCAATATCAAGTTCCGCAAGCGCGAAATCCCGGAAGGCATTGAGGAACGTACCGTTACCGACCCGAGGGACCTTGTCATGGTGCTCGTAGAAACAGGGCTTCGCGACAGCCGCGGGGACGCGCGGCGGCTGATCGAGCAGGGTGGCGTTCGGATCAACGGACAGAAAGCCGGCGCAGATGCGATCTTGAAAGACGGTGACGTGCTGCAGGCCGGTAAACGAAGTTTCGTTCGAATCCGGGTGGGATAAAATCATCGAAAGCATGTTCCCACCCCAGGAAATCTGCGATTTCCCGGGGACCCCGGGCTTTCTCGCCGCGACGGTCAGGGGGATCCCCACCTAGTGTCCGGCCATTCGAAGTGGGCTGGCATCAAGCACAAGAAGGCCGTCGTCGACGCCAAGCGCGGACAGGCGTTCACCCGAGCCAGCCGCGAGCTCACCATCGCGGCCCGCGAGGGCGGGGGCAACCCAGAAGGCAACTTCCGCCTGCGCCTTGCGATCCAGAAAGCGCGCGAGATCAACATGCCCACCGATCGGATCCAGAACGCGATCAATCGGGGGACGGGCGAGCTGGCGGGAGAGAAGCTGGAAGAGGTCCGCTACGAGGGCTACGGCCCGGCGGGGGTGGCGGTCATGGTGGACACGCTCACCGACAACCGCAATCGCACCTCCGCATCCATACGCCATCGGTTTTCCAAGCTGGGCGGAAACCTGGCCGAGAGTAACGCCGTGGGCTGGATGTTCGAGCGCAAGGGCGTGATCGCCGCCAATGCCGGCAAGCACGATCCCGAGGAAGTCGCGCTCGCCGCGATCGAGGCAGGCGCCGATGACGTTCAGGTCGAGGGCCAGTCGGTGGAGATCACCGCTCCGCCGTCCAGCTTCGAGAAGGTCAAGTCGGCGGTGGAGGCGCTCGGCGTCAATGTCGAGAACGCCGAGATCACGATGCAGCCCAAGCAGACCGTGCCCGTCGGCGAGGACAAAGCCGCGGCGGTGCTGAGGCTGATGGAGTCACTGGAGGAAGACGACGACGTCCAGCAGGTCTACGCTAACTTTGATATTCCTACCAACGTCCTTGAACGCGTCTCCGCACAGGTGTAGAACCTTGTTGGACCCATGCCTGGCAAGCGCGACGGGCTGATCCTCGGCGTCGACCCAGGCCTGGCAGGCACCGGCTTCGCCCTGTTCGCCGAGCCGAACCTCGTCCTTTCCTGCAGCACCGTCGTCACCATCCCCGGTCGCGACGGCGCGCGTCTGCTCACGATCACCAACCACCTTCGTGCGCTGCTGGCGGAGCATCCTCCGGCGGAGGCTTCGATCGAGGAGCTATTCATGGGCCGCAACGCGACCAGCGCCGTGGGCGTCGCGCAGGCTCGGGGTGCGATCCTCGCCGTGCTCGAAGAGTGCGGGGTACCCGTGTTCGAGTACAAGCCGAGCCAGGTGAAGGTGGTCCTCACCGGCTACGGCAACGCCGACAAAGCGCAGATCTCGCGGATGCTTTCGGCGCAGGTCAAATTGCCCGAAGGCAAACTCGACGACCATGCCAAGGACGCGATCGCGATCGCGCTGTGCCACGCGCGCAGCCGCCGCTTCACACAGTCCGCTGCAACGCCGGCCGCACGCCTGGCGGACCTGAAGTGATCGCACATCTCAGCGGGGTGGTGCGGCGGGCCGGTGCCGACTTCGTCGTCGTCGACGTGGGTGGTGTGGGCTATCTGGTCGCGGTGGCGACGCAGACTCGCCAGCAGCTTCCGCCGCCGGGCGGGGACGTCGAGCTCCACATCCACACCCAGGTCCGCGAGGACCAGCTCGCGCTTTACGGCTTCGCGTCGGTCGAGGAGCTCGAGCTCTTCGAGATGCTGATCCAGGTCGATGGCGTGGGCCCGAAGGTGGGCCTCAACATCCTGAGCGCCGCCAGCCTCGAAGTCCTCAAGCGCGCCATCATGAGCGAGGATGCAGCGCCGATCAGGCGTGCCAGCGGCGTCGGACCGCGGACCGCGGCGAAGGTGATCATCGAGCTCAAGCCGCGACTCGATGCGGTCGCCGCCCTGGAGGCGGTGCCACGCGCCGCCGCGGTGGCAGGCGATGGAGCGGTGCCGAAGGCCGTCGAGTCCGCGCTTCGCAATCTCGGTTTCTCGTCCCAGGAAGCTCGCACAGGCATCGAGTCCGTCGACTGGAAGACATCGCCTTCGACCCAGGAAGCGCTCGCGTTTGCATTGAAGGCCCTGGGTCGCAAGTGACGGAAGAGCAAGTTCTGGATGCGAAGTCGGACGACGAGCAGTTCGACCTCACGCTGCGGCCGCGCTACCTCGGCGAGTATGTGGGGCAGGAGCAGGTGCGGGAAAACCTCAGCATCCTTCTCGAGGCCGCGCGGCGGCGTGATGAGCCGGTTGAGCACGTGCTGCTGTGCGGGCCGCCGGGCCTCGGCAAGACGACTCTGGCGCACATCATCGCCAACGAGCTCGGGGTCGCGATCAAGGTCAGCTCCGGGCCCGCGATCGACCACCAGGGCGCGCTCGGTTCCATCCTGCTGAACCTCACGACTCGCGACGTGTTCTTCATCGATGAGATCCACCGTCTGAACACCGTCGTCGAGGAGTCGTTGTATCCCGCGCTCGAGGACTTTCGCTTCGACGCGGTGCTCGGGAAAGGAGTCGGGGCAAGCGCCGCGACGCTGCCTCTTCCGCATTTCACGTGCGTTGGGGCCACCACGCGCCAGGGCCTTTTGAGCGGCCCGCTGCGCGACCGCTTCGGCGCCGTCTACCGGCTCGATTTCTATACCAAGGCGGAGCTGGAGAAGATCGTGACCAGGTCAGCCCGGATCCTCAACATCGAGATCCACGAAGAGGCGGTGTCCGAGATCGCGCGGCGGGCCCGCGGCACGCCCCGCATCGCCAACCGGCTGCTGCGTCGGGTGCGCGACTACGCGCAGGTCCGCGGCGACGGGCGCGCGACGGTTGACATCACCCGGCTGGCGCTCGGCATGCTGGAGATCGACGAGATCGGCCTGGAGCCGCTGGACCGCCAGCTCCTCGAAACGGTGATCCTCAAGTTCAGGGGTGGCCCAGTCGGGCTGGACACCCTGGCCACGTCGCTGTCCGAGGAGACGGAGACGATCGAGGACGTGCACGAGCCATACCTGATCCAGATCGGGTTCCTGGCCCGGACCGCTCGCGGGCGCGTGGCCACGGAGCTGGCCTACCGGCACATGGGGATCACCCCGCCCCAAACCGAATCCCAGCAGACGCGCCTACTGTAAGGCGCGCGGATGGCGCCGTTGCGATGGCGCCAGGCCGTCCATGGCATCTCCCATTAAGGCCGGAAAGGTAGGGATGTTTAATTGACGTATGGCGGATGTGGGGAGGATGCTCCTCGTTTTCGGTGTCGTGCTCTTGGTCATCGGGGGCGCGCTGATGCTGTTCGGCCGCTTCCATCTCCCGGGCGATTTCACCCTCCGCAGCGGCAACGTGACCGTCTACGTCCCGCTCGCCACCGGCATCATCCTGTCAGTGGTCGCCACCATCGTTCTGAACCTCGTGCTCAGGCAGCGGTAGGCGGCTACTACGTACACTGATCGGCTGCCGTGCAGTTAGTTCTCAGCTGGCCGATTCGACTCGCCGTCGTGGCGATTTTGGCGTTCTCGTTGTTCGTCGACGGCGCCGGCTACATCTACCGGATCGCCAACCATCTTCCGCTCACGGGGAGCGTGGAGGGGCTGCCGCCCAACTTCGGCGGCTGGCAGCTCTACTTCCACCGTGGCCTCGACCTGGCGGGTGGGACGCACATCGACTATGAGCTCACGAACTTCCCCGCCGGCCAGAGCCGCGCCGACGTGCAGCAGCGGACGATCCAGGTCATCAACAGGCGCGTCAACGCGCTGAACGTCAGCGAGCCCGAGATCCGCGGCGCAGGCTCCAACAACGACCGCATCACCGTCGACCTGGCCGGCGTCAACGCCGCGCAGGCGCAGAAGACGATCGGCGCGGTATCGAAGCTCGTCTACACCAAATGGGTGCCGGACGCGAAGGTCACCGCCGGGCCGGAACCTGGGTTCAAACCCGCGCTGACCGGGCTCACGGGCGACGACATCTCCGCCGCGAGCGCCACCATCGATTCCACGGGAACCTCCTGGGTGGTGAACATCACCTTCACTGGCTCGGGCGCGACCAAGTTCGACAACCTGACCCGTGACAACGTCGCGGCGTGCCCAGGCGATTCCGCCACCAGCGCCGCCGCCAACTGCGCGCAGCGACACCTGGCGATCTGGCTCGACCTCACCCAGAAGGACATCGACAACTGGGAGGACCCAACATTTGCCGGCAAGGTCTCATCGCCATACGACTCCGGCTGTCTGGCCGCGCAGACGCCCGACACGGTGTGCGGCAAGTTTCTGACGGACCCGGTCACCCGCGAGGAGATCGCGGGCGGACAGGCTCAGATCAGCGGCTCCTTCACGCAGCAGAGCGCCACTGACCTCGCGACTGGCATCAACTCAGGCTCGCTGCCGGTGGACCTCGTGGCCCTTGATGTCACCCAGGTCAGCGCGACGTTGGGCGCGGAGTCGGTGAAGCTGAGTCTTGCGGCGGGCCTGCTCGGCCTCGCGATCGTGGTCCTGTTCATGATCATCTACTACCGCGTGCCGGGCCTCCTCGCCAGCCTGGCGCTGCTGTTCTACGCGGGGGCGGTGCTCGCCATCTTCAAGGCTTATCCGGTGACCTTGACGCTGGCCGGCATCACCGGCTTCATCCTGTCCGTGGGCATGGCGGTCGACGCCAACGTCCTGATCTTTGAACGCTTCAAAGAAGAGGTACGAGCGGGACGCACGATCACGGCGGCGGTGGACGCCGCGGTCCGCCGCGCCTGGCCCGCCATCCGCGACTCCAACACGTCGACGTTCATCACCTGCGTCATCCTTGCCTTCGTCGGACCCTCGGCGGTGAAAGGATTCGCGTTCACGCTTGGGATCGGTGTCCTCGCCAGCCTCGTCTCGTCGATCGTCGTCACTCACAACCTGCTGGCGATCGTGCTGACCGCGGGGGGCCTCAGACGCCCAGCCCTGCTGGGGGTGGACCGTGTCCGAGCTGTCTGACGTAACTCCGCAAGGCCAGGTCGCGGACATGGTCGATGACGGGAAGGCCCAGGAAGCCGCGGTTGTCGCGCCGGCGCCCCGGGTCCGCAGGCTCAACATCATCGGCCGGCGAAATCTTTTCTTTGCGCTTTCGCTGCTGATCATCATCCCGGGCATCCTCTCGATGTGGCGGAACGGCTTCCTCCTCGGCATCGACTTCGCCGGCGGCACCGAGTTCACGGTCACCTTCGCCGGCAATCCATCTCCTGCCCAGGTCCAGGGCGCGGTGGACGCAGAAAACCTCAACGGCGCGGTCATCCAGACCTCGGGCGGTGGCTACATCGTCCGCTACCCGCCTCTGAATGCGGCTTCGCAGACGGCCGTCCAGCACGACTTGGAGAACAGACTCGGGCCGATGAAGGTGGATCAGATCCTCGAGGTGGGGGGCACGATCGCCGGCGAGACGATCGAGTTCTCTCTGCTCGCCGTGGTCCTGGCGTCGGTGGCCATCCTCGCCCTGCTCGCCTGGCGCTTCCACAACGTTCCGGGTGGCTGGCGCGCTGGCTTTCAGTTTGGCGGGTCGGCGCTCGCGGCTCTGCTGCACGACGTCTTTATCCTGACCGGCATCTTTTCGATCCTCGGCAAGGTGTTCGGGCTGCGTGTCGGCGAGATCGACGCCTTCTTTGTCACCGCCGTGCTCACGGTGGTCGGTTTCTCGGTCCACGACACGATCGTGGTCTTCGACCGAATCCGCGAGAACATCCGCGTCAGCCAGCGGCTCTCCTTCGAGCAGGTCGTCAACCTCAGCATCATGCAGACGGCGGCGCGGTCGATCATCACGAGCTTCACGGTCGTGCTGGTTCTCGCGGCGATCTTCGTCTCCGGCGGAGAGACCCTCAAGGGTTTGTCCCTCGCCCTGCTGATCGGCATCATCTCCGGCACCTACAGCTCGATCTTCAACGCGGCGCCGCTGCTGGTGGTCTGGCGGAGGCTGCAGCCGCTGCGGTAACGGCTGGTAAGGTACAGAGTCAACACCGGACATGCCGACATGGCCCATAACGACGATCAAAGAGCTGCTCGAGCCGACACTCAACCACATGGGTTACGAGCTGTACTCACTCGACCAGTCGGGTCAGTCAGGCCGCACGCTGCGCATCTCCATCGACCACAACGAACCCATCACCATCGAGGACTGCGAGCGCGTCAGCAGGGTCGCGGGTCCTCTTCTCGACCGCTCCAAACTGATCGACGGCCGCTACGACCTCGAGGTGTCGTCGCCCGGCGCGGAGCGACCGCTGCGCAGCCATCAGGAGTACGAGCGCTTCAACGGCAGGCGCGTCAACGTCCATTACCGGAGCGGTGATTCGGAGACGGTGGTGGAAGGGCAGCTGGTCGCCGTGGATTCCGCGGGCATCGCCGTGCAGGCGCCCGGTGCGCGAGGGCGCGCGCCGGTGATCATTCATATTGCGTGGGAAGACGTTGTCGCGGGCAGGCTCGCGGTCGCAATCTGAACCGTCCACGCAGACGCTTGCCGAAGCGCTGAGCGCGCTTTGCGCTGAGCTGGGCATCCCATTCGAGGAGATGCTGCACACCGTCGAAGGGGCGTTGGCCGCGGCTTACAAACGAAGCTTCAACCCTCCTGGGGAGGTGACGGTCAAGCTCGACACGAAGACCGGGGCGCTGGACGTGCGCAGCCGGATCGTGGGGGCAGACGGGAGCGTCGTGGTCGAGGAGCTGCAGTCCGAGGACTTCAAGAGGATGGCCGCGCAGACGGCCAAGCACGCCGTGTTGCGGCATATCCACGACCTGGAGCGCGACAAGGTGCTGCGCGACGTCGCCGAGCACCGGGGTGAGCTGGCCTCCGGCGTCGTCGACCGCAGCGAGGCAGGAATTGTCTATGTCGACCTCGGCCGCGCCGAAGGCGTGATGCCGCCCGAGGAGCAGATTCCCGGCGAGCAGCTGCATCCTGGCCGCCCGGTGCTGGTTGTCATCCTCGACACCCAGCACAATCGCAGGCAGGCGCAGGTTCGCGTCTCACGTGCCGCGCGGGCGTTCGTCCACAGGCTGCTGGAGGCGGAGGTGCCCGAGATCAAAGCTGGAACCGTCCAGGTCCGCGCCATCGCCCGCGAGCCCGGTCTGCGGACCAAGATCGCGGTCTCCTCGACCGAGCCCGGTCTCGATCCCGTGGGGGCATGTGTCGGGCCCAAAGGCGTGCGCCACCGCGCGATCCTGAGCGAGCTCGCGAACGAGCACGTCGATATCGTTCCGTGGTCGGAAGACGCGGAAGCGCTCGTCGCTGCGGCCCTCGGTCCCGCCCGGGCGGAAAGGGTGACGATCGACCGCGCGACGCGAACGGCGACTGTGCTCGTGCCGAGGGGACAGCTTTCGCTGGCCATCGGCCGCGACGGACAGAACGCCCGCCTGGCCGCAAAGCTGACCGGCTACCGCATCGACATCAAGCCCAGCGAAGGCGACGACCAAGCGCCGGCAGAATGACTCCTCCCCATTCCTGGGGAGCTGGCCTTTTCCTCCCCATTCATGGGGAGGTGTCGGCGAAGCCGACGAAGGGGCGGGGCCCCAGGGGCCACCAGCCGGTTAGGACCTGTGTCGCCTGCCGGCAGGAGGCCGGCAAGGCGGACCTGATCCGCCTCGTCCGCAAGCCCGACGGCCGCGTAGGCGTGGACCGGGCAGGGCGGGCCCCAGGCCGCGGCGCCTACCTCCACGCGACCGCGGAGTGCATCGAATTGGCCCGCAAACGACGGTCGGTGGATCGCGCCCTGAAAACCCCGGTCCAACCAGAACTCTGGCTTGAAATCCGATAGATAAGGTCGCCCTCCCCACCCTGTGGGGAGGTGGCCCGAACGGCCGGAGGGGAGACCCAGGGGCCACCGAGGGCGGAGGCCCCTCCAGGTTTCGAATTCGGTCCGGGCGGCATAATCAGTAGTTCCGGCATGAAAGCACACGAACTCGCGCGCGAACTTGGCATCAGCCAGAAGGAGCTGGTCAACTTCCTCCAGCAGCGGAGGCTGACCCGAAACGCCGCGGCGCCCCTGGCGCCCGGTGCGATCGAGGCTGCGCGCACCGCCTTCAAGCCGACCGTGGCGACCAAGATCGAGACCAACGGCGACCGCCGCGCCGTGCTCCCGCCGACGCTGTCGGTCAAGGACCTCGCGGACAAGCTCGGGGTCAGCCCGGTCGAGGTGATCAAGAAGCTCATGGCTTCCAAGATCCTGGCCACGATCAACCAGGTCATCGACTTCGCCACCGCGGAGATCGTCGCCGACGAGTTCGGCTTCACCGTGGAGCCAGTCGCCAGCGAGGACGTGGTCGCAGTGGAGTCGGCCGAGGGCGAGGGCGACGTCGTGACCACCTCCCGCGAAGAGCTGTTCTCGCTGGCCAACGAGGACCCCACCAAGCTGAAGCCGCGCCCGCCGATCGTGACCGTGCTGGGCCACGTGGACCACGGCAAGACCTCGATCCTCGACGCAATCCGGAAGACACGCGTCGCCGCCGGTGAGGCGGGCGGCATCACCCAGCGAATTGGCGCCTACAAGATCGAGACCGCCGACGGACACCCGGTCGTGTTCATCGACACACCCGGCCACGAAGCCTTCACCGCGATGCGCGCTCGGGGCGCGCAGGTCACCGACCTCGTCGTCCTGGTTGTAGCGGCCGACGACGGCGTGATGCCACAGACGGTCGAGGCGATCCATCACGCGCGGGCCGCCAAGGTGCCGATCATCGTCGCCATCAACAAGGTCGATAAAGACAACGCCAACGTGGATCGGGTGCATCAGCAGCTGGCCGAGCAGGGAATCGTGACACGCCACTACGGCGGGGAGCACGAGTGCGTCCACCTGAGCGCCAAGACGGGCGCGGGCATCGACGACCTGCTCACGACCATCGTGCTCTCCTCCGATATCCTCGAGCTCAAGGCCAACCCTGACCGCAACGCGATCGGCACCATCGTTGACGCCCACCTCGAGCGCGGTCGTGGGCCCGTGGCGACGGTTCTGGTGCAGGCCGGGACGCTGAAGGTCGGCGACGACTTTGTCTGTGGCCACATCTACGGCCGCGTCCGCGCGCTGGCTGACGACCGCGGCCGCAGCGTCACGGATGCTCCTCCGGCGACCCCTGTGGTCGTTTCCGGCATGAGCGAGGTGCCGCAGGCGGGGGACATCTTCCAGGTGGTCGGCTCGGAAAAGGCGGCGCGCCAGATCGCCCTCACCAAGCTGATCGAGAAGCGGACCCAGGAAGCCGCGCGCGACGTTGCCCCGCGCATCACCCTGGAAGACCTGGCGCGCCGGGCGAAGGAGGGCGAGGTCAAAGAGTTGAGCCTGGTCGTCAAGGCGGACGCCCAGGGCACGCTCGAAGCCCTGCTCGCCGCGCTCCAGAAGATCGAGGACCCCGTGGTCGCGATCAAGGTCGTGGGCCAGGGCGTGGGAGCCGTGAGCGACTCCGACCTGCTGCTGGCGAGCGTCTCGAGCGCGATCATCGTCTGCTTCAACCTGAAGCCGACTCCGGCCAGCACGGCCGCGGCCGAGCGGGCGAAGGTCGAGGTCCGCTACTACGACGTGATCTACAAGCTGACAGAGGATGTGGAGCGTGCGGCCAAGGGCTTGCGCGAACCCACCTACCGCCAGATCCGCGAGGGCCGGGTCGAGGTCATCACCCCGATCAAGATCCCGCGCCTCGGTGTCATCGCCGGAAGCCGCGTGGTGGAGGGCAAGGTCAGCCGTGGAGGCTGGGTCAAGCTTTTCCGGACCAGAGAGCAGGTCTTCGAGGGTCGAATCAGCTCCCTCAAGCACTTCAAAGAGGACGTGCGCGAGATGCCGGCCGGGCAGGAGTGCGGTGTCGGGCTCGAAGGTTGGGAGGAATTCCAACCCGGGGACACCATGGAGACCTATCGACTCGAGCGGGAAGAAATTTAGGCAAGTTCGTGGCTTGCTGACAGCGGAGGTCGTCATGACCAGCTACCGCGCGGACCAGGTGGGGGAGCAGGTGCGCGAAGAGATCATGTCCATCATCCGGCGCGACCTCAAGGACCCACGCATCGGATTCGTCAGCATCACGGCTGTGCGCATGTCGCCTGACCTGCGCCAGGCGCGTGTGCGCGTGAGCGTGCTCGGCAATCCGGACGAGAAGAAGGCGTCGATCAGAGGCCTGGTTTCGGCGAAGGGCTTGATCAGGCACGAGCTGGGCCGCCGCCTCCAGAACCTCAAGTTCTCGCCCGACCTTCGTTTCGAGCTCGATCCTTCGATCGAGTACAGCGTCCACATCTCGGAGCTCCTGAAAGAGGTCCTGCCGAGCGGCCCATCCGCCCCTTCCGGGCACCTCCCCATGAATGGGGAGGATGGGAAGGAGGAGCAGACCCCATAGCTACCGCGCAGCGGGACAAGCCTCATCTGTACGACGAGATCAAGGACCTGGTCGAGGCGAACCAGGAGATCCTGATCTTCGGCCATAAGGACGCCGACGGCGACACGCTGGGCTGCAGCCTCGCGTTTGCCGAGGCTCTGCGCTCGGAGGGCAAGGAGGTCTGGATCCTGGTGCCGCCTCCGCTGCCCCCGATGTACGCGTTCCTGCCGGGATTCGACGAGATCCAGGCTGAGCCGCCGCACGGGGTCGACCCTCACCTCGTCTTCTTTTTCGACTCCGGGAACCTCGAGCGGTCGGGCAGCGCGGTGCGGCGGATAGCGACGCACGCGACCATTGTCAACGTCGATCACCATCCGTCGAACTCGCGCTTCGGCGACATCAACGTGATCGATCCCAACGCATCGGCCGTGGGCCAGATGGTGATGGAGATGCTCGACCACTTCGGTTACGCGATCACCCAGACCATGGCCGTCAACCTCTACGTCGCCCTGCTGACGGACACCGGCGGCTTTCGCCACGAGAACACGACCCCCCGAGCGCTCGAGGACGCAGCCCGCCTGGCGCGGCTCGGGGCCGACCCCGGACACATCGCCACGCAGGTCTACAAGATGCGGCCCGAGACCACCCTCAAGCTCAGCAGCCTCGCGCTCGCCACCATGCGTGTGGAGATGGACGGGCGGCTCGCGTGGGCGAAGGTTTCGCGGCGGATGTTGAAAGAGGCCAACGCGGTGATGGCCGAGTCGGAAGGCATCATCGACACCCTCAACAGCATCGCGGGTCTGGAGCTCGCCATCCTCTTCAAGGAAGTGTCGAGCGACCTGACGAAGATCAGCGTGCGCAGCCGCGGAGCCGTCGACGCCGCTGCCATGTGCGCCGCGTTTGGAGGTGGGGGACACATCCGCGCGGCCGGCGCGGAGATCGAACGGCCGATGGACGAGGCGGTGAAGTTGGTGCTGACGGCTGCCAAGGAGGCGATCCTTGCCGCCTCACCGCAGCGCTGACTCTTCGCGCTTTTCGACCGGAGTACTCAATGTCGACAAAAGCCCCGGGGAAACTTCTTTTTCCGTGGTCAATCGCCTGCGGAGGCTGACCGGCGCCCATCGGGTTGGCCACGCCGGAACCCTCGACCCGCTGGCCACCGGCGTGCTGCCGGTCCTGTTCGAGTCGGCGACCCGGCTCGCCGAGTTCGCGTTGAAGCTGCCGAAGACGTACGTCGCCGATATTCACCTGGGCTTTGTCACCGCAACCGATGACGCCGAAGGTGAGCCGGAGGCGGTCGCCGATCCGGCCGCCATCTCGGCGGCCGACGTCGATGCAGCGCTCGCGTTCTTCGCCGGCCGCATCCTCCAGCAGCCGCCCGCGTTTTCGGCGGTGAAGGTCGGCGGCAGGCGCGCATACACGCTGGCGCGGAGCGGCGAGCCCGCACGCCTGGCGCCTCGCGAGGTCGAGGTCTACTCTGCGCAGCTGCTTGACTTTCAGCCTGGGCCTCACGCGGTGGCGCGGATCGAGGTTCGATGCGGCAGCGGCACCTACCTGCGGTCGATCGCGCGCGACCTCGGCGACAGGCTCGCCGTGGGCGGCTACCTGGGGAAGTTGGTGCGCAAGGCGTACGGGCCGCTGAGCATCGACGAAGCGGTGCCTCTGGACGAACTCGCGACGCCTCGTGCGGTGCTGGACAGGCTGCTTCCGGCGGAAGTCATACTGCCCGAAATGGAGCGGGTCAGACTCAACGTCGAGCAGGAGGCGCAGGTGCGTCAGGGCCGCGCGGTGCGCGTCGTCCCAGATCCAGGACCCGGGTTGGTTCGCGCACATGACGCCGATGGACGCCTCGTCGCGCTTGGCCATGCCGATCCCCTCCGACGGACCTTCGTACCGGAGAAGGTACTGAGCTGAGCCTCTCAGTCCACCATGGACTTCCGACCAGTCCGATCGGGCCCGTGGCGCTTACGGTTGGCAGCTTTGACGGGGTTCACCTCGGCCACGTGGACGTGATCGGCCACACCGTCGGCGCGGCGGCCGAGATCAACGGCGCATCCGCGTTGATCACGTTCGAGCCGCACCCGCGCTGTGTGCTCGACCCCGCCAACTGCCCGCAGTCGATCACGACGCTGCAGGAAAAGCTCGCCCTGATCGAAAGGGCCGGGATCGCAAATGCGATCGTGCTGCGATTTGACAGGGAGCTCTCAGCGCTCTCACCGCAGGATTTCATCGACCGGCTGTCGGCGGCGATGGAGACCCGCCGTTGGGTGATCGGATTCGACTTTGCGTTCGGCCGCGGGCGGACCGGCAATGCAGAGTGGCTTCGCAGCCACGGTCACGCAGTCGAAGTGATCCCACCGCTCACGATCGACGGCCGCGAGCTGCACAGCTCAGAGGTCCGGCGGCTGATCACGACCGGCGAGATGGAGGAGGCGAACCGGCTCCTGGGCCGTGAATACTCGATGTCGGGACCGGTCGAGGCCGGGGACCGGGTCGGCCGGCGGCTCGGCTTTCCGACCGCGAACATCGGGATCGAGCCCAACAAGCTCGTCCCCGCGCTCGGTGCGTATGCGGGTCGTGCCCACGCTCCTGAAGGAGACTTCGTCGCCGCCCTGTCAGTGGGCTACCGGCCGACGTTTGGCGGCACCCAGCTCCGCGTCGAGGCATTCCTGCTCGACTTCGAGGGTGACCTGTACCAGCAGCGCCTCGAGCTCCGCTTCGTCCGCTACCTCCACCCGGATATCAAGTTCGCGACACCGGACGACCTCGTCCGCCAGCTCAAGCAGGACGTCGCGGACACCAGGCGCATCGTCTCCAGGTGACCCGAGTCCTGGTCGTCGGCGGCGGCATTGCCGGTTACTGCGCGGCGCTCGCCGCACGACGTGATGGCGCTGAGGTCACAGTCGTCGCCCGCGCTCCCGGCGCGACCGCGCTGTACGCGGGGGCGATGGAGATCGTCGATGACCTCGACTCGGTCCTGCGCTCGCCGTATCACCCGCTGGCGCGACTGGGCATGGATGCGGTGGGGCTGGCGACAGAGCTCGACGGCGCGATCTCGACACTTCAGCTGGCGCTGGGCAAGGAAGGGCTGCGGCTCGAGGGAGGCTGGCGCAGCCGAGGCCTGTTCGCGGACATCCACGGCCTGGCCCGGTCCGCCAATGTCGTCCCGGACTCGGTCGCGCCCGGCGAGCTCGGCGCGCTCAGCGGGAAACGCGTCGCGGTGATCGGCGTGCCAGAGGTCGGCGATTACGACGCCACATCCACCGCACAGGCACTCAAAGAGCTCCACGGCATCGAGGCCTTCGCCGAAGACATCTCCATCGCCGACCTGCCACAGGGCGCGGCGCTGACCGACCTGTACGGGCGGCGCGCGCCCGCGCCGCGGGCCCGGGGCGCGGCGATCGCCTATCCACCTGGGTTCACCAATCTTCCAGCTGACGGATTCGAGCTTCTCGCCTCGCCGCCCTCCCCGCACGGTTGGCGCCTACAGCAGGCGATCTCGCTGGGGGCGGTGGCGGCGCAGGTCATGTCATTCGAGAGCGCGCGGGGTCGGATCACGGCCGCACGGGCTGCGAGCCGGGCGTTCCACGCCGACGCCTTCGTGCTCGCCACCGGCCGCCACATAGGTGGCGGGTTGCAGGCGGGACGCACCACCACCGAACCGCTGCTTGGGCTTGGCGTGTTTCACGAAGGCGTTCCGGCCGCAGGCTTGGGCACACGGCTGCATCACCTGAAGTACCTCAGCGCGGCCGAGGAGATGGTGCTGGGCGTCATGACCGACAAGCGTCTGCATCCGCTAAGCGAGGAGGGCACGGTCCCTTACTCAAACCTCTACGCGGCGGGGGCCGTGCTGGGCGGCTACGAGTACAGCGGGCCCTGCGGATTCGGCGTACCCATCCTCACCGGCTGGCTTGCAGGCCGGTTCGCGGCCAGGCAAGAATGAGTGTCCAGCGGTCCGGAATCAGAGCTCGGATGAGAGCTGAGCTCGAGAAGATCGTGGGCGCGACCGCAGTCGACGAACGGCCGGTCCGCGACCTGTGGCCGCTCGCGATCATGGATGAACGCGCCGGCAAGGCTCCGCCGCAGATCCTGGTCGTGCGCCCGACGGGACGTGATCAGGTCGCCGACGTGCTCCGCTGGGCGACCTCCAACCACGTAGCGGTGACGCCGATGGGCGCAGGCAGCGGGGTGTGCGGTGCGCTGTCGCCGGCCGCCGGCGAGGTGGTGATGGACATGGGCGCGTTCGACCGCGTCCTCGACATTGACGAAACCAACCTCATCTGTCGCTGCGAGGCCGGGGTCAACGGATTCGCTCTCGAGCAGCAGCTCAACGCGCGCGGTTTGACGCTCGGGCACTATCCGAGCTCGCTGCCCGGAACCACCGTGGGGGGGCTCATCGCGACGCGATCCTCCGGCCAGGAGTCGAGCCGCTACGGAAGCATCGAGGACATGCTGATCGGGCTGGCGGTGGTCCTCCCGGACGGAACGTTTGCCGCGCCTCGGCCCGGTCCGCGCTCGGCCGCGGGGCCCGCGCTTCATCAGCTCCTGGTCGGCTCCGAGGGAGGGCTGGGCGTGGTGATCGGCGCCGTGCTTCGAATCCACCGGCTGCCTGACTCAACCGCCGGCGGGGGCTACGCGTTTGCCGACATTCGCGCCGGGCTCGAATGCATGCGCGCCGTGATGCAGGCTGGCATCAGGCCGCTGGTGATGCGCCTTTACGATGCCGAAGACACGGCCTTCAACGGATCTGACCTTGACTCCGGCGAGTGCATGCTCGTGGTCGCCACCGCGGGCTTGAAAGATGTTGCCGCCGCCGAGGCCGGGGCCGTCGAAGGATTCGCCGCCGGCGCGAAAAAGTTGGGCCATGAACCCTGGGAGCGCTGGCAGCGGCACCGCTTCGACCTGTCCGCCGACCGCCTCAAGGCATTCCTCGAACCGGCTGGCGCGTACCTCGACACGATCGAGCTGGCGGCGCCCTGGACGGTGCTTCCCGACCTTCACGCGAAGGTCAAGTCCGCAATAGCGGTCGGTGGCCTGGCGTTATGCCATTTCAGTCATGCCTATGAGCAGGGCTGCTGCGCCTATTTCACGTTCGGCGGCTCTGGTGACACTGAAGCCGAAGCGCGCACGGCTTATGGGCGCGCATGGGAGGGAGCGATGACTGCGGCGCTCGAGCTTGGCGCGACTATCACCCACCACCATGGCGTGGGCCAGGCGAGGGCGAGGTGGGTCGCCGACGAGATGGGAGGGTGGATGCAAGTGTGGCGAGCCGTAAAGCAGGGTATCGATCCTGAAGCCGTCATGAATCCGCGCGCGGTCGGAGGCACGCCATAGCCGGGCAGTCCGGCGCACCGATCCTCTTCGTCGTCAACCCGTCGTCCGGAGCGGGCAAGGCGGGGCGCGAGTGGGCGGTCATCGAGACCTGGCTGCCCTCGAGCGGCCTGCCTTACGAGGTCGCATTCACGACGCGGCCAGGCGAAGCGACGGAGATTGCCCAGAGAGCGGTGCTCGAATCGCGACCCGTCGTGGTTGCGGTAGGCGGCGACGGCACGCTGAACGAGGTCGTCAACGGCTTCTTCCGCAACGGCGCTCCGATCCCGACTACCAGCAAGCTGGCGATGGTTCCTCTTGGCACTGGCGGAGACTTTCGCCGCACGCTGCGAATTCCAGTCGACCCGAAGCAGGCGATCGACGTGCTTCGCAGCGGCATGGTCAGGCGGCTGGACGCAGGTTGCGTGACGTATCAAACGTCCGACGGCGCCACGGCGGTGCGCCACTTCATCAACATCGCAGACGCGGGCCTGGGGGGCGATGTGGTGTATCGGGTGAATCGAGGCAGCAAGCGGCTGGGCTCGCTCACCTATAAGGTGGGCAGCGGGCTCGCTTTGTTGACCTACAAGAACAAGCCGATGACGATGGTGATCGACGGCTCCACGCATGAGCTCGCGAAGGCGCAGCAGGTCGTGGTTGCCAACTGTCAGTTCTTCGGCGGCGGAATGCAGATGGCGCCGTCGGCCTCGCCGACAGACGGCGTGTTCGACGTGATCGTGGTCAAAGATGCGGGGAAGATCGAGACCATGCGCGGCATCAACGATTTTCTGGCCGGCAAGCACCTGGACAACGGCAACCCGAAAATTGAGCTCATGTATGGGAAACGGATCACGGTCACCTCGCCCGAGAAGGTGCGCATCGACCTCGACGGGGAGGATGTGGGATTCCTGCCGGCCCTCTTTGAGATCCAGCCCGGCGCGATCGAGTTCATAACCCCTCGGTGACTCCGCCGGGCGCGCGCAGGGCGCGCTCTTGACCGGCGGTGTGATCGCCACACCGCATCACCTCGCGACAGAAGTCGGAGCCCAGGTCATGCGCGAGGGCGGCAACGCAATCGACGCAGCGGTCGCGGCGGACGCCGTGCTCTGCGTCGTCTACCCACACATGACCTCGGTGGCCGGCGACCTGACGGCGATCGTGTGGCCCACCGACGCGACATCGCCGGTCGGTCTCATCGGCGCGGGGCGCTCGGGCGAGCTCGCCACCATCGAGGCGGTCCGCTCGCGCGGCCATGCCGCCATGCCGGCGCGCGGCGTGCTGACAGTGACCGTGCCGGGCACGGTCGAGGCATGGGGCCGGCTGCTCGAGCGTTTCGGCACCCTTGGCTTCGGGGCTGTTCTCGAACCGGCGGCGGCGCTTGCCCAGGACGGCTATCTCATCACCCCCCAGCTCGCGCGAGCGCTGATGGCAGCGGCGAGCAGGCTGGGCCAGGAGCCGGTTGCCTACGCGCTTTACCCGCCGATGGAGGCGGGCATGCTGCTTCGCAACCCGGACTTGGCGTCGGCGTTGCGTGAGATCGGCCACGGCGGGATCAACGCCTTCTATCGAGGTGCGATCGCTGAAGCGATCGCTGCCGCGGTCGTACGCCGTGATGGCTTCCTCACGCGCCAGGATCTCGCGAGCCATCGCTCGCAGTGGGTGGACCCGATTTCATTTGCCTATCGCGACCTGACCGTGTACGAGCTGCCGCCGCCGACGCAGGGACTCGCAGCCGCGGCGATGCTCGTCAGGCTCGAGGCAGGCATGCCGTTCCGCCAGGCACGCGATGCGAGCTACGCCCTGCGCGACCGGTACATCACCGATCCGGATTTCGCTGTGACCCCTGCAGAGCTGTTTCTCGACCCACGGCATGTGCCTGCAGGCCGGGGCAGCGCGCGCGAGGGCGGAGACACCATCTACCTTTGCGCCGCGGACGAGCACGGCAACGTGATCTCTCTCATCCAGAGCGTCGCCTACGACTTCGGCTCGGGCATCGTCGCCGAGGGCACCGGCATGCTCCTCCAGAACCGAGGCGCGTACTTCAGCCTCGACCCCGACCACGTCAACCGGCTCGAGCCGAAAAAGCGAACCATGCACACCCTTATCCCCGCCATGGCGGCTCGCGAAGGCCGGCCCTGGGCGGCGTTCGGATCGATGGGCGCGGACCTCCAACCCCAGCTGCAGGCGCAGCTGCTGATCAACCTCGTGGACCTGAACCTCAACCCGGCCGAGGCGGCGGCCCGGCCGCGAATGGCGATCCTGCCGGATGGGGCCACAATCGCGATGGAGGCGGATTACCCCGATGCCGCCCGGACCGCGCGCTCCGACCCCCACGTTCGGCTGATGCCGCCCAAACACCCCTCGTTCGGCCACGCCCAGGCGCTGGTGATCGACGGTCCGGGACAGTGGCGTGCTGGAGCCGATCCACGCTCGGACGGCTCGGTCGAATACGTTCGTTGAAGGTCGGCACGTATACTGGGCACCGAGTTTGGCAGTAGAGAACGAAGTCAAAGGCAAGCTGATCGCGGAACACAGGCGCGCTGAGGGGGACACGGGCTCCCCCGAGGTCCAGGTTGCGCTTCACACCGCGCGAATCCGGGAGCTCACCGAGCACCTGAAGACGCACGCCAAAGACCATCACTCGCGCCGCGGCCTCCTTCTCCTGGTCGGCAAGCAACGGCGTCTGCTGAACTACCTGAGGAACACCGACGTGGAGCGCTATCGCGCCCTCGTCGCCAAGCTCGGGATCAGGAGATAACACAAAACCGGGAGGACCCAGCACGGTAGCGCGGGTCGGCTCTTAGAAGCTTTCGCTCAGGACGCACGTCCTAACCGGCAGCTGCTAGGAATCTGACCCAGAGTCGCACCGCCGGGTTCCTCCCACATATTTGGAGGTATTTGGCGTGGCAGTAGTCACGAAAAACGTAGACGTCGCCGGGCGGCGGATCTCAATCGAGACCGGGCGCGTGGCGGAACAGGCAAACGGGGCGGTCATCATCCGCCAGGGCGACACGGTGGTGCTCAGCACCTCGGTGATGGCCAAGGAGCCACGTGAGGGGATCGATTTCTTTCCGCTCACGTGCGATTACGAGGAGAAGCTGTACGCAGCGGGCAAAATCCCCGGCGCGTTCATGCGCCGTGAGGGGAGGCCCAGCGAAACGGCGATCCTGGCGTCGCGCCTCACGGACCGTCCGCTCCGGCCGCTCTTTCCGGAAGGATTCCGGCTCGACATACAGGTCATCTCCACCGTCCTCTCAGTGGACCAGGAGAACGACCCGACCATCCTCAGCATCAACGGCGCGTCGACCGCGCTCACCATCTCCGATATCCCGTTCCAGGGCCCCGTGGGTGCTGTCCGCATGGGTTACATGAACGGCGAAGTCGTGGTGAACCCGCCGATGTCGCAGATGGGCGACTCCGAGCTGGACCTGGTGGTCGCTGGGACGGCGGATGCAATCCTGATGGTCGAAGCGGGCGCCAAGGGTGTCAGCGAGCAGATCGTGCTCGACGCGCTCGCGGCCGCGCACGACGCGATCAAGCAGATCTGCGCCGCGCAGCTCGAGCTGCAGCAGCAGGTTGGTCTCGAGAAGCGGGAGTGGATCCCCAACACGTACCCGGAGCAGATGCTCGAGATCGTGGGCGAGTACCTCGCGCTGCGGCTGGATCAGGTGCTTTACAGCCCGGACAAGGCGGCGCGGGAGAGCGCCCTGGACGACCTTCGTACGAAGACGGTGGTCGAGCTCGGAGAGCGTTTCCCTGAGCACATCGACATCCTCGGCAAGCTCTTCGACAAGGCCCTTAAGGACCGTGTGCGGCAGCGCATCGTCGAGGAGGGCGTCCGCGTCGACGGCCGCGGCCTGAAGGACGTGCGCCCAATCACCGTCGAGGTCGGTGTGCTTCCTCGCACGCATGGATCGGGCCTTTTCACCCGCGGCCAGACCCAGGCGCTCACGATCGCGACCCTCGGTGCGATGTCCGACCAGCAAAAGCTGGACGGCCTCACAGCGGAGGAGTTCAAGCGCTTCATGCACCATTACAACTTCCCGCCGTACTCGGTGGGCGAGGCCCGACCGCTGCGCGGACCGGGTCGTCGTGAGATCGGCCATGGCGCGCTCGCCGAACGCGCGCTGCTAGCTGTCATCCCACCAGTCGAGGACTGGCCTTACACGATCCGCCTGGTCTCCGAGATCCTGAGCTCCAACGGATCGACTTCGATGGCGTCGGTTTGCGGTTCGACGCTGGCCCTGATGGACGCCGGCGTGCCGATCAAGTCCCCCGTCGCGGGCATCGCGATGGGTCTGGTGACGCGCGAAGGCAAGTTTGCGGTGATGACCGACATCCAGGGCGTCGAGGACATGCTCGGGGACATGGACTTCAAGGTGGCCGGGACGCGCGATGGGATCACCGCGCTGCAGATGGACATCAAGATCAAGGGCTTGACGCACGAGATCATGGCCCAGGCGCTCGAGCAAGCACGCGAGGCGCGACTCTTCGTCCTCGACAAGATGCTTGCGGTGCTGCCACGTCCGCGCACCGAGATGAGCAACTACGCGCCGCGCATCACGACGATCCTCATCAACCCCGACAAGATCCGCGACATCATCGGCAAGGGCGGCTCCATGATCCGCAAGATCACCGAGGAGACCGGTGCCCAGATCGATGTCGAGGACGATGGTCGCGTCTTCATCGCGGCTGTCGACCAGGAAGCCGGCCGGAAGGCGATCGACTGGATCAAGAGCCTGACCGACGAGGTCGAGGTCGGCAAGATCTATGCGGGCAAGGTCGTGCGCATCATGCCGTTTGGTGCCTTCGTCGAGGTGCTGCCGAACCAGGACGGCCTCGTCCACATCTCCAAGCTCACCGACCACCGCGTGGAGCGGGTCGAGGAGGTCTGCAACATCGGCGACGAGATCGCCGTCAAGGCGGTCGAGATCGACAGCCAGGGCCGGCTCAACCTGAGCCGGCAGGCGGCGATCGAGGAGCTGACGGCGAAGGGTTTGCCGATCGAGGAGAAGATCAGCCAGGAGGCGATGGCGGTCGCCCTCGCCTCACCGCCGCCCGCGCCGCGCGAGGGTGGATTTGGCGGTCGGGACCGCGGCGGACGCAACGGCGGCGGACGCGACAGGCGGCCCCGCAGGGACTAGGCCGACGGCGGTGGCTGCGGGTTCCGAACTCCCCACCCACCGGCTTCGCCGGTCACCTCCCCACGAGGTGGGGAGGTGACCAGTCCCGTCAGGGTTGCGATTGCCGGCTATAAAGGCAAAGTCGGTTCGGTTCTCGCTGCCGCGTTTCAGATCGAACCCGGCATCGATTATGTCGGGGGCATCGGGCGCGGCGACGACCTCGCCACGTTCCTGCATGAGAAGCGGCCGCGGGCGCTGGTTGACTTCACGCGACCCACCGAGTCCATGCACAACGCGCTGGCGGCCGTGGCCGCGGGCGCAGCGCCGGTCGTCGGGACGACCGGCTTGTCGACCGCGGATATCGACAAGCTCGAGACCGCCTGCCACGCCAAGCACGTTGGTGGCATCGTGGCACCGAACTTCGCCATCGGCGCAGTGCTGATGATGCACCTGGCCGAGACCGCGGCGCCCCTTTTTGATGCGGTCGAGATCATCGAGATGCACCATGCCGCCAAGCTCGACGCCCCATCTGGGACCGCTTTGTCGACGGCGCGCCGCCTCGCGGCTCGGCGCAAGGACCGACCGTTCACGCACAGCAAGGCGGAAAAGGAGACGCTCGCGGGCACGCGAGGTGGGGAAGAGGGGGGCGTCGGCGTGCACAGCGTCCGGCTGCCCGGGTTTGTGGCCGACCAGGAGGTCATCTTCGGCCTGCCTGGTCAGACACTGACGATCGCGCACCGGACCACCAGCCGCGAGGCGTACGTTCCGGGCGTCCTGCTGGCCATCCGCCGCGTCACCGCCGAGCCGCGCTTCTACCGAGGGCTGGACCAGCTTTTGGGGCTCCGCAATGATTGATCCGCCCGACCGGGTGACGGTGCGACGCATGCAGCAGGCGCGACCCTCGCGGTACCTGTATCCCGCGCAACATCAGCTCCAACTCGGGCCATATCCACTGCAGCCCGGATCGAAGTAAACTGGCCCCGTGCCCACCTCCAAGCGATTAAACGTTGCTGTCGTCGGTGCGACGGGCATGGTCGGCAACGAGATGCTGCGTGTGCTTTCGCAGCGCGCATTTCCGAGCGAACGCGTCGTCGCCCTCGCCTCTGAGCGCTCGAAGGGAATGACGGTCCCCTACAACGGCAGCTCCCTCAAGGTCGAAGAGCTGAGCGAGTCGGCGTTCAAAGGCATCGATGTGGCGCTCTTCGCCGCCGGCGGCGACATCGCCCTGATGTATGGCCCGATCGCAGCCGAGTCGGGAGCCCTGGTGATCGACAACAGCTCGGCGTGGCGCATGAAGCAAAACGTGCCCCTGGTCGTGCCCGAGGTGAACGGGGACGATATCCGCGACAACGAGGGCATCATCGCCAACCCGAACTGCTGCGCGATCCCCTTGACGGTGATCCTCAACCCGCTGAAGAAGAAGGCCGGCCTGGAGCGGGTCCTCGTGTCCACGTATCAATCCGCCTCCGGCGCCGGGCGCTCGCTCGTCGATGAGCTCGAGGAACAGACAAAGGCGATCGCCGAAGGCGAGGAGCCGGCGGTGGTTGTGTACCCGTACCAGCTCGCGTACAACGTGGTGCCGGGCGGCTGGCACCCCGAACCCGACGGCTACAACGAAGAGGAAGTGAAGATCGTCAACGAGACGCGCAAGATCCTCCACCAGCCAGAGCTGCGCATCACCGCGACCTGCGTCCGCGTGCCGGTGCCCGTAGGCCATGGAGAGTCGGTGTTCCTCGAGACGACGGAGAAGCTCAGCGCGGATGAGGCGCGGGGACTCCTTGCCGCCTCGCCCGGAGTCGTCGTTCAGGACGACCCGCACGCCAGGCTCTATCCGACACCGCACGGCGTCGCCGGCAAGGACGAGGTTTACGTCGGCCGCATCCGCGACGACGCCTCGACCCGGCACGGCCTGGTGATGTGGATAGTGTCCGACAACCTGCGCAAGGGAGCCGCGCTCAACGCGATCCAGATCGCGGAACAAGCGATCGAAATGGGAGTGATGACAAAGTGACGATAGAGATCGGACGCCTGCTGACCGCCATGATCACGCCGTTCAAAGCCGACGGAGCGGTGGACTACGACGCGGCCGAGAAGCTCGCCGTGATGCTGATCAACGACGGCTCGGACGGTGTCGTGGTATCGGGCACGACGGGCGAGTCGCCGAGCTTGAGCGACGCCGAGAAGATCGAGCTCCTGAGGGTCATCAAGAACGCGATTCCAGGCAAGAGCGTGGTCGCGGGCACCGGCAGCAACGACACGCACCATTCGGTTGAGCTGTCACAGCTGGCGATGAAGGCGGGCGCGGACGCGCTGCTGGCGGTCGTCCCTTATTACAACAAGCCGCCACAGGACGGCATGTACCTGCATTTCAAGGCGATCTCCGAGGTCGGCCCGACCATCATGTACAACATCCAGGGCCGCACGGCGGTCAACATGACCGTGGCCACGACGCTCCGCTGCGCCGAGCTGCCGGGAATCATCGGCGTCAAGGAAGCGAGCGGTGACCTCGACCAGATCGGGCTTGTCTGCGCCGGCAAGCCGGAGCGATTCAAGGTGTGGAGCGGGGATGACAGCTGGACGCTGCCAGTGCTGGCGGTCGGCGGTCACGGAGTGATCTGCGTCGTATCGCACATCGCGGGCCGATCGATGGCCCGGCTGATCGACGCGCAGCGCAAGGGCGACAACGACGTCGCGCGCGACATCCACCATGGCCTGCTGCCGGTGATCAAAGCCTTGATGACGACGGCCGCCAACCCGGTCCCGATCAAGTCGGCGCTGAACGCGATGGGCTTCAGCGCGGGGCCGTTCCGGCTTCCGCTCGTCGCGCTGGCGGACGACCAGCTGAAGTCGGTCATGAAGACGATCCGGGACGCCGGCGAGTACATCACGTTTGCCAAAGCCGGAGTCAAAGTCGCTTAGCGCTCCCCAGGAGCTGCTCAGGCTCCACGACACCATCCGGTCGTGCAAGAACTGCGGACTCCATGCCACGCGCACACAGGCCGTGCCCGGGGTCGGCCCGTGTCCCGCCAACGTGATGATCGTGGGCGAGGCGCCTGGATTCAACGAGGACCGGCAGGGCGAGCCGTTCGTCGGCGCCGCGGGCAAGCTGCTCGACACCCTGCTGGCCCGCATCGCCTTGAGCCGTCTCGACGTCTACATCACCAACGTGCTCAAATGCCGCCCGCCGATGAACCGCGACCCGATGCCGAACGAGGCGGAGGCATGCTCGCCTTACCTCAAGCAGCAGCTGGAGCTCGTCAAGCCGAAGGTCGTCCTCATCCTCGGGCGGCACGCGCTCGAGCGGCTGATGCCCGGTCAGGGCTCCATCTCGCGCATCCACGGCAGCCTCATCAAACGCGGCGAGGTGGCCTACGTGCCGCTGTATCACCCGGCGGCAGCACTCCACAACGGATCGCTGGTCGCCGACCTCGAGCACGATTTCGACCACGTGAAGCGATACCTGGACCAGCTGCTCGCGCCCCCGCCGCCACCGGTTCCAGTCGCGACGCCAAAACAGGAAGCAGAGCAGCTGCGTCTGCTGTGAAATCCCCATGAACTCAGAGCCTTCGGCGTGAGTTCACGGGGACCCCAGAAGTCTCCGCGTCTGCGGTACCTCCCGCTGGGCGGCCTCGGCGAGGTCGGCATCAACATGTGGGCGCTCGAGTGGGAGAACAAGGTCCTCGTCGTCGACGCGGGGTTGATGTTTCCGCAGGAGGACATGCTGGGCATCGACCTGGTCCTGCCCGACATCTCCTATCTCCTGCACGCGGGACGAGAGGTGCTGGGCATCTTTCTCACGCACGGACATGAGGACCACATCGGCGGACTGCCGTACGCGCTCAAGAAGCTCAACGTCCCCGTGTACGGCACACGTCTAACGCTGGGTCTGGTCAAGCCGAAGCTGAGGGAGCACCGCATCCTGCGCGAGGCGGACCTCCGCGAGGTCAGGGTCGGCGACTCGGTGCAGATAGGTCCGTTTCATGTCGAGACGGTGGCCGTGTGCCACTCGATCCCTGACGCGGTCGCGCTGGCCATCGACACGCCGGTCGGACGCGTCGTCTACACGAGCGACTTCAAGCTCGACCCGGCGCCACCCGACGGCCACCCCACCGACATGGAGCGATTCCGCCGCCTGGGCGACTCCGGGGTGCTGCTCCTGCTCAGTGACTCGACCAACGCCGAGCGCGAGGGAAGGTCGGGCTCGGAGCGCGACCTGCACGGCGCCTTCGAGCGCATCTTCAGCCAGGCCCCGGGCCGCATCGTGGTCGCCAACTTCGCGTCCAACATCCACCGCATCCAGCATCTGGTCCGCATGGCGGCCCAGTTCGAGCGCCGGGTGGTGGTTGTGGGACGCAGCATGCAGCAGAACTTCAGGACCGCGCGCGAGCTCGGCTTCCTCGAGGTGCCCGATGGTGTCGCGGTCCCGCTCGCGGACGTCGAGCGGGTCCCGCCCTCAAAGCTGCTGCTGCTGACGGCAGGGAGTCAGGGCGAGCCTCTGTCCGCCCTGACCCGCTTTGCGGCTCAGCGCCATCCGTTCCTCAACGTTCGCAAGGACGATTGGGTCGTCATCTCGGCGCGACCCATCCCGGGCAACGAGCGGATGGTCCATCAGACCGTTAACAACCTCTACCGGCATGGAGCGCGGGTCTTTTATTCCGAGGTTGGCAACGTGCACGTGACCGGGCACGCACAGCGTGCCGAGCTGCTCGAGATGCTCGGGGCGGTGCGCCCCCGATTCTTCATCCCCGTCCACGGCGAGTACCGCCAGCTCCTTCTGCATTCCGAGCTGGCCAAGGAGGCGGGCCTCGGCGCCGACCAGATCGCGGTGGTTGAGGATGGCGAGACGGTCGAGCTCGACGCGGATTCGATGATTCGCGGCGAGAAGATCGGCACCGGGCTCGTGTATGTGGACGGACTCGGAGTCGGCGACGTGGAGCAGGTCGTGCTGCGCGACCGCCGCCATCTCGCCGAGGACGGCATCCTGGTGGTTACGCTCACGCTGGATCGCGACACGGGCGCTGTGCGCGCCGGACCGGACCTGATCTCGCGCGGAGTGATCGAACCCGAGCTCTCGGTGCGGCTCATGGCCGACGCGCGCGCCGCCGCGCTGGAGAGCGTCGCACGCTTCGCCGACTCACATCCCGAGCTCAGCCTGCTCCACGAGGCGATCCACGACGCGGTGTCGAAGACGGTCTACAGGCAAACCCGCCGCCGCCCTATGGTGATCCCGGTGCTCACGGAGATATGAAGCTTCCGCCGCTGGCGCTGATCGCGCCGAGCCTGTGTCCCCGATGCGACCAGCCCGCGATGGTTCTCAACCATTCGGAGGAGGGACGCTGCGCCCACTGCGGGCTGCAGCTGCATCAGTGCGCGAGATGCCGTGGCATCGCGGGTCCGTTCGACCGCTTCTGCGGGTTCTGCGGGCATGAGATGGTGCAGGGGACCAGCCGGCCCCTGTGGTGGCGGCTGTGGTTCCTCGCCGCCCTCCTCCCAGTGGCGCTAGGCCTCGCGTACGGAATCGCCCAGGCCCAGGTGCATCGCTAGCGAGAAAGAGTCCTCCCCATTTATGGGGAGGTGGCGGCGAAGCCGCCGGAGGGGCCTAGCGGTCCAGCCTCTGTCCGCACTCCACGCAAAAGCTGTGCCGTCCGAGATTGTGATGACCACAGGAAGGACAGACCAGGCGCCGGGGTGGATCCGCCTGCAGCCAGCGCTCGCTCTCGCGGCGGTACCAGATCCCGTCCTCGGGACCCAGCATCCACCGCCGGCCCTCGTTGTCGAGCACGGCGAGATCGCGCACAGCGACCCGGAAGGCGCGCGCCTGGAGATTTCCGGTGCGCCGCTCTTCGGTCAGGAACCTGTATCGGATCTCGGCTTCGGCGAATGGGTCGACCGCCACGCGTGAGAGTATGGCTCCCACGAAAGGGTAGAATCCAATCGGCTCAAGGGCCCGCAGCATGCGTCGCACCACCTCCCGAAGCTCAAACCGAACCGGCGCCCGTCGCGCTTCGTCTTCACGTTCCAAACGGAGCAAGCGCGCCGCGCGTCCGCGTCTGAGCTCGCGTCAGGTCAGGGAAATCGCCGGCGTCCTGCTGATGCTCGCCGCGCTGCTCGGACTGCTGGCGATCGCAAGCAACGCGGGGTCGATCCTGGGCGGCATCCGCGACGGGATGCTGGCCACGTTCGGCACCGCCTGGTTCGTTCCGGTGGGCGCCACCCTGGCCCTGGCCGCCTACCTGCTCTGGCCCAAAGCGCCGCGCCCGCGCACCATCGATATCGTGGCCGGACTCGTCGCCGTGCTCAGCCTGGTTGGGTTGTTCGGCCTCGCGGCTCGTGCGGGGGGATCAGTTGGCCTCTCCATCGACTACGCCATCGGTGGGCTCGTCGGCACGGTCGGTACCTGGGCTCTGCTCATCGCCGGCCTTGTGATCGGCCTCATCGTGACCATCCACTTCAGCCCCGGCGCGCTTCTCGCAACCGCCGTCGGCACGTTGCGGGCCGCGTATGCCGAGCGGACCAGGATTCGCGATCTGGTCGCCGCGCCCGGCGCTGAGAAACCGAAAACCGCACGGCCCGTTGCCGCGAGCAACGACCTGTTGACACGTTCGGCGGCGAGCTTCGCGACCGCGCCCGCGACGCCAGACCATCCCAGCATCTGGGACGTTGATGAACCTGACGACCGCGTCGAGAGGAAGCCACCCCCCGCCGAGCCGGTCGCGGTCGCCGTCGAGGAGCCTCCAGCGCACTCCGCGCAGGCGGCGCTTCGGGTCGTGGCGGAACCGGAGGACGACCTGCCCGAGATCGAGTGGAAGCTGCCGTCCATCACGCTCCTCGACACCGTGACCGCGCGCCGGGAACGGATGGCCGACGAGATCAAGCGAAATGTCAGGGTCATCGAGAGCACCCTCCAGACCTTCGGTGTCGAGTGCAGGGTGGTCGGCGTCAACCCCGGACCGGCCGTCACACAGTACGAGGTCCAGCCCGGGCCCGGGGTGCAGGTGAAGCGCATCACGGCCCTCCAGAACGACCTGTCGCTTGCCCTCGCGGCCGCGCCGCTGCGCATCGAGGCACCCATCCCGGGCAAGTCGGCGGTCGGCATCGAGGTGCCCAACAAGTCGGCGAGCCTGGTCACGATTCGCGAGGTCATCGAGACGGCGGCATTTCGCGAAGGCAGCAACAAGCTCGCCCTCGGCCTGGGCAACGACGTATCGGGGCAGTCGATCGTCGCCGACCTGACCCGCATGCCGCATTTGCTGATCGCCGGCGCCACGGGCCAGGGCAAGAGCGTTTGCATCAACGCCCTCATCACGAGCCTGCTTTTCCAGGTCACCCCGGATCACCTCCGCCTGCTCCTCATCGACCCCAAACGCGTGGAGCTCACGGGTTACAACGGGCTGCCCCACCTCGCCCTGCCGGTCCTCGTCGAGTCGCACCAGGCCGCGGCCGCGCTTCGCTGGGCGGTCGCCGAGATGGACCGGCGCTACAAGCTCTTCTCGGCCGAAGGAGTTCGCAACATCGCCGCTTACAACGAGAAGGCCTCGCAGAAGCTGGCGCGGTCGCTCCCGTACGTGGTGATCGTCATCGACGAGCTCGCCGACCTGATGATGGTCGCGGCGGGTGAGATCGAGGAGCTGATCTGCCGCATCGCGCAGCTGGCGCGGGCGGTGGGCATCCACCTGATCATCGCCACCCAGCGGCCGTCGACCGACATCATCACCGGTCTGATCAAGGCCAACATCCCGTCCCGCATCGCGTTCGCGGTGGGCTCGCAGGTGGACAGCCGCGTCATCCTCGACGCCGGCGGGGCGGAGAAGCTGCTCGGCCGCGGCGACATGCTGTACCAGCCGGTCGACGCCGGCAAGCCCACCCGCATCCAGGGCGCCTTCGTGAGTGACCCCGAGGTCGAAGGCGTCGTCAACTTCTGGAAGACGCAGGGCGCGCCGCGCTACATGGAGGAGATCCTCGAAGAAGGGGCTGCCTCCGAGTGGGACGGCGAGCGAAGGGAGGAGCGCAAGCTGGACCCGCTGTTCGCGCGTTCGGCGCGCGCGGTCGCCGCCGAAGGTGGGGCCTCCGTTTCCCTGGTGCAGCGAAAGTTCAATGTCGGCTACTCGCGTGCGGGACGGATCGTCGACCAGCTGGCAGAACATCGAGTGATCGGCGGCTACCAGGGCTCGAAGTCGCGCGAGGTGTTGATGACCCTGCCCGACGTCGACGATTTACTGGATCGTCTGGGCCTCGAATGAGCGTTGGCCATGCTCTGGCTGCAAAGCGCGGCGAGCGTGGCCTCTCGATCGACCAGGTGGCGGCCTCGACGCGAACCAGGACGGAACCGCTGCGGGCGCTGAAGGCGAATGACTTCGGCCGATTCCCCGCGCCCGTCTACGCCAGAGGCTGTGGGAAGACCCACGCGATGTATCACGGGCTGGACAGGGACGAGCTCGTGCGCCTCATTCCTGAGGCAGGCAACCCTCCAAGCCTCGCCCTCGGCCCGGTGGGCGCCGGCGTGGCAAGGCGCGAGTTCTCGTCGCAAACTTCTCCGCAGGTGCCGGCGTGAACATCCCCAACAGCCTGACCGTCAGCCGGCTGGTCGCCATCCCCTTGTTGATGGCGCTTGTGCTTCTGCGCTTTCCCGGGCACGACCAGGTCGCCGCCGCGCTGTTCATCGTTTTCTCACTCACCGACACGCTCGATGGGCAGCTGGCCCGCCGGCGCGGCAGCGTCAGCGACTTCGGGAAGTTTCTCGACCCGCTGGCCGACAAGCTCTTCGTGCTCTCGGTGCTGATCGTCCTGGTCCAGGAGGGCCTGGTCGCGGCGTGGGTGGTGGTCGTGATCTTCTCGCGCGAGCTCATGATCACGATCCTGCGCTCGGTCGGCGCGAGCCAGGGCCGCGTCATCAGCGCGGCTCCTCTCGGCAAGACCAAGACCGTGACCCAGATGAGCGCGGTCACGCTGCTCATCCTGCAGCGTCCGTATCCGGTCCTGGTCCCGTTCGCGGAGATCGCTGTCGCGGCGGCAGTCGTGTTCACGCTCGGGAGCGGACTCGACTACCTGTGGCGCTTCCGCTATCTTCTCGGTCCGTTCGACACGTCGAGGCTGCGACAGGCGCCCAGCGGAGGCGCGCCCGAGACGACGCCGGCCAGTGAGCTGGGTGACGTGCTCCGGGCCGGCGGTTTGACGGTTGCTGTGGCCGAGTCGTCGACCGGGGGGATGGTGGGGGCCATGATCACCGACCAGCCTGGAAGCTCGGCCTATTTCGTGGGCGGCGTGATCGCCTACTCGAACGAGGTCAAGCAGCGCGAGCTCGATGTGTCACCCACGCTGCTCGCCACCGTCGGCGCGGTCAGCCGCGAGGTGGCCGAAGCGATGGCCGGCGGCGTGCGGCAACGCTTTGGGACGAGCCTGGCGGTGGCGGTGACAGGGATCGCCGGGCCTGGCGCCGAAAGCTCCACCAAGCCGGTCGGCCTGACCTACATCGCAATCGCCTCGGAGCTGGGTATCTCATCTCGCGAGTTCAAGTTCGGCGGTGACCGCGTCTCCAACCGGCGCCAGGCCGCGACCGAGGCCCTGGGGATGCTGATCGCCGAGGCGCGTAGCATCGCCAGGTCGAAAGTGAAGAGCGCTTGACGGCCAAACACATGTTCGTTACACTCTCCGAACCATCGGCCTGTTAACGACGTTGATTCCTGACCCTCGACGTAGAACACTCGCCGCAACGACCTAGGAGGATTGACTGCAAGTGGACAAAGACAAGGACAGGGAACGGGATAAGGCCCTCGAGGAGAAAGGCAGAGCCCTCGATTCGGCCATGTCCCAGATCACGAAAAGCTATGGCAAAGGCGCGATCATGAAGCTGGGGGAGCACTTCGCGCAGCGCAGCGAGGTAACGGCCATTTCCACCGGTGCGCTGCCCCTAGACCTGGCGCTCGGAGTGGGGGGTATCCCGCGCGGGCGGGTGACCGAGATCTACGGCCCCGAGTCGGCCGGCAAGACGACCCTCGCTCTGCATGTCATCGCGGAGGCTCAGAAGGCGGGCGGCGTCGCGGCGTTCGTCGACGCGGAGCATGCCCTCGACCCGCTCTACGCGTCGCGGATCGGCGTCAAGATCGACGACCTCTTGATCAGCCAACCGGACACCGGCGAGCAGGCGCTGGAGATCGTCGAGGTGCTGGTCCGCTCGAACGCAGTCGATGTGATCGTCATCGACTCGGTGGCGGCCCTGGTGCCGAAGGCAGAGATCGAGGGCGAGATGGGCGACTCGCACATGGGTCTCCAGGCGCGCCTCATGTCCCAGGCTCTGCGCAAACTCACCGCGGCGATCTCCAAGTCGAACTGCGCCGTGATCTTCCTCAATCAGCTGCGCGAGAAGGTCGGGATCATGTTCGGCAACCCGGAGACGCAACCCGGGGGGCGGGCGCTGAAGTTCTACTCATCCGTGCGCCTCGACATCCGCAAGGTCGAGGTCATCAAGAACGGCCTCGACTCGGTCGGCAACAGGGTGAAAGTCAAGGTGGTCAAGAACAAAGTGGCGCCGCCCTTCCGGTCCGCCGAGTTCGACATCCTCTTCAACGAAGGAATCTCGCACGAGGGATCGTTGATCGACGCGTCGATCGAGTACGGGATCCTCGAAAAGAGCGGCACATGGATGTCGTTCGGGGATCAGCGTCTCGGTCAGGGTCGCGACAACGTCCGGAACTACCTTCGCGAGAACCCGTCGCTGTGCGCCGAGATCGAGTCGAAGGTGCGCGAGAAGGCAGCCGGGGCGGCGGCGCCGCTCAAGGTGGGTGTGACGAAGGCGCCGGCCAGCAATGCCGCGGAGGAGCTCTAGAGCCCGGGCCGCCAAGCCGCCGGCCGGACCGGCGCTCGATGCCGGCGTCAGGCTGCTTGGACGGCGGGCACACTCGCGTGTCGAGCTGCGGCGGAAATTGGGCCGCCGCGGCTACGTCGAGGAGGAGATCGATTCCGCGCTCGCACGTCTTGTCGAGCTCGGTTATGTGGACGACCGCTCCTTCGCCGACGGCTACATCCGGCGGCGGTCGGGTTCACTGGGTCCGCTGGCGCTATCGGCCGAGCTGGCGGCGCGGGGGGTCGACCGTTCGGTGGCGGATCTCGCCTTGACCGCGGTCGACTTCGAAGCCCAGCTCGGGTCTGCGACCCGGCTCGCCGAACGGCTGTGCGCCCGGAACCGGCCGCCTGGCTACCGGGAGTTGCTGGATTCGGTGGGGGCGAAGCTGCTTCGGCGGGGCTTCTCGTTGTCGATCGCGCGGGAAGCTTGCCGGGTGGCCTGGGTTCGGACGGAGGGACAGGCAGAAGCCTAGAATTTGGTGCACGCGGGCCCGTTTTGAGGCCCGCAAGTCATAGAGCCAACCCGAGGCGGGACCCTTCTGGTCCTGCCGTGGTCACGCACTTTGACAATCGAATAACGAGGTGCATTTCACATGCCTGTCTACGTCTACATATTGCTTTTTGGAGTGGCAGTGGTGGCCCTCGCCGGAGGCTTTGGGGTGGCTTACGTGCTGCTCCAGCGCCGGCAGAGCGATGGGAGTCATGTCCTGGAGCTCAAGGCCCAGCAAACGGTGCTCGAGGCGGAAACCCAGGCCAAGGAAAAGCTCCTGGAGGCCAAAGAGGAGGCGGTCAAGATCCGGACCACCGCCGAACAGGAGGCCCGCGAGTATCGCGCGCAGTCGCAACAGATCGAAAAGCGTCTTCTTCAGAAGGAGGAAAACCTCGACCGCAAGGGCGAGGACCTGAACCGGCGCGAGCGCGAGATGGCGAACCAGCAGAAAGGGCTGGACGACATCAAGTCTCAGCTCGAAGAGAGCTATCGCCAGCAGGAGAGAGAGCTCCAACGCGTCGCCAACATGACGCGGCAGGAAGCCCAGGGAATCCTGATGGCCCAGGTGGAGCAGGACCTGCGCAACGAAGTCGCGCGCAAGGTCCGCGAAGCCGAGCTGTCGGCCCGCGATGAAAGCGAGCGCCGCGCTCGGGAGATCGTGACCGAGTCGATCCAGCGCATCGCCGCCGACCAGACCGCGGAAGTTTCCGTTTCGGTGCTTCCGCTCCCGACCGACGAGTTGAAGGGCCGCATCATCGGCAAGGAGGGCCGCAACATCCGTGCCCTCCAGCAAGCCACGGGGATCGACCTCATCGTGGACGATACCCCCGAAGCGGTAATCATCAGCGGGTTCGACCCGGTCCGCCGCGAGGTGGCAAGGGTCGCACTCAACAAGCTCATCGTGGATGGACGGATCCATCCGGCTCGGATCGAGGAGATCGTCGCCAAGTCCCGCCAGGAGGTCCTGCAAAGGGTCAAGGAGGAGGGGGAGGGGGCGGTCCTGGAGCTCGGTCTGCAGGGTCTTCACCCTGAGGTGGTTCGCCACCTCGGCATCCTGCGGTTTCGCACCAGCTACGGACAGCAGGTGCTGAACCACTCCAAGGAAGTCGCCTACCTGGGCGCCATGATGGCGTCCGAGATCGGCGCCGACGTTCGTATCGCCAAGCTGTCAGGCCTGCTCCACGACATCGGCAAGGCCATCGACCACGAGGTCGAGGGCTCGCATGCGGTGATCGGGGCGGATCTGCTCCAGCGGCACGGGGTTCCGGCTCAGGTCGTGCACGCCGTGCGTGCACACCACTACGACGAGGAACCACACACCATCGAGGCGCTCTTGCTGATAGCCGCGGACGCGATCTCGGCTGCGCGCCCAGGGGCGCGCAGGGAATCGCTCGAGGCTTACGTGAAGCGGCTCGAAAAGCTCGAAGAGATCGCCAACTCGTTCACGGGCGTCCAGCAGTCTTACGCCATCCAGGCCGGCCGCGAGGTTCGGATCCTGGTCAAACCTGAGCAGATCGACGACACCGCTGCTCAGCTGATGGCACGGGATATCGCCAAACGCATCGAATCGGAGCTCAGCTTCCCCGGCCAGATCCGCGTCACCGTCGTGCGCGAGACGCGCGCCGTGGAGTATGCGAAGTGAAGACAAAGGGAGTCCGGCAACGGGCTCCCTTTTCTTTTTGCCCGAGAATCGAGCCATGAGCGAAGGCGACCTCCGCATCCTGTTCGTCGCCGACGTGGTCGGGCACCCCGGGCGGGAAGCGGTCAAAGCCTTGCTTCCGGGTTTGAAAAAGGAGCTTCGGCCGCACCTGACGATTCTCAACGGCGAGAACGCCGCCGGCGGCTTTGGCCTGACGGCCAGGATCGCGGCCGAGCTGAAGGGCTCGGGCGCCGACGTGATCACGAGCGGAAACCATGTCTTCGCCCAAAAGGAGTTCGTCGGCGACCTGCCGAACCTCGAGCGCGTCCTGCGGCCGGCGAACTACCCGGCGCCGGCGCCAGGCCAGGGCTGGTGCGTCCTCGAGGCTGGAGGCCACCAGGTCCTGGTCATGAACCTGATCGGGCGCATCTTCCTGGACCCGCTTGACGACCCTTTCCGGGCGGCTGACGCCATCCTGGCGGCACATCCGGAGCCGCGCGTCGTGTTCTGCGACATGCACGCCGAGGCAACCTCGGAGAAGACCGCCATGGGCTGGTACCTGGACGGCCGGGCGAGCGCCGTCGTGGGCACCCACACCCACATCCCGACAGCGGACGCGCGGATCCTGCCGGGGGGGACGGCCTACGTGACCGACGTCGGCATGGTGGGGCCTCGGGACGGGTGCATCGGGATGGACAAGGACGTCGTCATCCAGCGCTTCCTGAGCGGGGTCCCCAACCGCTTCGTCGTGGCTTCGGGACCCGTGACATTCAATTCGGTACTGGTTACCATTAACCCTTCCAGCGGCCAAGCTACATCGATCCAGCGAATCGACCGTGAACATGTTTGAAGGGGTTCCAGCAATGTCAGCGGAGCGCGCTCCAGTTGAGGTGCTCAAGGTCTCGGCCACCTCGAAGCCGGTAGCGGTCGCGGGCGCCATCGCAGGCGTGATCCGCAGCAAAGGCCGCGTCGAGGTCCAGGCGATCGGCGCCGGCGCGATCAACCAGGCGGTCAAGGCGATCGCCATCTCTCGGGGATACGTCGCCCCCGGTGGACTCGACCTGGTCTGCATCCCGGCCTTCATCGACATCTCGATCGACGGCGAGGAGAGGACAGGAATTCGGTTGCTCGTGGAGAGTCGCTGACGGCGGTTCAGACCAGGTCGTTCCATATCTGGACGATCGGATGCCAGATGAACTCTGCGGACTCCGAGAGCCTCGCCCGAAGGCTGCTTGCCGCGGGTTACGTCGAGGACTCGCTCGAGCGCGCCGACGTCGCGATCCTCAACACCTGCGTCGTCCGGCAAGCATCAGAGGACCGCGTTTACTCGAAGCTGCATGAGCTGAAAGAGTGGAAGACGCCCGACCGCACCATCGCGGTCACCGGCTGCATCGTGGCCAAAGAGGGCGAGGCCCTGACACGCCGCTTCCCACACCTCGATGCGGTCGTGCCGATCGGAGACTACGACGCTTTCATCGCGAACCTGGAGGGGCGCTACGACTACTCGCTGGGTGAGGCGCTCCCGCATGCCGGGCGCACGGGAGTCAGCCACTTCGTACGCGTCATCCAGGGATGCGACCACAACTGCACGTTCTGCATCGTCCCGCGGGTCAGGGGTCGCGAGAAGCACGTGCCCCTTGAAGCCGTGGTGGCCGAGTGCCGTCAGGCCGTCGCGGACGGAGCAAAGGAGGTCGTTCTCCTCGGCCAGAACGTGGACGACTATCACGATCCCGACGGCCGGGGTGGCCTCGCCGCGCTCGTTCGCAAAGTCGAGAAGATTCCCGGGCTGCGGCGGCTTCGCTTCCTCACGTCGCATCCGCAAGATCTGGAGACGGAGCTGCTCGAGGTCATGGCCGCGAGCGACGTCGTTTGTCGCGAGCTGCAGCTGCCGGTCCAGTCTGGTGACGATATGGTGCTGCGGCGCATGGCTCGGGGCTACCAGACACGCCACTACAGAGCGATCGTCGACAGAGCCAGGCGGCTGATGCCCGACATCGGGCTCGTGACCGACGTCATCGTAGGATTTCCTGGCGAGTCCGAAGCTGCTTACCTCAATACCCGCGCGCTGATTGAAGAGATGCAGTTTGACGTCGTCCACATCGCCATGTATTCGCCTCGCCCCGGCACATTCGCGGCGACGCGAATGGTCGACGACGTGGCCCAGGAGGAGAAGCTGCGCCGCTTGAACGACCTGCTGGCCCTGCAGCGCGAAATCGCGGCGCGCAAGACCGCGCGCTGGATCGGACGCGACGCTGAGGTGTTGATCGAGGGCCACGATGAGTTGAACCGTCCTTACGGTCGAATCCGCCAGGGCAAGCGGGCCAACGTCCTTCGCGGCGGTGAGATCGCGCCGGGTGACGTCGTCAATATTCGCGTCCTGCAGGCCACCGCAGGCCAGCTCACAGGATTGCTAATCCCCACGAACTCAGAGCCTGCGGCGTGAGTTCGCGGGGACCCCTGGAACCGGCCGCGTGATTCCCGCCGGGCGCGCGCAGGGCGCACTTTCAACAATCACGCCGGTGATGAGGCAGTACCGGGACGCCAAAGAGAAACACCCCGACGGGATCCTCCTCTTCAGGCTCGGCGACTTCTACGAGATTTTTTTCGATGACGCCAAGCTCGCGGCGCCGATCATGGGCGTGCAGCTCACGTCGCGGCCTCTGGGCAAGTCAGGCCGGGCGCCGATGTGCGGCGTCCCGCACCACGCGTGGCAGGCATACGTAGGCAAGCTGCTTCATGCGGGTCACAAGGTTGTCATTTGCGACCAGATCGAGGCTGCGAGCAAGAACAAGATCGTCCGCCGCGACGTGACCCGCGTCCTGACGCCGGGCACCGTGGTCGAAGACGCGTACCTGGAGCCCTCTCGGCACAACTACCTGGTCGCCGCGTGGAGCCGAGGCCTCGAGGCGGGCATCGCCGCCTGCGAGGTGTCCACCGGCGAGCTCTTGCTGTGCCAGCTTCCCAGGGACAGGCTCCAGTCGGAGCTCGAACGGCTTGCGCCGGCCGAGCTGCTCTCGCCTCCTGAGATCGAGGAGTACAGGTTCGACCCTGTGCGCGGCCAGCAGAGGCTGAAGGACATCCTTGGGATTGCCTATCCCGCCTCAGTCGGTGCGCAGGACGCGCCGCTGGCGGTCGGCGCCGTGGGGGTCGTGCTGGACTATCTGAAGCAGAACCAGACGAAAGTCGCCCCGGGCTCCTTCACGGTGCGGACCTACTCGCCCGACGCCACGATGCCACTCGACGCAGCCACAGTGCGCAACCTGGAGTTGCCGTCGCTGGTCCAACTGATCGACCGGACCTCCACACCCGTCGGCGCACGGCAGCTGGGCGCATGGCTGGGGGCTCCGCTGCGCGACGCCGAGTCGATCGAGCTGCGCCTGGCCGCCGTCGACGAGCTGGTCGATGCGCCGGCACTCCAGGACCGCCTCCGGGACGTGCTCAAGCCGGTCGGCGATCTGGAGCGGCTCGTCACGCGCGCGGCTCAGGGCCACGCGACGGCGCGTGAGCTCGTGGGGCTGCGCCGGTCGCTCGAGGCCATCCCCGCCGTCCAGGAGGCGCTGGCGGCGTGCTCGGCTCTGGTCACGCGAGAGCTCGCGGGCCACGTCAGCACCGCACCGGAGCTGGCGAGCACGCTGGCTCGGGCGCTGGTCGAGGATCCTCCCCCGACTCTCCGCCAGGGCGGTGTCATCCGGCACGGCTATGACGCAGACCTGGACGAGATCTCCGACGCTTCGCGCGGAGCGCGCGATTGGATCGCGAAGCTGGAAGCGACCGAGAGGCGGCGCAGCGGCATCCGCTCGCTGAAAGTCGGCTTCAACAAGGTCTTCGGCTATTACATCGAGGTCAGCCACGCCAACACCGCGCATCTGCCTGACGACTACGTCCGCAAGCAGACGCTCACCGGAGGCGAGCGCTACATCACGCCGGACCTGAAGCAAAGAGAAGCGATCGTGCTCAGCGCGCAGGAGCGCATCGCCGCGCGAGAGCTCGAGATCCTGCACGATCTCGGCACCGCCGTGACGGAGGCCGCGCCGGCGCTCCGCGCGAGCGCGCACGCGATCGGGATGGTCGATGCCCTGCTCAGCCTCGCGGTGGCAGCGGCAGAGCATGGTTGGCGCCGGCCGGAGGTCAACGCAGGGCTTCAGCTGAGCATCAAAGGCGGCCGGCATCCGCTGGTCGAGCGCGGTTTGCCGGCAGGCGTGTTCGTCGCCAATGACCTCGAGCTCGACCCTGACGCGGCACAGATCGTGATCCTTACCGGTCCCAACATGGCCGGCAAGTCGACCTACCTCAGGCAGGCGGCGATGATCGTGCTCCTGGCCCAGTGCGGCAGCTTCGTGCCCGCAGAGCGCGCCCGGATAGGACTTGCCGACCGCGTGTTCACGCGGGTGGGCGCGCACGATGACATCAGCGCCGGCATGTCGACTTTCATGGTCGAGATGACAGAGACCGCCTACATCCTCAACCACGCCACGCGTTCCTCGCTCGTGATCTTCGACGAGGTGGGGAGGGGGACCTCGACTTATGACGGGGTATCGATCGCCCAAGCCGTGGTCGAGCATTTGCATGACGCGCCCAGGCTGGGCTGCCGCACACTCTTCGCCACCCACTACCACGAGCTCACCGCGCTCGCCGAGAGGCTGCCGCGAGTGCGCAACCAGCGCGTCGAGGTGCTCGAGGAAGGCGACAGCGTGCGATTTCTGCACCGGGTCGTGCCAGGCGGGGCGGACCGCTCGTACGGGATTCACGTCGCGGCCGTCGCGGGGCTGCCGTCTGGCGTCATCGCGCGCGCCCGCGATGTGCTCGGTGAGCTGGAACGGCAGCGGCCGCTGGAGCCGCCGGATGTGCAGCTCGGCCTTCCGATCGAGATGTCGCCCGATTCCGTGCGCAAGGAGCTGGAGGAGATCGACCCCGCGTCCCTGAGCCCGCTCGAAGCTCTGCAAAAGCTTTATCAGCTGCGCGCGAAGCTGACCCCATGATCCAGATGCTTCCGCCCGAGGTCGCCGATGCGATCGCTGCCGGCGAGGTGATCGAGCGCCCCGCCTCGGTGGTCAAAGAGCTGGTCGAGAACGCTCTCGATGCGGGAGCCCTGCGGGTCAGCATCGACGTCCGGGGAGCTGGCAAGACCTCGATCAGGGTCAGCGACGACGGTGCCGGCATTCCAGCCGATCAGCTGGTGCTCGCGTTCGTGCGCCACACCACCAGCAAGCTGACGAAAATCGCCGACCTGCTCGCGATCCAGTCATTCGGCTTTCGCGGTGAGGCGCTGGCGAGCATCGCGGCGGTCGCCGATGTCGAGTGCGCCAGCGGCGGCGCCACGGTGCGCATCCGTGCGGGCGAGATCGTCGAGCAGGGCGCCGGACCCCTGCTGCCGGGCGTGGTCATTGAGGTGAGGGACCTCTTCGCAAACGTTCCGGCGCGGCTGAAGTTCCTGAAGAGCGACGCCACCGAGGTGGCTGCGATCAAGGAGGTGGTGAGCGCTTTCGCGTTGCTTCATCCTCATGTCCGGTTTCACCTCACGATTGACAGCCGCGCCGCAGTGAGCAGCGGCGGAGACGGTGATCGGAGGCGCGCGATCGCGGCCGTTTACGGTCCGCCCGTCGCCGCCGAGATGCTCGAGATGATCGGGATGCCGCTTATCGCCGGCATGGTCAGCCAACCGCGGCTGAGCCGCGGCAGCCGCGATGGCATGGTGGTCGCCGTCAACGGCAGGCCGATCAGCGCCCGATCGCTCGTGTACGCGCTCGAAGAGTGCTACCAGGGCAGGTTGGAGCGCGGCCGGCACCCACTCGCCGTGATCGACGTCGGCATCGATCCGGAGCTCGTCGATGTGAACGTCCATCCGGCGAAGCGAGAAGTGAGATTTCGGGATGAGGGCGCTGTCTTCGCCGCGTTGCAGCGCGCTGTCCGATCGGCGCTGGATGGAAGCGATCCGTTCCGCTACCGCCCGATCGACGAGACCGCGGTCGCCGGCGCCGTGATTTCCGGGCCTCAGCTGACAATGCATCAGGCGCCGGCCGCCGTGGCATCGGCCGAGACGAACGGGCACCCGCCCAACGCGGTGCTGCGCCCGATCGGCCAGGCGGGACCCGGATACCTGGTCGCCGAGGGCCCGCACGGCCTGGTCCTGGTCGACCAGCATGCGGCGCACGAGAGGGTTCTCTACAACCGGCTGCTCGATCGCCTCCGCAACGGTCGGGGGGCCAGCCAACCGCTGCTGATTCCGCAGGCGGTAGACGTCGATCCGGGCCTGATCGCGGCGGCCGCGGACCATCGCGCGGAGCTGGCCAACCTCGGTCTCGAGTATGAGGAGTTCGGGCCTCGGAGCCTGCGCATCACGGCCGTGCCCACCGAGCTGCCGTCCGGGCGCGCGACCGCGGCCATCCAGGAGACGCTCGCTGCGCTCGCCGAGAATCGCGGCGATGGTGCGATCCAAAAGGCTGCCGCCGCGCTCGCGTGCCATTCGGCGGTGAGGTTCGGCGACGTACTCGACGTCGCCGAGCAGCGCCGGTTGCTGGCCGACCTCGAGGCGGCTGAGGAATCGATCACGTGTCCGCACGGCCGTCCCACCCGCCTTCTGGTCGAGTGGCAGGAGCTGACCCGCCACTTCCGGAGAAACTACTGAGGCCCCCACCCCTGCCCCCTCCCCTTGAATGGGGAGGGCTTGCGCAACGATGACCGCTATCCCGGTCGTCGTCGGACCCACCGGGATCGGGAAATCGCAGCTCGCCTTCGAGCTCGCGCTGCGGCTCGACGGAGAGATCGTGGTCGCCGACTCGCGGCAGGTCTATCAACGCCTCGACATCGCGACCAACAAGCCCAGCGACGAGCAGAGACGGCGCGTGCGGTATCACATGATCGACTTCGTCGACCCGGCCTCCGATTTCAATGCCGCCCAGTACGTGGTCGGGGCGCGCGCTGCCATCGACGACATCACCTCTCGAGGCAAGCTCCCGATCGTCGAGGGTGGGACGATGCTTTACGTCGATGCCGTCTGCGACGGATTCAGCCTGACCGGCATCCCGCCCAACCCCGCGCTCAGATCTGAGCTCGCGCGGCTCGACGTGCGGTCCCTCCGAGAACGGCTGCTGGGCATCGACCCGGAACCAGGAGTCGACCTCAAGAATCCCGTGCGGATGATCCGCGCGGTCGAGATCCTCGAGGCGGCCGGGCCGCCCCTGAGCGTCCTGAGGACGCGCACACCGCCTTCCTGGCAGGCTCTGCGCATCGGGCTCGTCGCCGATCTGTCGGTGATCGACCGCCGCCTCGACGAACGAAGCCGGCGCCAGGTCGAGCGAGGCCTGGTGGCCGAGACGCAATCCGCGCTCGACGCAGGAGTCTCGCCGGCGGCCCCGGTCCTGACCGGGATCGGCTACGCGGAAGCCCTGTCACACCTTCGCGGCGAGCTCACGCTCGACGAGCTTCCGGTCGTCATGGCCCGGTCCAACCGCCGCTACGCGCGCCGGCAGCTGCGATGGTGGCGTCGCGACGAGCGCGTGCGCTGGTTCGAGATCGAGCCCGATCCGCTCGCAGGTATCCTCAGCTACGTGGAGAACCCTCCGGCCCCTCCGGCCCTCAGCCCCTCCGGCCCTCAGCCCCTCCGGCCCTTCGCGCCACCTCCCCATGAATGGGGAGGACAAGGCCACCTCCCCATAAATGGGGAGGACAAGGCCACCTCGCCATAGGTGGGGAGGAGCAAAACCGCGGCCGGCGCCAAGCGACTGGGACGTATCCCGCCCTACCTCTTCGCCGAGATCGATCGCAAGGTGCAGGCCAAGAAGAAAGCCGGCGTGGACGTCATCTCGCTTGGTATCGGCGACCCTGACCTGCCGACGCCCGGGCGGATCGTCAGCGTGCTTCAGGAGGCCGCGTCTGACCCGTCCAACCATCGCTATCCGTCGTACTTCGGCCTCAGCGAGCTGCGCGAAGCGATCTCGCGCTGGTACCGGGAGCGCTCGGGCGTGGAGCTCGACCCCGACACCGAGATCTTGCCCACGCTCGGCTCCAAGGATGGCATCAGCCACGCGCCGCTCGCGCTCGTCGACCCTGGCGACGTCGTGCTTGCCCCCGATCCCGGCTACACGGTGTACGTGACGGGCGCGATCATGGCCGGCGCCGACCCGCATGTGATGCCTCTGACCGCGGCCAACCACTGGCTGCCAGACCTCGACGCGATTCCAGAGGACGTGGCGCGGCGAGCGCGGCTGATGTGGCTCAACTATCCGAACAACCCGACCGCCGCGACCGCCGACCGCGATTTCCTCGAGCGCGCGGTGGACTTTTGCCGGCGCAACGATATCGTCCTGTGCCACGACGCGCCTTACTCGGAGATCGCATTCGACGGCTACCGGCCGCTCACGCTCTTCGAGATTCCAGGCGCCAAGGAAATCGGCCTTGAATTTCATTCCCTCTCGAAGACCTACAACATGACCGGCTGGCGCATCGGCTGGGTCTGCGGCCGAGCGGACCTTGTCAACCTGATCGGTCAGCTGAAGACCAACATCGACTCCGGCGTCTTCCAGGCGGTGCAGTGGGCGGCCATTGAGGCCATGAACGGGGGAGAGGAGGAGACGCGGGCGGCCTGCGCGGTCTACGCGCGCCGGCACCAGCTGGTCGCTGACACCCTCAACAAGCTGGGCTGGAACATCAAGCCGCCACGCGCGACCTTTTATGTATGGGCTCCGGTGCCGGACGGGTATGACTCGATCGGCTTTGCAGGTCATGTGCTGGATGAGGTCGGCGTGAACATCACGCCGGGGGTTGGCTTCGGTCCTCACGGCGAGGGCTATTTCCGGCTGTCGGTCACCGCACCGGATGCGCGTCTGGCGGAAGCCATGACGCGAATGGGAAAGCTCAAGCTCTGATCACGACCAGGAACCCGCGGGAGCGGGCGTATCTCGTTGGCATTCTGCTCCCCGGCGCCACTTCGCAGGCAGTGAGCGAGCAGATGGCCGAGCTCGCCGACCTCACCCGCACCGCGGGCGCGGAGGTCGTGGGCTCAGACGTGCAGCGGCGCCAGGAAGTCGACCCCGCGCATTTCATCGGCATGGGCAAAGTTGAGTCGCTGCGCGATCTGAAGGTCGAGGGCGAGTTCGACCTCGTCATCTGCAACGAAGATTTGAGCCCTCGCCAGCAGCGCAACCTCGAGCTGGCGCTCAAGGCTCGGGTGCTCGACCGGACGGAGATCATCCTCGAGATCTTTGCCCAGCACGCTCGCACCCATGAAGGCCGCCTGCAGGTGGAGGCCGCTCGGCTGCACCATCTCCTGCCGCGTCTGATCGGCGCCTACGCCTATGACCGGCAGGTCGGCGGCCGGCGGGGGGGAGTGGGGGCTCGCGGCGGCTTCGGCGAGCAGCAGATCGAGGTCGAGCGACGGCGCATCCGGAAGCGGATGCGCGACCTGGACCGCGAGATCGAGCAGGTGCGCACGCAGCGTCACCAGCAGCGGACCGGCCGCCGCCGGGCGGAGCTGGACACGGCGGCGATCGTCGGTTACACCAACGCCGGCAAGTCGACGCTGCTCAACGTGCTGACGGGGGCGGGCGTGCGTGCCGAGCAGAGGCTGTTCGCGACCCTCGACCCGACGACGCGAAAGCTCGAGCTGCCGGCGGGCCGCGAGCTGCTGCTTACCGACACCGTCGGTTTCATCCAGAAGCTTCCCACCGACCTGGTCGCCGCCTTCCGGGCGACGCTGGAAGAGGTGACCGAGGCCGATGTGATCGTCCAGGTCCTCGACGTCAGCTCGCCGGCCGCCGGGGAGCAGGCGGAGACGGTGGAGCAGGTGCTGGCTGACCTCGGGGCCGCCGACAAACCGCGCATTGTCGCCTTGAACAAGGTCGACCTGCTCGGGCCGGCCTCCCGCCGCCGCGCGATCAGCGCACTATCGGAACGCTATCCCGCCGCGGTGCCGATCTCGGCCGTCAATCGGACCGGGCTCGGTGAGCTGCTCGGAGCGCTCGACCGCGCCAGCCGTCTGGACGCGGTCGCGCTCGAGATCCTGGTTCCATACGGCCGCGAGGGCGTCCTTGCCGAGCTGCGCAAGCTCGGTGGGGTGGACCGAACCGAGTACGTCGAGGGCGGCACACTGGCCTGGGGCTGGGCGCCGCGCCACGCCGCCCGGCGATTCGAGACCTTTCGTGTTCCGGAAGCGCGCGCGCTTGTTCAGGAAGTGCGCCCCGCGCGCCCGCTTGTTCAGGAAGTACGCCCTGCGCGCGCGCTTGTTCAGGAGGTGCGCCCTGCGCGCGCCCGGCGGCGGCGCTAACGGAAGAGCCTGATCACACCTCGCACGATCCCGACCACGCTGACATTGGTGGTCACGATCGGTTCGTAAGCCGGGTTCTCGGCGATCAGCTTGACGTGCCCGTTGCTGCGCTCGAAGCGCTTGACGGTGGCGTCGCCGTCGACCAGGGCGACCACGATGGCGCCGTTGCTCGCCTCCTGCTGAGGCCGGACCAGGACCAGGTCGCCGTCGAAGATGCCGGCGTTGATCATGCTGTCACCGCGCACCCGCAGCAGGAAATAGCCGTCCTTGGCCAGGTCCGGCGAGAGGAGCACGTGGTCCTCGATGTTCTGCTCGGCCAGGATCGGGCTGCCGGCGGCCACGTTGCCCACGACCGGCACCGAGACCGCGTTGCGCCGCTTCTGGTCGATATCGGCGTCGGCGACCAGCTGCACGGTGCGGGACTTGCTGGGGTCGCGCTTGATCAGGCCGCGCCGCTCGAGCTGGTTGAGGTGGTTGTGGACGGTCGAGCTCGAGCTCAGGCCGACCGCCTCGCCGATCTCGCGCACGCTGGGCGGGTAGTTGCGGACCTTGGTCACGTAGCGGATGTAGTCGAGGATCTTGGTCTGCCTGTCAGTCAGTTGATCGGTCAATTCGTGTCTTCTCCAAATCGTGGTGGGGGACGTTGCAAGTCATGCTAGCACTTCGGGTCTCCAAGCGCAAACCTTTGTTCGCCTGACTTGACACGCGAACGCACGTTCGCTATGCTCTCAAACGTATGTACGCCGCCGGCATCGGGGTCAAACCTTGGCGGGCAGCCCGTGCCGGCGGCTCCCGTCCGGTGCGGCGACTGCTGGCGGCAGTCGCCGCCGTCTTCGCCCTCAGCCTGGGCCTGGCCCTGGCGGCGCACGGAGGCGCCGCGCCGGGCTATACCACGGTGGTCGTCGAACCGGGCGACACGCTGTGGTCGATCGCGTCCGAGCGCTATCCGGCGGATGATGTCCGGGTCCGTGTCGACGACATCGAGCAGGCCAACGGGCTCCAGGGGCCGACCATC
>VBDR01000066.1 GCA_005882135.1 Chloroflexota bacterium
GCGCCGGTGTCGGGCGGCGAGGTCGGTGCCAAGGCCGCCTCGCTCACCATCATGGTCGGCGGTCCCAAGGCTGCGTTCGACCGGGTGAAGCCGCTGTTCGAGCTCATGGGCAAGAACATCACGCTGGTCGGCGGCAACGGCGACGGACAAACGACCAAGGTGGCGAACCAGATCATCGTCGCGCTCACCATCGAGGCGGTCGGCGAGGCGCTGCTGTTCGCCGCCAAGGCCGGCGCCGACCCCGCGAACGTGCGCAAGGCGCTGATGGGCGGCTTCGCCGCTTCGCGCATCCTCGAAGTGCACGGCGAGCGCATGCTGCAGCGCCGGTTCGACCCGGGATTTCGCATCGAATTGCATCAGAAGGACCTGAACCTCGCCTTGCAGGGCGCCAAGGCGCTCAAGCTCAGTTTGCCGAACACGGCGACTTGCCAGGAGCTGTTCAACGCCTGCGCGGCACATGGCGGCTCGGCCTGGGATCATTCCGCCATGGTGCGCGCCCTCGAAATCATGGCGAACCATGAGATCGGAAGCGGCAAAGGGACCTGACAGGCGAAGTCGGCTCGGGTGACTCAAATGCGGCCAGGCCGTCAAAGAGCAGGCCCGTCCCGGACTGGTCCGCTTCTGGTCGCACCGGGTGAACGGGGGAGCCGCGGGCGATAAAATAATTCACTTCCGGTCGGCCTATGAGCAGCTTCCCCGGCGGGCCTAGCCGGTTTGCCGGCGATCGATCAAGGTCGGTGCGACATTCGCTCGAGCACGAGCTCGCGCAGGATGTGCCGGCGAATCTTTCCGGTGCCGGTGAGCGGCAATTCCTCCAAGATCTGCAGCATCTCGGGGAGCTTGTAGTCGGCAACCTCGTTTTTGAGAAACGCCACCATTTCCGCTAGCTCCAGCGTCTGTCCCGGCTTGGGAACCGCACACAGACAATTCCGCTCGCCCAGCCGCTTGTCGGGAATCCCGACCATCGCCGCGTGCATGATCTTGGGGTGCGTGTAGAGGATTTCCTCGACTTCCCGCGGAAAGAATTTCTTGCCGCCGCGGTTGATGATCTCCTTGCTCCGGCCGGTCAGCTGGATGTTGCCCGCCGCGTCGACATAGCGGCCGAGATCGCCGGTCCGGAACCAGCCGTCCGCCGTGAAGGCCTGCTCGTTGGCGCGCGGATTGTTGTGATATCCGAGGTGAACGGAAGGCCCCCGGGCGGCGATCTCGCCGACTTCCCCATGGGGAACGTCATCGCCTCGCTCGTCGATCAGTCTCAGCTCCATGGTGTCGACCAGACGGCCGATGGTGCCGCTGACCTTCTCCGGGTCATCGGACAGGCGCGTGTAGGTGTGAAACCCGGTCTCCAGCATGCCGTAGAGCTCGACCAGATGCCCCCGCATGCGCCGGCGAAATTCGCGGATCGTCTCGATCGCGGCCGATGCGCCGCCGGTGATGACCACGCGCAGCGACGCGACGTCGAACTGCTCCAGCTCGGGGTCATTGAGCATGGCAACGATCGAGGCGGGCGCCGTTGCTATGAACGTGACCTTCTCGCGCCCGATCGCCTCGAGCGCCGCCCGCGCGGAGAACCGCTCCAGCAGCACCGCGCGCGCTCCCGCCATGATGGTCTGCATCAGGCAGATGTAGCCCCAGTTCAATCCGACCGGAAGATAGATCAGCAGGACGTCGCGATCGCTCACCGCCATGTCGTGATTGAGCAGCTTGACCGTGCAGAGCGTGGTGTTGAAGGAGTGCAGCACGCATTTCGGGTCGCCGGTCGTCCCCGAGGTGAACGCCATGCGAAACACCTCGTCGGGACTCATGCGCACGCGGTCGGCGGCGGCAATCGGCGGGCTGTCGGCGATGCCGGCGTCGAGATCGAACACGCCCTCGGCAGAGCCGCCGGCGACGATGACATGCGTGAGTGCCGGCACCGCCGCCTGCAGCGTCTTGGCCATCGCAACGTAGTCGAAGCCCTTGAACTCGCGGGGACACACATAGGCGCGGCTGCCGGAGAACTTCAGGATGTACTCCAGCTCGCGGGTGCGAAAATCAGGATTGACCTTGTTGGCGACGGCGCCGATCAGCTCCAGCGAGAAGAACACCACCGGAAACGCGATGCGGTTCGGCAATTGCACGGTTACGACGTCGCCGCGTCCGATGCCGATGCTGCGGAGGAACTCGGCGCATCGCTCGATCTCGCGCTCGAGCTCTCCATAGGTGATGCGGCGGCCGGCATCGGCGAACACCTCGCGGTCGGGATGCGCGCGGGCCCGCTCCTCGATTATTTCGAAGAAACTCTTGTTCAACCACAGCCCGGCCGCATGATAATGCGCCGCAAGCTCGGGCCTCAGCACGGTCGCAAACTGCATATTCTCCTCCCTAACGCACCGCCCTGAGCAATCCGCCATCGACCTGGA
>VBDR01000067.1:0-6106 GCA_005882135.1 Chloroflexota bacterium
TGCCGGTGGGCGAGCGGGATCACGTGCAGGGCCCCGCGAACGCCACGGTGACGCTGGTCGAGTACGGCGACTTCGAGTGCCCGCATTGCCGTCGCGCCTACCCGATCGTGAAGGAGGTGCGGGAGCGCCTGGGCCCGCGCCTCCGGTTCGTGTTCCGCAACTTTCCTCTCACCGAGCTGCATCTGCACGCGGAGCACGCCGCCGAAGCGGCCGAAGCGGCCGGCGCGCAGGGGAAGTTCTGGGAGATGCACGATCGGCTGTTCGAGCGCCAGTTCGCGCTCGAGGACGATCACCTGATCGAGTACGCCCAGGAGCTCGGGCTCGACGCCGCGCGCCTCGAGCGCGAGCTGGCGGCGCACACCTACAAGCCGAAGGTGCGCGACGACTTCATGAGCGGCGTGCGCAGCGGCGTGAACGGGACGCCGACGTTTTTCATCAACAACGTGCGGCACGATCAGGCGTGGGACGTCGAGGCCCTGCTCGCGGCCCTCGAGGGAGTGAGCGAGGGCGTGCGGTGAGTCACTGAGCGGGGCGATGCACCAGTTCGAGATCATCCTCGCGCTGCTCGTCGCCGTCGTACTCCTGGGGATCGCGGCACGCCGGCTGGGAGTCCCGTCTCCGGTGCTGCTGGTAGTCGGCGGGCTCGTGATCGCGCTGCTCCCGGGCCTGCCGCCCGTCGCATTCGAGCCGCGCCTCATCTTCATCGTGTTCATTCCGCCCCTGCTCTACCGGGCGGCGCTGACGTCTTCGTGGCGCGATCTGCGCGCCAACGTCCGCCCCATCACGCTGCTCGCCGTGGGTCTGGTGGTGTTCACGACGGTCGTGGTCGGCGTCGCGGCGCACGCCCTGGCGCCCGGCCTGCCATGGGCCGCCGCCTTCGCGCTCGGCGCCCTCGTGTCGCCGCCCGACGCTCCGGCGGCGACGGCCTTCCTGCGTGGCCTCGTGGTGCCACGGCGCGTCGCGACGATTCTGGAAGGGGAGAGCCTGGTCAACGACGCCGCGGCGATCGTCGCCTACCGCATGGCGGTGGCGGCGGCCGTGAGCGGCACGTTTTCGTTGATGGCCGCGGGGCCGCGGTTCGTGTGGGTCGGCACGGCGGGTATCGCGGTCGGGCTCGTCGTGGCCTGGCTGATCGCGTGGGTGCGCCGGCGCATCCATGCGCCCGAGATCGAGACGACGATCTCGCTGCTCACACCGTTCGCCGCGTTTCTCCCCGCCGAAGCCCTGGGCGTGTCCGGCATCCTGGCGGTGGTGTCCTGCGGCCTGTACCTCGGCCGGCAGGGCCCCCGCATCTTGGCACCCGACACCAGGGTGCAGACCGAGGGGATGTGGGACGTGGTCGGCTTCGTGCTCGAGGGGCTCACCTTCATCTTCGTGGGGCTCGAGCTGCGGGCCGTGCTCGGGACACTGGGCGCGTATTCCGTGCGGGAGCTCACGATCGCGGGTGTGGCCGTGAGCCTCGTGACGATCGCCGCGCGTGTCGTGTGGGTGTTCGCGGCGACCTACGGCCCGCGCTGGTTGAGCCGGCGCGCGCGGACGCGCGATCCCCTGGTGTCGTGGCGTCATGTGGCGCTGATCGCATGGGCGGGCCTGCGCGGGGCGGACTCCCTGGTGCTCGCCCTGGCGCTCCCCTTCACCACCGCCGCGGGCGCCCCGTTCCCGGGACGCGATCTCATCATCTTCCTCACCTACGTCGTGATTCTGGTGACGCTCCTCGTCCAGGGCTTCTCGCTCCAGCCGTTCGTCAGCCGGCTCGGCATCTGTGACACCGGCGAGACGCAGCGGCTCGAAGAAGCCCACGCGCGGGAGCAGGCGTCCGCCGCCGCGTTGCGGCGGCTGGACGAGCTGGCGTCGGGCCTCGACGAGGAGACGCTGACGGAGCTCCGGGCGCGCTACGGCCACCGCCGCCGGCGCTTCGGTGCCCGCGTGCGCGCCGAGCGCGACGGCGTCGAGGAGCGTCTCGCCAGCGGCCGCCGCGCCACCGTGCTCGAGCTGCTCCAGGCGGAGCGGCGGGCGGTGATCTCGCTGCGCGACAAGGGCATGATCGGTGATCACGTGATGCGGCGGGTGCAGCGGGACCTGGATCTCGAAGCGCTGCTGTTGGGATCACGGTAACGACCGCACGGGCGGCCGGCGCTCCGGCCCGCCCCTCGCGCCCGGTCCCGCCGCCCGCCATTCTTAGCGGTCGCCCGCACACGAGGCCGCCGCCTATGATCCGTCTCCGCACCGCTGTGGCGCTGCTCACGCTCCTCACGCCGCCGACACTCGTGCCCGCGCAGGAGATCGATACCACTCTGTGGACGCATCTGAGGTTCCGCTTCATCGGCCCCGAAGGCAACCGCGCCGTCGCGGTGGTCGGGGAGCCGGGCAACCCCCTGGTCGCCTACGTGGGCGCAGCGTCCGGCGGCGTCTGGAAGACGGAGGACGGAGGGGTGCACTGGCGCGCGGTCTTCGACAGTGAGCCCGTTCAAGCCATCGGCGCCCTCGCGATCGCTCCGTCCGCCCACACGGTGGTGTGGGCCGGCACCGGCGAGACGTTCTTCATTCGCTCCACGACCGCCCTGGGCGACGGCGCGTATAAGTCGACCGATGCCGGCCGCAGCTGGCAGCACACGGGCCTCGACTCGACCGGCCGGATCGCGCGGATCGTGATCCACCCGGCGAACCCCGACGTCGTGCTCGTGTGCGCGCTGGGGCGCGCCTACGGCCCCCAGCAACAGCGCGGCGTGTACCGCACGGCGGACGGCGGCAAGACGTGGACGCGGGCCTTGTTCGTGGACCCGAACACCGGGTGCTCGGATCTGGCCATCGACCCGGGCGATCCCAATACGCTGTTCGCCGGCATGTGGCAGTTCGAGGTGAAGACCTGGCACCTGCAGAGCGGCGGCCCGGGCAGCGGGCTGTGGGTCTCGCGCGACGGCGGGGTCACGTGGAAGCGCCTGGCGGGCCACGGTCTCCCGGCGGCGAATCACGTCGTCGGCAAGATCGCAGTCGCGGTCGCCGCCTCCAATCCCAACACGGTCTACGCGCTGATCGAAGACCAGGACCCGACGCTGTACCGCAGCGATGACCGCGGCATCACGTGGCGCGTCGTGAGCCGCAATCACGACATGGCGGAGCGCGCACCGTATTACGTGCGCTTCACCGTCGCGCCCGACGACGAGGAGCGTCTCTACTTCGTCTCGGTGCGGTTCAGCATGTCGCGCGACGGCGGCCAGACGCTGACCCGCAGTCCCTTCTCGGCCGGCGGGGACAACCACGACATCTGGATCGACCCCTTGAACGCCGACCGCATCCTCATCGCCCACGACGGCGGCGCGAGCTTCACGCTCAACGGCGGCAAGAGCTACACGCGCGTGGTGCTCCCGATCGCCCAGATGTATCACGCGCATGCGGACGCCCGCGTGCCCTACTACATCTACGGCAACCGCCAGGACGGCAGCTCTTACCGGATGCCGAGCCGCGCGCTCGCCGGGGGCATCACCGAAGGACAGTGGGGACACGTCGGCGGCTGCGAGAGCGGCTTCGCGATCCCGGACACGGTCGACAACGTGACGGTCTGGTCGGGCTGCTACGACGGCGGCCTAGAGGTATACAACACGCGCACCGATCACGCGCGCAACGTGCGCGTGTGGCCGGAGGCCGGCTACGGCTGGCGGCCGGCCGACCTCAAATACCGCTGGAACTGGACGTTCCCGATCGCGCTGTCGCCCCACGATCACACCCGGGTGTACGTCGGAAGCCAGGTCGTGCACCTGACAACCGATGGCGGCGCCAGCTGGAAGGTGATCAGCCCCGATCTCACCCGTAACGACACGACCCACCAGCAGACCTCTGGCGGCGTGACGACCGACAATCTCATGACCTTCGACGGCGCGACGCTGTTCGCCATCGCCGAATCGCCGCTCCAGGCCGGCGTCATCTGGGCGGGCTCGAACGACGGCCTCGTGCACGTCACGCGCGACGGTGGCGGGCAGTGGACCGATGTCACGGGCAACCTCCCGAAGCTGCCGCCGTGGGGCAAGATCACCAACATCGCGCCGTCGTACTTCGACGCCGGGACCGCGTATCTCGCGGTGGACCTGCACGAGCTGGACGACCTCGCGCCGTACATCTACAAGACGACGGACTACGGCAAGTCGTGGAAGCGCATCTCCGATGCGTTCCCCCGCTCCACCTTGTCCTTCGTCCACGTGGTCGCCGAAGACCCGGTGCGTCGCGGGTTGCTGTATGCGGGCACCGAGAACGGCCTGTACGTTCGAGGCGTATGGATCCTCGACGATGTCTCGCCGCTCGAGCAGCTCGACGCCCGGGCGCTCAGTGGGCGCGCCTGGCTGTTCGCGCCGCCGCACGCGTACCGCTTCCGGGCGACCCAGGGGATCGCGAGCGCGACCAACAGCGCCGTCCAGGCGCAGAACCCTCCGGGCGGCGCGGTCATGACGTACCGTCTGACGGCCGCGCTCGCCGACACCGAGGCCCGAGCAGATTCGGCGGCGCGGCCCGACAGCGCGCACCCACCCGCTAAACTCATCGTCGTGGACGCGCGGGGCGATACCGTGCGCGTACTCCAGGGGGAGCGGCAACCGGGGCTCAATCGGGTGTGGTGGGACCTGCGCTACTCGCCCACGGTCGTGCCCAAGCTGCGGACGCCTCCACCGGGCAAGCCGTTCGTGCGCGTCGGTCCCGACGGCACGCGCCCACTCGTGACGTGGGATCTCGATCTCATGCTGCGTGGCCCACCGGTGCCCCCCGGGACGTACGGGATCCGCCTCATGGTCGGCGACACAACACTCACGCAGTCGCTCACCGTGCTGAAAGACCCGAACACCGCGGGGACGGACGCGGACGTGCAGGCGCAGACCCGGCTCGCCCTCGCGATTCGGGCTGAGCAGGACAGCCTGGCCCGGATGATCAACCGGCTGGAATGGGTGCGGAAACAGCTCCTCGACCTCGCGGGCCAGCTGCGCACCGATTCGGCGACGGCCGGCGACGCGGGCGCCAAGCGACTCGCGACCCTGGCCGACTCCCTCGAGCGCCGCGTCGCCGACGTCGAGGGCGTGCTGTTCGACGTCCATCTGACGGGGGCGCGCGAAGACGCCTTCCGCAACCCGATGCAGCTCTACGGCCGCCTCGCGGCGCTGCAATCCGACGTCGCCGACAACGGGGCCGATTTCGCACCCACTACCCAGCAGCTCGCGGTGCACGAGCTGCTCGCTCGGCGGTTCGCCGCCGCGTCCGCCCGATTCGCCGACCTCATGGACAAGGCGGTGCCGGCGTTCGCGGCGGAGCTGCGCAAGACGACGCTCAGGGACGTCATCGCCAGCGGGATCGACGGCGCCGTGCCGCCGCGCACGGGGCCGTGAGCGACGGGCCGGCGCGAACCGCGGATCGTTGGGGCCCCGGCCCCCCAGCTGGCGCCGACGAGCTCGACCAGCTCGTCTACCTGTCGAACCTGATCGGCCGCGAGCCCGCCCTCGTGCAACCGGGCGGCGGCAACACCTCGATCAAGCTCGGCGACGTCCTGCTGGTGAAGGCAAGCGGGACCGACCTGCGCACGATCGGGCGCGACGGATTCGCTCGGCTGTCGCTCCCCGAACTGGCGGCGCTCGCGAGCGCCGCAGCGATGAGCGATGCCGACATGATGCGCCTCATGACGCGCTGCACGCTGCCACCCGACGGACGTGGACCCGCACCCAGCGTCGAGACACCGCTGCACTCGCTCCTCCCGCACCGGGTCATCGTACACACTCATGACGTGGCGACGATGAGTCTCACGAACCTGGACGACGCGACGGCCGAGCGGCTGGTCACCGAGCTGTTTCAGGGAGAGATCGTGTACGTGCCGTACGTGCGCCCGGGATTCCCGTTGGCGCGGACGGTGACCGGCATGGTGGACCGGCTCCCCCGCGGCGCCGTGGGGCTCGCGCTGGCGCATCACGGCCTCGTGGTGTGGGGCGAGGATCCGCGGGCGTGCTACGCGCGCCTGGTGGGCGTCGTGGGCCGGATCGACGCGCACCTCGAAACGAAGCGACGGGGCCGCGCGGTGCTGGGAGCGACGCCCCGCGCGATCCCCGGCGCGGAGGCGCGCCGCCGGTTGGCGGAGCTC
>VBDR01000067.1:6118-7065 GCA_005882135.1 Chloroflexota bacterium
TCCTCGCGACCCTCGCCGCCGAACGGACCCCCGCGCTGGTGCGTCGCGGCATGGCGACGCCCGAGCATATCCTGCGGGCCGGCCGGCTGCCCCTGTGGCTCGACCTCGACCCGTCCGCGCCGGCAGATCGGCTGGTCGACGCAGTCCGCACGCAGCTCTCACAGCAGCGCTCGGAGTACGAGGCGTATCACCGGCGCCACGCCGCCCTCGAGGAGCGCCCGCTCGACGATTGGGCCAAGGTCGTGCTCGCCCCGGGGCTCGGCATGATCACGGCGTCCCGCGACAAGCGCGGCGCGGTTACGGCCAATCTGTGCTATCGCGCAGTGCTCGAGACGATTGCGAATGCGGAAGCACTCGCGGCGTTCCAGTTCATTCCCGAGGCGGAGGTGTACGCGTTCGAGCACTGGCCGCTCGAGCGCCGCAAAATCGACGAGCAGGACGCGCGAGAGCGCACCTCCCGGCTGGTTCCCCGCCAGGTCGCCGTCGTGATCGGGGGCGGCAGCGGCATCGGGCACGCGGCCGCGCGACGGTTTGCGGCGGAAGGGGCGCACGTTGTGGTCGCCGATCTCGACCAAGCCGCCGCGGAGGCCGCAGCGCGGGAGACCGCGACGGCGCAGCCTGATCGCGCCATCGCAATCCCGGTGGACGTCCGGGACGACGCGAGTCTGGCGCACCTGATACGGCGGACCGTCGCCGAGTTCGGAGGGCTGGACTGCCTGTTCTACACGGCGGGCCAGGCGCCGCGGTTCGCGGGGCTGACGGACATCGGGCGGGAGGACCTGCAACGCCAGCTCGACGTCCACTACGTGGGTGCCGTCCTGGCGATCGGGGCCGCGGCGGCCGTGATGCGCCGGCAGAAGACGGGGGGCTCGATCGTCGCGTCGGTTTCCAAGGCCGCGCTGGCGCCCGGTCCCGAGGCGGTGGCCTATGGCGGCAGCAAGGCCGCG
>VBDR01000068.1 GCA_005882135.1 Chloroflexota bacterium
TGCGTTGCGGGCGCGGCAAAGCTCGTCACCAAGCAGGGACAGGCGAAGTCGCAGTTGCAGTTTTCGAAGTAGGTTCCCTCGACAGACCAGCTCATTGGCACACCTCCGAATCCGCGGTGGAGAGAGCCCGTGAAGCGTACTACGATCCTTGCGTGAGTCCAGCGCCGCGGGGTCCGATGAAGATGCCGAAACCTAGCGAGGACGCGAAAGCGGCGTTCGCGCGGGTGGTGCCGGATGAGCCGGCGGTCACGCTCCGGCCGATGTTCGGCCAGATGTCCGCCTTCGTGAACGGCAACATGTTCTGCGGGATCTACGGCGAGGAGCTGGTCCTCCGCCTTCCGCCGGCGGAGATCGAGGCGGTCAAGAAGCAGGGCGGGAGGGATTTCGAGCCGGTGGCCGGGCACAAGATGGGCGGTTACGTGGTGGTGCCGGGGAACTGGCGGGTGAAGGCGCCGGTGGCGCTCATCAAGCGCGCGCTCGAGGTGACGCGGACGATGCCGGCCAAGGTCGCGAAGAAGAAGGCTGCGGCCGCGCGCAAGGGATAGGCGTTCGCCCCCACCCGGCGGCTTCGCCGCCGACCTCCCCGCATGGCGGGGAGGTGAAACTCCAGCGCGCAGCCCCTCCGGCCCTTCGGGCCACCTCCCCATGAATGGGGAGGAGGACTTTTGTCCGCTTCTTAGCGGCGCTTGCCTTTCTGTTGGACCGGGGCCACCTTCTGCCGAATAGGCGCCACCTTTCGCTGGACCGGGGCCACCTTTTGCTCGATCGGTTTTACCGGTTCGGCTACCACTACTGCTGCCGGCAGCGGTTGGCGCTCTGGTTCTGGTGGCTTTGGGGGTTCGATGGCCGGCTTGCCCATCGTCACCTTGCCTGTGAAGGTGGCGCCGTCCTCGACCGTCAGGCGCGCCACCCGCACGTTGCCGCCTATGAGCGATGCCTGGCTTCCGACCACCAAGCGCTCGTAGGCCGTCACCGCGCCACTGACCTTGCCACCGCCCGCGATCTCGATATCGCCCGTGGCTTCGAGCTCGCCGTCGACTGTGCCCGACACGCGCAGGTTGCCCTCGATGTACAGCTGACCGACGAGCCGATCCCTGGGTCCCAGGACTACCGAGTTGCGCTGTCCGTTGGAACCATTGCCAGCCGGGATCGGGGTCGGCGGCCTACTGCCCGGACGCTTGGTGCTCAACGTCACCCATCCGGACGTGGCCGTTCAGCGTCGCGCCATCGTCGATCTGGAGCCTGCGCACCACGATGTCGCCGCTGAGCCTGGCGTTCTTGCCGAGAGTCAGCTTGTCGTGCGCCGTGACCTGGCCCTCGACCGTGCCCTTCAGCGTCACGTTGGCGCCCTCGAGCAGCGCTTTGACGTTGGCGCCACTGGCGACGTCGATGTTGCCGCTTACGCGGACCTCGCCCTCGACGCGGCCGTCGGCATGCAGCGAGCCGTCGTAGATGAGCTTGCCTTCGAGGATGTCGCCCGCACCCATCGAGAATTGCTTGCGTCCGTCGCGCTTGACCTCACCGTTTTCCACAGAAGCCGTGCCTTCTGCAACCGCCTCCTGAACGTCCATGCGTTACCCCCGACTTGGAATTTTTGGGATCCGGCAGCCCGGAAATCAGGCGCTAAAGGTTAGTCCCTCGCGGCTGCGAATTGAGGACAGGAATGTATAGAGCTCGCCTGGCTATTTTTCATCGGTTGGTCTCGCGCCTGACGAAAAGCGCCGTGCCGGTGACGATGAAGACGGCAAACATCAGCGCCATCACCATCAGGTTGATCTCCGGATCGAGCAGCACCACCTTGTGATATTCGGGCCGGCCCATGTAAACGACTCCACGAAAGAGATCGACGACGTAGCGCAGCGGCGAGATCAGGGAGAGGATCTCGAGGTACCACGGCAGCACGTTGATCGGGTTGAAGACTCCGGCCAGGAAAAACTGCGGCAGCAGGATGAAGCCGAAGATCTGGTTCGCCGCTCTCTGGTCGTTGATGACCGACATGCCGAGGAGGCCGAACGATCCGCCGACGAGGCAACCCAGCACGGCCACCGGAACCAGCAGCAGGATGTCGAGCGCTGTGAGCGGCACCCGCAGAACGATCGCGAAGAGAATCAAGGGCGCAGCTTGCGCGAGCGCGACCATGGACTCGCCGATGATCTTGCCGATCACGATCGAGTAGCGCGAGATGGGAGACACAAAGATCTCCTGCGCGAAATCGTTCTGCCGATCCTCGAGCAGCGAGGCTATGCCCTGCGACGCAGACTGGAAGATCGTCATCCCCAGGACGCCGGTGAAAGTGAATCCGATGAAGTTGAAGCCCGCAGCCTTGCCGAGGTTGAGCTGGAGCGTGCCCCCCATCAGGAACATCAGCAGAAACGGAAAGACGAATGCACCGATGAGGCGCGCGCGGTCGCGCAGGAACTTGAAGAGGTCGCGCTCGGCGATGGCCGCGATCGCGTTCAGCTCATTCATCGGCGAGGATCTTCAAGTAGGCGTCTTCCAGCGATGGCTGGCGCGTGCGCAGTCGAGTCAGCGGAACGTCGAGGCTTCGGATCACCTCGTGCGCGGAGCGGCCGTCGAGCCGGACCGTGAAGGCGCCGTCCTCTTCGAAATTCAGGTTCAGCTTCTTCAGCTCGAGCCGCAGCTGAGCGCGGTCGGTGGCGTCCAGCTCGAGAAACTCCTCCGCGGGGCTGAGCCTGACCTCGCCCGGGCTGCCCATGGCCACGATGCGGCCGTGGTTGAGGATGCAGAGCCGGTCGGCCTGCTCCGCCTCCTCCAGGTAGTGAGTGGTCAGGACGATGGTCACCCTGTATCGCTCGCGGACCTCGCGCAGGTAGGCCCACAGGCTGCGCCGGCTGGCGACGTCAAGGCCCCGGGTCGGTTCGTCCAGGAACAGGACCGACGGCCGGTGCATGAGGCCACGGATGATCTCGAGCTTGCGCTGCATTCCGCCTGAGAGCTTCTTCACCGGTTGCTGGATGTCGGTCTCCATGCCCAGCACGGCGGCCAGCTCGCGCACCTGGGTCCGGTACTCGTCCGGCATCAGGCGAAAGGCAGGCCGGTAGGGGTAGAGGCCGTACAGGATCGCGTGCAGCCGCACGTTTTCCTCGCCGGACAGGTTCCTGTCCAGGCTCGGGTTCTGGAAGATGATTCCGACTCGCCGCCGCACCTCGGACGGCTCCTTCGCCAGTTCGTACCCGCAGATGCGAATACGCCCGGACGTCGGCGCGAGAGTGGTGGTGAGGATCGAGATGGTCGTGGTCTTGCCCGCGCCGTTGGGGCCGAGCAAAGCGAAGAATTCGCCTGCCTCTACTCGAAGGCTGATGCCGTCGACCGCGTTGACCTTTGCCTTCCGGTACCGCTTGACGAGGTCATCGACTTCTACCGCCGGTGCGTCAGCGGACCACATGCTCCTGCTTCAGCGCCCTCTCGAAACCAGGCAAAGCCCTGTCGACCATGTCGTCATTTCCTGTCAGTGAGATGCGGAACCATCCCGGCAGCTCGAAAAGCCGGCCAGGCAGCACGAAGACGTTCTCCGAGGCGAGTCGCCTTGTGAACGCCAGGTCGTCCGACAGTGGCGAGCGAACGAGGATATAGAAGGTGCCTTCCGGGGTCACGGTTTCGTAACCCATCTCGGCAAGCGCCGAGATCAGACGGTCGCGGCGCCGCTGCAGCGCAGCCACGTCAACGCTCGCCTTTTCGAGGTCGCCCACCGCGTACTGCATCACGGCATTGGGATACGCGTAGCCGGTCACCGCCTGGGCGACGAAGATGGCGCCGCGCAGCTCTTCGCGGTCCGGCATCGTGGGTGGCATCGCAATGTAGCCGATGCGCTGGCCCGGGGCCACCAGCGTCTTCCCGTACGTATAGATAAGGAAGGACCGGTCATAGAAGCGCAGCGGGGAGACATGCGGCCGGCCGTCGTAGGTGATGCGGTTGTACGACTCGTCGGACAGCAGGTAGATCGGCCGCGCTGCCGCCTTCAGCACCGCGGCCAGGCGCTGCAGCTCGTCGGGCGTCAGCACGCGGCCGCTCGGGTTGTGCGGCGTGTTGACGATGATCGCCCGGGTGCGCGCGGTGATCGCGCGCCGGATGGCGTCGACCGGGAGCTCGAACTTCGGCGGCTCGAAGTCGACGCGCACCGCCTTGGCGGCGTTGGCGAGGATCATCGGCACATAGAAGAACCACGGCGGCGAGAGGTAGATGACCTCGTCGCCTGGATCCAGCACCGCGCGCAGCGTGGAGGCGAGGCCGCCGAACGCGCCGGTGGTCATCGATACATCCTTGGGATCGATGTCGATGCCGATGTGCTTGCGCAGCGAGTCGACCGTGACCTGGATCGCCTTGGGGTCGCTGAACTTGTAGGCGAACCAGTCCTTGTCCTGGGGCGCGGCCCATTTCGTGAGCGCCTGCTGGATCTCGGGCAGCGGCATCTCCTGCGGATTGCCGAACTGGAAGTCGCTGCCGCCGGCCTTCGAAGCGGCGCCGCCGGCCTCGGCGTCGCTCACGAACTCGAGCACGGGCTCGAGATAGTCGATCATCGCGCGCACTGTCGAGGAATAGGCGCTCACGCGAACTCTCCGAGCAGCCCGGCTGCGGTGAGGCCCGTGGTGCGGGACGAGACGGCGATGTAGGGCTCGCGGCCGTAGCCCTCCTTCATCAGCTGGGGATGGTCGCGGATCGCGATCCGCCAATCCTCGAGCTGGCTGCGATGGCAGTCGATCGCGCGCAGCTTCATCATCACCTCGTCGGCGTCGAGCTCGATGACGACGTCGACCTTCTCTTGCGGCTGGAGTGGCAGCGGGTGGCTGTTGCCGGCCAGGCGCGCCGCCTGCGCGTAAAACTGGGCAAGCGGCTGGTCGACCGCGAGGTGATACAGCGCCGGCCGGTCGCCCTCTGTCATCGCCGCGACCGCGGCGTCGGTGCACACGCCCATCGCGATGTGGTCGGGGTGTCCGTACGCCCCATCCGGCCCCCAGCCGACGACTGCACGAGGGTGGAGCTTGGTGATGTGCTCCCAGATCCGCTGCGTGATCTGTTGCTGGTCGGCGGCTGGCACGCCGCCGTCTGGGTAGTCCCACAGCTCGACGCCGTTGAGCGCCAGAGCGGCCGCGGCCTCCTCCAGCTCTTTGGCCCGGATCTCCGCCAGGTCCTCCCTGTTCGCACCGGGCGGCTTGCCCATCCAACCGGCCTCGCCGTAGGTGGCGCAGATCAGGTTCGTGGCGACACCGGCCCGCGTGTGGCGGAGGATCAGGCCCCCTGCGCCCATCGATTCGTCGTCGGGGTGGGCCATCACGACGAGCAGGCCACCCTTCTGCTCTTCCATAGGACACTCAGGGTATGCGGTCTTCCATCTCCCACGCGTGGTCGAGCGCGTGCCAGGCGGTGCGCCGCACCGCGTACGGGATGGGCCACTTTCCGTCGCCCTTGGGTTGGCTGAGCCCTTTGCGAATCGCCTCGCGAAAGGCTTTCACCTCGGATGC
>VBDR01000032.1 GCA_005882135.1 Chloroflexota bacterium
GTGGTGCCGTTGGCCGAGCCCGCGCTGTTGGTCGAGCCGGTGCTCCCGACGCGGGTCGAGTTGCCGGTCGAGCCGTTGGCGCTGCCCGCGCTGCCGACGCTACCCGTGCTCCCCAAGGCTTCTTCGCCCTGGTTCGCCTTGGTCCTGTCGTCGCCGTTGCCGCTCTTTCCCCCTGCGACGTCACCCCGGGAGTCGGAGTTGCCTTCGCCGGCCTCCTTGTGCTGCCCGGTCGCCGTCAGGGAAGCACCCGCGCTGCCGTTTGCCTTGGCGCTGGTGCTGCCGCTGGCGCTCGTGCTGCCGCTCGCCTTGGCACTGCTGTCGCCGCTGGCGTGCGTGCTGACGCTACCGTTCGCGCTGCCGCCGGCCTTGGCGCTACTGTCACCGGTGGCGTGCGCGCTGCCGCTCGCCTGGGTGCTCGACTGCCCAGAGCTGGAAGCCCTGGTGCTGCCGCTTCCGCTGGACGATTGGCTGGTCTGACCGCTCCCGCTCGTGTGGCTGCTGCTGCCTGCACTCGCATGGCTGCTGCTGCCCGTCCCGCCCCCGCCCTTGCCTTTCCCTCCGCTGCCGTCGCCGTCACCGCCGCCGATGTTGTGCTCGTTTCTCGTCGTGGGGCTGTCCTGACGATGAGCAACTGCGGAAGCACTCGTGTGATCTTGTGCTTTGCCCTGGCCGTGGGAATTGTCCGCTGCCAGAGCCGGTGACGTGCGAGCAAGCATGAGGAGAAGTCCGGCCATAAGGACGAACGCCTTGACGACCAGGTGCCGTGCGAGCGCAGGGCGACTGGCTACGAATTCGCCGAATGCTTCCAAATGCCCACCTCCACGTGGAAATGAGCGATTGCCTCGCCGCCATCCTGGACACGGACCCCTCAGCCCCGGGGATATGTCGCAGAACGCCCCGCTCAGCGTTCCCTAGTAGGGCAATACGCTTGCAATGGAAACGCAAACTGCATCGCGAGTAACCATGGACGCGGCAACGAGCCAGGAATCGGTAGCCGCTTTTGTGGAAGAAACGCTGGCCGGATCGGGATGGCAGCTCCACCGCGTCCGCCGCCGGGGGACCAGGCTCGAGCCACCCGACTGGTACTGGACGACTTTCGCTTTGGACATTAATAAGGACGGGGAAGAGCGCAGCCTGCGGCTGGTCGCCAAAGGCGCCCTCAATCCGGCAGCCTGGGAGAAGCTGAAGGCTCGCTTGTCGGACGCGAGCACCCACCCCTGCGATCCGATCGACGGCGTCGGCACTCCGCGCCTGTTCCCCGACACACAGCACGCGTACTGGTTCTACCCGTACGACCCCAGGATGCCCGACCTGCCCCTGGCCACCGATCCGGTTCGAGTCGCCTCCATCCTTTTCGGTTTCGACGAAGATGCGACCGCGGTGCTGGCGTTGGCGCGCCGGATCGCCATCGAGCGCGTCCGCTACACGCCGGAGATCGGCGCGATCCTCTGCTACACGATCGACCTGGGGGGTCAAGCCACCAAGATCTATGGCAAGGTCCAGCCTGGCCACCGGGGTCTGCGCACGTATCGCATCGTGCAAGGCCTGTGGCGAGCAGCTGCGCGGTACCCCGGTTACCTGAACTTGCCCCGACCGCTCGGCTACGTCGAGCAGATAGGCCTGCTGCTCGAGGAAGGCGTGCGCGGACGCCCGGTGAGCAGCAAGCGCACGAGTTCGGAGTTCGCTCTCATGTCGGGCGCCGCGGCCGAAGCGCTCGCGGTGATCCACGAGTCGGGGGTCGAGAACGACGAACGGATTGAGATCGAAAGGGAGATCGCGCGTCTGGACCGCGTGGTGGAGCAATTTGCCTATGTCCTCCCGCAGGGCCACTTCCTCCTGAAAGACCTGGTCACCCATATGCGTGAACGCGTTCGCCGGACGACCGAAGAGGAATGGCTGCCAACCCACGGCGACCTGAAGTACGACCAGTTCGTGTTCCACAACGACCAATACACGCTGCTCGACTTCGACTACTTCGCCACGGCGGAAACCAGCTACGACCTGGGGAAGTTCTGCGCGTATCTCGTACCGTCGACGCCGAAGGACTGGGCGGAGTCAGCCGCAGCGGAGGAGATCCGCCTTCAATTTCTGCGCCGCTACCGAGAGCTGCGTCCGCACGCGACGCTCCAGCGCTTCGGCGTCTACGAATCGCTGCAGCTGGCACTACGGGCGATGGCGTTCATGTGGTCGCAGACTCATGGATGGGAACGCATCGCCGAAACCTTCCTCGTCCTCGCGTACGAGCGCCTGAAGAGCCGCCTCCCCGATTAAAACCGCGCTCCGTTCGGCCCCGAAGACAAGCGCACGATCTCTTTTACAAGCCTTAACCCAAACGAACGCAAGATAGGCATCCCCCCAACGTCAGAGTCTCCCGTCTGCTATGCGGCTTGCTTCCTGGTTCGGGGGACTCCTCATCGCGGTTGCCGTCGCCACCAGCGTCGGCGCAATCAGCCTCGCCCGCCAGCACTCCGACAGCGCGCAGACGCTGACCGCGTCGAGGCAGCCGGCGGCCGGCGCTGCGATCACCACCTCCGATCGGGCGCAAGATCCAGCGCGCAAGCTCCAGCCCCCGCCGACCCCGAGCCCCAGCCCATCGCCTACCGCGGCTCCCACCGCGCCTCCCGCCGCCCCGGCGGCCCCACCTCAAGTGACGACGCGGGCGCCGTCACGCCCGGCCCTGGTCATCAACTCGACACAACAGTCGCTCATCAACCAGGACCGTGCCGCGCGCGGCCTCGGTCCGCTGACGTGGAGCAGCTGCCTCTACAACGTCGCCGTGAGCAACGCCAAACGCATCGCCGCCCAGGGGTATCTGTCTCACACCAATGGACCGCAGGTGGATCTCGGTTGCGGCCTCGGCCACCAGGCAGGCGAGAACGTCGGTGACTGGTCGCTGGGCATCAACGATCGCCAGCTCAACACCATGTTCATGAACAGCGCCGACCACCGCGCCAACATCCTCGGTCCGTACAACTATGTCGCCACCGCGTGGGTGGTCGCTTCGAACGGCTACGGCTTCATCGCGGTCGAGTTCAGCTAACCCGTTCGGCTGAACTCGTTCTCGGGTACGGTGAATTGAGCGAGCGTTGTCTCTGACGTAGCGCTCGAACGCGGCGCAGTACCGCCCAGATGAGCGCTCGGAGGAGGAGCGCGAAGGGTGGCTAGCGAACCGGTGGCTGGCCGCGGCCAGCGCGCGCTCTGGCTCCGCCCCATCGCCTGGTTGTGGGCCAGGAAGGTGTGGATCTCGGCGCTGGTCGGAGCCCTGCTGATCGCCATGACGGTCTACGTCCTGTGGGCGATCAAGGACCTGCCCGATCCGAGCCAGAATGTGCTCGCCGCGGGCGACGTGATGGTGCTCGATCGCAACGGCAAGCTGATCGAAGATTGGAGCCCGGCCGGCCACTATCACGTCACCTTGACGCTCAAGGAGATGGGCTCCTACGCGCCGAAGGCGGTGCTTGCGGCCGAGGATCGCAACTTCTACAACCACGGCGCCGTCGACCCACTGTCCACGGCCCGTGCCGCATGGGTCGACATCACCTCTGGCGGACTGCATCAGGGGGGCAGCACGATCACCCAGCAGCTGGTCAAGATCCAGCTCCTCACGCCTCAGAAATCGATAACCCGAAAGGTCCAGGAGATCGTGCTGGCGATCGCGCTCGAGCAGCGCTACTCCAAAGACCAGATCCTCGGCATGTATCTGAACCGCGTCTATTTCGGCCACGGCGCCTACGGCGTCGGAGCCGCAGCCCGCACATATTTCAATAAAGACGCGAAGGATCTTTCTCCGGCGCAGGCGGCATTTCTCGCCGGCTTGATTCAGGCGCCCGCGGCATACGACCCGCTCGTTCACTACGAGCTGGCGCAGGAGCGCGAGACCTACGTGATTCAGGGCATGGTGGCGACGAGCGCCCTCAGCCCCGAGCAGGCCGACAAGGCGACCAAGGAGGATGTCAAATCCGAGCTCCACATCCAGTCGACGGCGCGCCAGAGCAAGGCGCCCCATTTCGTCGACCACGTGCTCGTCGACCTGGAGAACTTGTTCGGCTCGGCGGCGGTACAGCAAGGCAGCATCGTCGTGCGCACGACCCTCGACCTGGGTGTGCAGCAGGTCGCCCAGCAAGCAGTTGCCAACGGTGTGCACGACCTGGCGGGCTTCAACGTCAACAACTCAGCGCTGCTTGCGGCCGACCCCAAGACCGGTGAGATCCGCGCTTGGGTGGGCTCCGCCGACTACGGCAACGACGCCATCGGCGGCCAGTTCGACGTCGTCTTGTCGCCCCGCCAGCCCGGGTCTTCGTTCAAGCCTTACGTGTACGAGGCCGCGCTTCGCGACCACAAGATCACGTGGTCGACCATCCTCCATGACAAGCTGACCAACTTCAACGGCTACATGCCGCGGGACTTCGACAACGGCGGCATGGGCGATATCAAAGCCAGCACGGCGATTCTCTACTCGCGCAACATCCCCGCGGTGCAGGTCGCGCAGATGGAAGGCATTACCAAGGTGATCGACCTCGCCCATGCGATGGGAATCAAAAGCAAGCTGGCGCCGTATCTGTCGACCGCGATCGGCGCCAGTGATGTCTCCCTCTACGAGCACGTGCAGGGCTATCAGACTTTTGCCAACCAGGGCCAGCGGATCGACCTGCGCGTCATCAACGACGTCCAGGACTCGAGCGGCCACTCGGTTTTCAAGTACGAGAACCCAACCAGCACGACCGTGCTCACGCAGAGCGAGGCGTTCTTGATGACCGACGTGCTGAAGAACTACCAGAACACCTGGCACTTCGGCTGGAACCGTCAGATGGCGAGCAAGACCGGGACCAGCGACAACGGCAAGGGAGGCATCCCGGACTCGTGGATCATGGCCTACAACCCGGACATCGTCATCGGCGTGTGGGTCGGCAACACAGCGCCGAACGGAGGTGGTGGACTGATCCGCGCGTACGGCGAAAACGTCGGCCTCACCATCATGAAGCGCTTCGTAAACGGGCTCCCGACGAACATGCGGAACTGGTACTCGCGACCCGCTGGCGTTCTCCAGGGTTGTAGCGGCGACTCGCAGGATCCGTTCCTGCAGGGCGCTTGCACCCCGACCCCGTCGCCTTCTTCATCGCCGAGCCCGTCGCCGTCGCCGAGCGGGCTGCCGTCCGCCCTGCCCTCGGTCCTGCCGTCGATACTTCCGACGGCATCGGCCCAGGCGTCGCCCTCGCCGTCCGCGCAACCGACGCCATCGCCCCAGCCCTCACCGAGCTGATGCTTGCCATGAACGATCCTGAGACTCCATTCCTGGACAGCGTTGAACGGCGGCGGCCGGGCACATCGCTGCGCGGCTACGTCACGCGCACGCTGCCGCACAGCTCCGCGATCGTGGTCGCCAACCGGGCTCCGCACGAGCCGCGTCCAGAGGGCGGTTTCACGCGTGGCGCGGGCGGGGTGATCACCGCGTTGCTGACGCTGGCTGAGGTGGCTGGCGCCGATTGGGTGGCATGCGCCCGCACCGAGGGCGAGCGGGCGCTCATCGAGGAGCACGGGACGACCTGGAAGGCACCCCTCATCCGCAGCGAGACGCGCCTTCACTACGTGACCCCGACGCCGGAGCAGTACGACCAGTACTACTCGGTGATCTCAAACCCGGTCTTGTGGTTCGTCCAGCACTACCTGTGGGACCTGGCCCATCAGCCCGTCATCAACGGCCGCATTCACCGGGCCTGGAAGAACGGATACGTCGAGGTCAACAAACAGATCGCGCGCAAGGTGGTCGATGTGGCGCGAGGCCTGCCCGGCCGCCCACTCGTGATGGTTCACGACTATCAGCTCTACCTCGTGCCCAAACTGGTCCGCGAGCAGCTGCACGGCGCGATCATCCAGCACTTCGTGCATATCCCCTGGCCAACGCCTCAGTACTGGAAAGTGCTGCCGCGCGAGATGCGCGACGCGATCCTTTTCGGCTTGCTCGGCTGCGATATCGTCGGCTTCCAGACCAGCCTCGACGTCCGCAACTTCTTGATGACCTGCGAGGAGAACGCCGGCCTTGCGGTGGACGAGCGCGAGCGGGCGGTGCTGGTCGATGGCCGCATCGTTTATGCGCGGGCTTATCCGATCTCGATCGACGTCGCGGGCACGACAAGGCTTTCGTACTCGCATGGCGTCATGGTCGAGGAGCGGAAGCTTCGCGACTGGCGCCCGCAACACCTCATCGTGCGCATCGATCGAACAGACCCGTCGAAGAACATCGTGCGCGGTTTCCTCGCCTACGAGAAGCTGCTTGCCCACCACCCAGAGCTCAAAGGCCGGGTGCAGTTCTGGGCCTTCCTGCAGCCATCGCGCCAGGACGTCGCCTTGTATCGGAACTACGTCCGCAAGGTTCGCCAGGCCGTGCAGCGCATCAACGCGCAATACGGCGCGCACGGGTGGCAGCCGATCCGGCTCGAGCTTGGCGAGAGCGTGCGCAAAGCGATGGCTGCGATGCGCAACTTCGACGTCCTCATCGTCAACTCCGTGTACGACGGCCTGAACCTGGTCGCGAAAGAAGGCGCTCTGGTCAACCGGTCGGACGGCGTGATCGTCGTGTCAGAGAATGTCGGCGCCCACGAAGAGCTGCAGCCTCACGTCCTGTCGATCAACCCCTTCGACATCGAGGCGACCGCCAACGCGATGCATCAGGCGATCGTCATGGGTGTGGAGGAGAAGCGGCGCCGCAACGAGGGAGCGCGCGAGGTCGTGCGTACCAACGACATCGCGCGCTGGATCACCCGCCAGGTGCAGGACATCCGCGACCTGGCCGCGGAGCCGGGGTTGCGGGCGGGGTAACTCTTTCCGCGCCCCTCTTGCCACAGCCCTCTCCCCTAGGGGAGAGGGCGCCCTTGGGCTGAGCGGCTAGAAACCCCTCGGGCGCAGTCCACCCGAGCGCCGCGCCACCGTCACGTTGCGATAGAAGATGATCGTGACCAGGCGCGCGATGGCCCATCCGAGCAGCGCGTAGACCAGGATCGCCAGCACGACCGACATCTCGAGTAACGACTGCTCATTGCCGATCGTCGGCAGGATGTTCTTGAACGGACCCAGGAAGACGTCGGTCACGTTGTAGACCCAGTTCGAGAAGCCCGCGTGTGGGTTGGCTCCCAGCAGCTTCAGCACCAGCCGGATCAGCATCAAACCCTCGATAACGCCGAACACCAGATAGACGAGCTGGACGGCGCGCCAGCCCGGGTTGAAGGTGCTGACCACCTCGGATTCGGATGGTGCCTGGGGACCTTCGCTCACCACCCGCTCGCGCTCGTGCACCTGACCGCTCGCCGGATCGCGTTCGAATTCGGTGTCCCTACGCTCCATTTCGTACTCCCTTCAGCCCTGGTGGTTAAAAGACGTGAATCGGGCTATGCAGGAAACGCCCGGGGCCACAGCGGCACCCGGGCGCCTGGGGGGAGGTTGGCGAGCTTCAGACGCCGATCAGGATGGGTACCACAGGGGAAGGTCGGAGAGAGCCTCGTCGCCGTCGATGTCGGAGTTGGGGGCGTTGCCTCCGATCTGGTACTGCCAGGCGGCCACGTAGTCGGGACAGCCGGTCCGGTACGGCTGCCAGACGGGGGCGTTGGACTTGGACCACGCGCCGGCAACCAGGGACGGCTCGAACGACCAGATGAAGGCCGTCGTGGACAGGGCCGGGACCTCGCTCTGGGCCTGGCACCAGGCGGAACCGAACTCGCTGCCCCCGGTGCCGTTGCCGTAGAAGAGTGCGACATAGCCCGCGCCGCGCACGCCGTCGTACCAGCCCCGGATGAAGCCGGCATCGACGGAGACGGCGCCGGGGCAGGCTTCACCAGGCGGCTCGATGTCGATCGCGATCACGCGGCCTTGAGGAACGCCGTCGTGAGCGGCGACCCCCGTCGCCACCTGCGCGTATCCCATACCGGTGTCGTAGCCGGACACCGAGGAGCAGTTGTAGTCGTTGTAGATCGGCAAGATGCCCATGTGCGCCTTGGCGGCCAGGTAGATCTCTGGCCAGCTGAGGCCCGGGCATACGGTCGAGGTCAGGTAGCGGCCCCAGAAGTCAGGCTGGCCCAACGAGCCCGAGATGGAGGAGAACAGCTCCGACCCGCTCGGATCGCCGGTGAACGCCTTGCACGAGTCGACTCCCCACAAGATCCTGGAGGGCTGCACCTCGGCCGAACGCACCTGGATGTCGACGAGGGAGGTGGGCCCGGTCACCTTCTGCAGGACCTGGCCCAGCTTGGTGAGGTTTCGGGTTGGCGGCACGGCGCCTATGGCGGCTGTGAAGCGGGGCGTCGCGGACGACGTCACGCTGACGTTGGCGCTGCATGAGCTGCCAGTCTTGCAGGGCGTTCCCACCAGGTTTCCCTTGTCGTCAAAGATGCCGATGCTCCATGGCGTGTTGGTCAAATCCGCGTTGGCAGTCGCGTTGATATGGACGGCGCCCCCCACCTGGAAGGTCGAGCTGCCGCCGATGGCGATCGAAAGCCAGGTCAGCGCGAGGTGGTCGGACACCGCCCAGATGTCAGGGTTGGAAAACTTTGACGTGGGCCGGCCGACCGCGGCCACCAGGGAGCGCCCTCCGCTCGACGGCTGACTCAGGGAGACGCTGCAGTTGGTGCCATGGCTGCAATACGTGACGCGGTTCATGTTGCTCAGATCGAAGATCTCGATTGCGTAACCAAACTGGTCGGCTGGAATGGTCGACGCGGCCGTGACGAGCATGGCCTTGCCGGGTCCGGCCACAACGTTCACGGCCTTGAGCGTGAGGCCGATCCATCCCACGGCCACGGAGCTGGAGGTGAGCACCGAACCGGTCGGGACCGTGGAAGTGGGCCTGGTGATGTAGGCCGAGAAGTTGTGGACTCCCGTTTCAGCCGCGTACGCCACCGAGCACTGGGTTCCCTGCGAGCAGGCCGCGACCAGCGTGCCCGCGGTCGTGTCGAAGATCTCGATCGCGGTGCCGGTTGCGCTCACGCTGGCAGGTGCGGTCGCGGTCAGAACGACGCCTTGGCCCGCCTGCATCGCTGACGCGCTGGCGCTGAGGCTGAGCTTTTGGTGTGCGGCGGCCGGCTGCAGGGATGCGATCGGGACGCTGGGGGAGACGATTGGAGATTCGGCCGGCGTGCCGCTTTGGGAGGCAGCTAAGGGAGTGGTGTCGATGCAGGCCGCGGGCGTGCTCGAGGAGATGCTGGAGTCTGACGGACATGCGGTCAGGCCGTCGGGAGTAGAGGCGACGCCGGCCGCGACCTTGGGCGATCCGGCGCTGGTGACGCAAGCGGCGCCGTCGCCCGAGCCTGGACATGGCTGAGCGCCGTCGGGCAGGCTCACCTGGAGGCCGTCGCTGAAGGCCGCCGGGCAATGCTCCTCCCTGATGGCCTGCGCGCACGCTGCAGCCGCCCGGTGGGGGGCTGAGCTCACGACGCCGGCCGGCGCCGCCGCCAGGGCGACGAAGCTCACATGGTTGGTGATGGCGAGGAAGGCCAGGGCGAGATGAGCCTTCCGGCGTGACCGGCAATTGGACAGAAGCTTTCGAAGCGAGTGCACTGATACCCCCGTTTGCCGCGCACCCAGGCAAAGGGGGCGCTAGATGACGGGGGCAAGCTACGGTCGGCCTGCCAGTGCACCCACGGCATGAGGGTTAAATAGGTTCAAGGCTTGTGAATTGGCCTGAAATTCGTCGATGCCGTGCCCTTTTGACGGCTCAGGCCGCCCGCTGGGCGGCAGAAACGAAGCAGCCCGGGGCAGGGGGCTGCTTCTGCAACTTAAAACGCCAGGTCAGGCGGCGGTAACCGGGCCTCGAATCAGGGGCTGGCGTGGACGGCGCCGAGGACGTTTCCGTACATCACGCCCAGGGCCAGCAGGCCCAGCAGGGAGACCAGGACGAGGACGAAGGTACGGACGCAGGTGTCGACGAGCCACGAGTCTTCGGTGCTGTCGGCGTCCGCGATGTTCCACCTCTGCCGATAGAGGCCGGCCCTCACCGAGAGCCCGATCGTCGCGATGAGAATGATCAGAAGTACTGCCATCGCTATCACCAATCGAGGGCGTGGACGCCGAGCGGGTCAGCGTCCGCGCCATCCAGACAACGCGCTGGTACACGAATGTGAACAACTCGTGCCGACTTTCTGAGCCGATGACGTCAGCCATCGTCGCCCATGCCACATTTCGTTGAGGTCGCGGGAACCCCGGCGCCGCCAATACTCCCGCCGGGGGGCGCGTTCTTTTAGGCGTGGAAGTGCCGCTGCTCCTGCAGTTCTCGATCGCCCTTTTCACCGGAATGGTCGCGGCGACCTTCGTGCCGCAGGTCAGGAGGTCGATCCCCAGGGTAGTCGAGGTGTTCCTGTGGATCGCCCTCGTGACCGCGTGCATGCTGGGCGTTCTGAGCGTCACCGACCCCGAAGCGCGAGAGCTCAGCGCGTCCGCTGTCTGGGCGGTCGACCAGGTCCTCAACACTCTCGTCGGGCTCCTGCTTGGCGGCATCGGTGTCTGGATCGCCGATCACCATTTTTCGATCGCGAGCTGGTTGTTCATCCTTGCGGGGGCGGACATCTTCGCGCTCATGCTGATCGGCTCGCTGCGCAGCGCCCGGCCATGGCAGCCGCGGGTCAGGCTCCGCGAGTGGATGGAGCTGCCCATCGCGGCCGTGGCGCCGGCGCGCCGCCCCGTCGTCGTCGCCGACCCGGTCATCAACCTGAACCGCAGGCTTGCGGCCGCCGGTGCGGTCGCCGGGACGGCGGCGCTGACCAGGGTCCTTGACGCCTCGATCTGGTTTCGCGACGTGATGCTGCCGCGCCAGGCGCAGCGGCTGACACAGGCTGCGAAGTCTGGCCGCGTCGAGTCGCGGGCTCGCCTGGAGTCGCTTCGCGAGGCGTCCGCTCACCTCCACTACGCCGCCCGAGCCTGGTACGTGGCGGCCGGCAAACCCGCCATCAACGGCCTCGTGGTCAAGGCTCAGCGCGAGCTGCGTCCGGTGACCTTGCGCCCGGACCAGGTCGTCGACATCCAGGCGCTTTTGAGCGCGCAGTCGATCGGTTGGTACGGGCCCTTGAGCATCGTACCCACGTCAACTAACTCCGGAGATCACGATGTCGTTGAACCGCAACAATCAGATCGTCTGGCCTCGTAGGCCAAACGGCATTCGGCGGCGCGCAAGCGCGCCGAAGGTGTTGAGCAAGGGCAAGATCTCGCGGCCTGCGGGCTGGGTGGTCAGGCTCGTCGTGCTGCTGGTCGTGGCCATCCCGAGCCTGATCATCACGTCTCCGGGCTACGTCGCTTTCGCCGACAAGCTGCCTGACCCGAGCCAGGTCGCCACTTCCGTGCCGGAGGACACCCTGATCTACGCGGCGGATAACCAGACCCTGCTGGCAGACCTCCATCCGCCCGGTTACCAGAGCTACTTCGAACCCCTCTCCGAAATGGGCACCCTCCTTCCGGAGGCGGTGATCTCGATCGAGGACCGCAACTTCTACGACGAGCCGGGGATCGACCCTCAGGGCATCGTGCGCGCGTCGGTCGTCGACCTGCAGTCGCACAGCACCGCGCAGGGCGCCTCCACCATCACCCAGCAGCTCGTCAAGCTGCGGCTCGTCGGCAATGAGACGACCCTCGACCGAAAGATGCGCGAGGCGCTGCTCGCCTTTGAGATCGAGCGCCGCTACACGAAGGCGCAGATCCTCGAGTGGTACCTGAACAGCGTCTTCTTTGCCAACACCGCGTGGGGTACGGCCGCCGGCTCCAAGGTCTACTTCCACACCCAGACCAAGGACCTTGACCTGGCGCAGGCCTCGATGCTCGCCGGCATCATCCGAGGGCCGACCCTGTACAACCCGCTTGTCAACTGGACCTCCGCGAAGCAGCGCCAGAAGACAGTGCTGGACGCCATGATCCGCGACGGCAAGATCACCGCTGCCGACGCCGCCAAGGCGTTCGCGGAGGACCTCTCACCGCCCAAGCACATGTTCATGCCGGAAAACCATGTGGTGGCTCCGTCGTTCGTGCGGTACGTCACGGGCCTGCTCCTGACCAAGTACGGCTCGGATATCACATACACGGGTGGCTTGCGTGTGATCACCACGCTCAACCCGGCCCTCCAGACCCTCGGCCAGCGAGTGGTGACCGACAACATCACAGCCCTGCACTACCGCAACGTGACGCAAGGCGCCCTGGTCGCCATCGATCCCACCACGGGCGCGATCGTGACCATGGTCGGGTCGGCGAACCCCAGCGCGTACGGCGGCCAGTACAACCTTGCCGTGTGGCCGCCGCGCAACCCGGGGTCGTCCATGAAGATCTACACCTACACGGCCGCGATCGCGAGTGGCAAGTTCACGATGACCACGCCGGTCGTCGACAGCAAGTTCTCGTATCGAGACCCCGCCTCCGGCGAGGTGTACGCGCCCCACAACTATGACGGCAAATATCACGGCACCTGCCAGCTGCAGGCTTGCATGGGCAACTCACTCAACATCCCCGCCGTCAAGGTCGAGCTCGGCATCGGCGTCTCGGCAGTCGTGCAGATGGCGCGCAGCATGGGGGCGCCGCCCTACCAGCTTCACGGTTACGACGCGAACGGAAATCCGAACTACACAACCGACGATCCCCTGAACACGTTTGGCCCTTCGCTGACGCTTGGCGGATACGGCGAGACTCCGCTGCAGATGGCAACGGGGGCATCTGTGCTCGCAACGCAGGGCTTGCTCCGTCAGCCGTACGGGATCAACCTCATCAGCCGCGGCGGCCAGCTCGTCTACATGCACGAGCAGAATCCGGGCACGCGAGTCCTCGACGCTCGGGTCGCCTTCATCATGCAGGCGATCATGTCCAACGACAACAACCGGGCCATGATCTTCGGCCGGAACTCGCTGCTCACGCTGCGCGGCCGCCGCGTCGGCGTGAAGACCGGAACCTCCGACTCCTTCGCCGACGCGTGGACGGTCGGTTACACGCCGCATCTCGTGACCGCGGTCTGGGGCGGCAACGCCGACTGGCGCGTGAAGATGACGAAGAACTCCGACAGCTACTACATCGCCGCGCCGATGTGGCACAGCTTCATGCAGCAGGCGCTCGACACGATGGGCCAGGGCGACGAGTGGTACACCGAACCCGCAGGCCTGACCAACGCGACCTGCAAAGGGCAGCCCGTGTACTTCCTGCCGGGGACCTCAACCCGCTGCTGACCGAGGCGATCGCAACCATCATGGCGGCCGCTTAGCCAGATGCAGGCAAGGTTCGACAAGCACGGAAAGCAGCTACCCGATAGCGGTCATGGTTGCGGATGCCAGCTCTGCGCCATCTCCAACGCCCCTCGATACGAACGGCGCGACGACGATTCGCAGAACCGGATGGGAGAGTGGAGCCCGATCCGCAGGGGCCTGATCCGTCTGGTCAGGAGGGTCCGGCCCTCCACCCGACCACAGCCGGCCTGAGGCGGCCAGGTGATAGGGGCCCAGCTTTCTTAAGCCCGGCCCTTGAGGTCGCTATTTCCGCAGCGGTTCAGTCGGCTATGGCGTAGCCCCGCTCGGCCGTCTCCTCGAGCATCGCCTGCGGGCCGTACGAGTGCTTCAGCATGACTCGCAGCCGCTCCTTCGCGACCGCCAGCCTCGACGCCACCGTCCGCTCGGGTATCCCGAGCGCCTGGGCGATGGCGCGGTTGGTGTAACCGTGGTAGTGCCGGAGCACGATGGCGGCCGCCTGCTTCGGCGGCAGCTTGCCGAGCGCGGTGGCCAGGTCGCGGTGCTCGACGACCTCTTGGGGGTCGGGAGCCAGGCCGGGCCGGCCCAGGCGGCGGATCACCTCACCGACCTCACGCAGCCGCATCTTGCGCTGGTACGAGACCGCAGCGTTGATCGCGATCCGGTGCACCCACGCCTCGGCGGGTGCGATCGGCTGCCAGGTTGCCCACTTTTTGTAAGCGCGTTCGAACGCATCCTGCGCGCAATCCTCGGCGGCGGCCCGATCGCCGAGCATCGCCGTCAAAGTGCCGAGAATTTTTCCGTACGAGGCTTGATAAAGGCGCTCGAAGTCCGCCTCGTTCCCGGCTTGGTACGTGTTCGTCGCCTCACGCCCTTCTCGACCTGTCGCCGCAGAGATCGGCTCTGCCATAGTCAGTAATTCACCCCCGTGAGTTGGTGAGGCCCTCTCACCTGGCCCTAACTCTCCACCACGAGGGGGCGCCCGGTCGCCGTACGGATGCGCGGATTTTGCCTAACTCAGTTGCAGTAGCAGGTGTCAGCCTTCCCCCCAACGTTTCTAAGAAGGATGAATCCAGGCTCAGAGTCGGGCGGGAGCTACGCGATCGACGTGCTTGGCACGCTCGCCAGCGGGCTCGAAGTCGACTCGAGAGACAGCGGACGGAAGGCGCTCGCGGTCGTCCGCGAACGTTCCCCTGAGCTGATCGTGCTCGGCGAGAAGACCGGTGAGGATCTCGTCACCACGTCGGCAGGCTTCATCGAGATGATGCTGGCATCGCTTCGCAGCGACGTTGCCCTTCCGTGGCCTGACTTCGAACAGCGCTCACACGAATATGGGCGCTTGAGGGCGGCGCAGGGGATGCCCCTCGAGTCCCTCATCGACGTGCTCGCCGTTTACCGGCGCGCCACGATCGAGCTGGTCTCGCGCCCGATCCAGGGCAAGCCTCACTACGACGAGATCCTCGCGCTGGCGCAGAGCCGGCTCGAGGACGTGACCGAACGGCTGACGGCCGCGATCGCGCGCGGTTATCTCGACCACATCGATGAGGAGCACCGCGCCCGCGAGAGCGAGATGTACGGCCTGGCGGCCATCGTCACCGCGATGGGACGATCGCTCGACCTTCAGGAGACTGCCGAGGTCGCCCTGGTCGAGGCGCTCGCTGCGCTCCGCCTGAGCACGGGCGCCGTGTGGTTGCGCGAGCGATCGTCATACAAGCTGGTCCACACCGTGGGTCTCGACCAGGACCAGGTCGACTATTTCGCGCGCCAGGTCGGTCCCCACGTGAAAGCCTCGGCCTCGGCCATCGGCAGGTCTGAATCACAGGTGGACCGCATCTCGAGCCAGGAGTGGAACGCGTTGCGTGCGCAGCTGCGCGTGCGAGGAAGGACCGTCGGCATGATGAGCGTCGGCACCATGGTCGACCGGCTGTTCAGCGCGGCCGACCTGCTCTTCATGGCGGCGGTTGCCGACCAGGTCGCGATTGCGATCGACCGCGCGCGCCAGTTCGCGAGCGAGGCGCGCACCGACCACCTGAGCGGCCTGGCGAACCGCCGCGAGTTTGAGCGTGTGATGGAGCGCGAGGTTGCGCTGGCTGAACGCCACAACCGGCGGCTGTCGCTGATGATGATCGACCTCGACAACCTGAAGCGAATCAACGACCGCCTCGGGCACAGCGCGGGAGACGGAGCGCTGAAGCTCGTCGCGCAGCAGCTGCAGCGCGTCGTCCGGGCTTCGGATGTCTGCGCGCGCGTGGGCGGCGACGAGTTTGCGGTCGCCATGCCGGAGACGGACCTCGATCGCGCTCGCGATGTCGCCCTGCGCCTGCGCCGCGCCGTCGAACAGGCGGCCCTCGGGATGCGGGCCCCAGAGCACGTCGAGGTCAGCGTAGGCATCGCCGCCTGGCGGCCCGGGCAGGACTGGCAGGGCGTCTATCAGGCAGCAGACACAGACCTGTACGAGGACAAAAAGCGGCGCAAGACGGTTCGGCGATGGCAGCAGGAGGAGCAGCAACCGCCGGCGATCCGGATCCTGGGTCGATCGGGCAGCCGCCGACGGATCTCGGGAGCGTGAAGTATGAGAGGGAACCCAGAGGTGGTATACGGTTGGGACTTTTCTAAATGGCTGCTCGTAGCGACGTTTGGCAGACGTTAGAAACAAAGTCGCGGCCGGGGTGAACCCGGCCGCCAATTCGACGTCGGTAGGGAACCCAGATGGTGACACTCACCCTCTCATCGGCCGGTCGCTTCGCGACGGGCCTGCTCTTCTTTCCGGTATACGGTTGGGACTTTTCTAAATGGCTGCTCGTAGCGACGTTTGGCAGACGTTAGAAACAAAGTCGCGGCCGGGGTGAACCCGGCCGCCAATTCGACGTCGGTGAAGAAGAGGGTTCTTGCTATTCGACGAGAGCCAGCTCGCGCGCTTTGACGATCGCCTCCAGCTTGGAGTGGACCCCGAGCTTGCTGCCCAGGCTCCGGATGTGAGTCCGCACCGTGGTGTAGCTGATACCGAGCTGGCTGGCGATCACCCGGCTTGACGTTCCTTCCGCCATCAGGCGCAGCACCTCTTTCTCGCGCGCCGTCAGCCGCTCGAGCTGCGCCTCCACCTCGCGGCGGCTGTTCAGCAGCTGGGCGATGCTGCGCGGCGTGAACAGGGTCCCGCCTGCGGCGACCTTGCGGATCGCGTCGACGACGTCCTGGGCGGCTCGTGACTTGTGGATGAAAGCGCTCGCGCCCACCTCGAGCGCGGCGAAGCGCGCGGCGTCGCTGTCCTCTCGGGTCAGGAAGATGAGCTTGGCGTCCGGCCGCAGCTGCCTGATGGCGGCGGCCGCATCCGCCCCCGTTCCGTCCGTCAGCCGGAAATCGACGAGCACGAGGTCGGGCTCGAGCTCGGAGGCGCGAACGATCGATTCCGCGACCGAGCCCGCGTGCCCGATCACCTTCATGTCCTCCTGGTCGTTGATGAGCGCGGCCAGACCTTCGGCCACGACCTGGTGGTCCTCCACCACCAACACGCGGGTTGGTTCGCCCTTCACGGACTAAACCTTAGAGTCTGCGAGCGGGATCCAGAACTCCACAGTCGTGCCCAGGCCTGGCTCGCTTTGAATCTTGTTCCACCCGCCGGCGAGCAGGGCCCGCTCGTTGAGCGCGAGCAGTCCGAGATGCCCAGGCAGCCGATCGCGTTCGGCGACCACGAACCCACGGCCGTTGTCCTCGATGAGGCCGTGGATCCCGTCCTCGCGCACCTGCAGCGAAACGCGTATCCGCGTCGCCGCCGCGTGCTTCTCGATGTTGGCGATCGCCTCCGCCATCTGGCGGAACAGCAGCGACCGGAACTCATAGGAGAGTTCCTCGGGCAGGTCCAGATCGACCTCCACCTCCGCGCCGGTCAGCGACCTCAGCATCCGGATGCGCTCGCGGATGGTCTCGGCGAACCCCCCCGGCACCTCCAGCGCGGGTGGGCGGACCTCGAACAGGAGGCGTCGAAGCGCCTCCTCTGTCTGCGCCAGCAGGAACTGCGCCTCGGTCAGCACCTCGGTGCTGTCGCCGTTGGGGTCGTGCAGGCGCTGCAGCTGGAGCTCGGCGGCGGTCAGCTTCTGGAGGGCGTCGTCGTGCAGGTCGCCGGCGAATCGTTTGTTTGCTTTGTCGACGGCCGTGGACACGTTCTTCAACAGCATCTGCCGCGCGGCATCCACCTTCTGCAGTCGGTCGGAGGTCTTCTTCAGGTCCGCCTCCGCGTATTTGAGGTGCCAGACCAGGCCTGCTGCGAGGCCGGCCTTCTGGAGGACCCACGTGTCCTCGCGCGAGAAACCCTCAGAGCGGCGCGAGTCGTAAGCGGCGACGAGCCCTAGTCGCTGATCGCCCGCGCGCCACGGCACGGCGATCGCGTTCGCCACGTTGAGAGCTTCCAGCACGTGCTGGAAGTCACTCGCCTCATCTGACCGCGCCGCCTTGAACATCAGGTCGTGAAAGACGACACGGCTGGCGACGTCGTCACGGTCCGGCGCGCACGGCGCCGGATACAGGCGCGAAAAAGACTCCGGGTCGATGCCGTGTGCGCCGGGGATCGGCGCCAGCGTCCCGTCCTCGTTCAGCCGCCAGAACAGGACTTTATGCGCCGCCACGAGCCCGGCGATGCTGCGGGTCAGCCGGCTGTAGAAGTCCACGAGGTTGTGCCCGCTTCGGGCGTGGCGCGAGACCGCAAGCAAGGCCTCCACGGCGGCCTCGTGAGCGCGCTCCACCCGTTCCGCGCTCCTGGCGCGTTCGTCATTGATCAGCCTATGCCGCTCGCTGCGATCCAGCTCGGCGCGCAGGTTGACGAGGGTGTTGACCATCTCCTGGCGGCGCTCCGCGTCCTGGGCCAGGGCGATCGCGGCGGCGACGTGGTTGGCCAGGATGGCAAACGTCCGCTCCTGCAGGGCGGTGTATCCGCTCGGGCTTGCGACGCCGAACATACCGAGCGATCGGCCAGCCGCCTGCAAGGTCTTGCTACACGTTGACCTGATAGCGGGACCCGCGGTTTCATCCATGCCGCTCCAGGTGCTGCCGGCAATCGCCTCCGAGAGCGCGGGCTCGGCCGCGAACATCTTCTCGATCTCGTCCCGCGGCATGCTGTCGGCCGGGTCGGCCGCCATCGAGAACACCCGCTTGTCGTCGCCGTTTTCATCGACCAGGGCGAGAAAAGCGACAGAGGACCTGGTCAGCCTGAGGGCCAGCCTGAGCGCCGAGTCGGCGACCTCGGATACCGTCCTGAAGCGGGCCAGCTCCACGGACGCTGACTCGATCGCCTCCAAGACGTGTCCATAACCGGCGTCGAGGCCGACTGTTTCCAGGTGGCTCCCCCCTTGTGCGACTTGACGCACTGAACAGGATTTTACTTGCGTCGTCCGCCGGCAAGCGAAATATCGTCGCACGTACGCGCGAGTACTGATCCTCCCAACCGCGTTGATCAGGCGAGGGCCTGCACTGGTTGCTTCAAGGGGGCTCCTCAGAAGGATGGGAGTGGCGGTACCGGTGGATGTGATCGACGAGACCTCGGTTCGGCGGTACTCGGCGACGCGGCGGCGTTCTCTAATCGCGATGGTTACGCGCCGAGCCCTTCACAGAGTGAATGGTTCGGCGAGCATGGCCCTGGTCAAGCCCTTCGTGGTCATGGCGGCCAGGGTTCTCGGACCTGGTCCGACGCGACTCAGGCTCGTCAAACTGGCCCACAACCTCGGCCAGAACGGCGTGGTCGCGGCAGCCGACCAGGATGTTTACCATGAAGATGAGAGGCCGGCTGTTCAGCCCACCAGGCGCGCGGCGTAGGCTGGTCTTCGGAGCTTACGGGGGCGCCTTTCCCCCTCCGTCGCACGGTCCAGTACGGGAAGTTGCGGGGGTCGTAGGTACTCCTGTTGAGGGAGGCGTTTCTGCTACAGATGAACGATTTCGATCTGATCCTGGAACTGAACCTTCGGCAGATGCTCGACCCGGTCGTCGCACGCAAGCCGCCCGTACGAGGCGGCCGGCTCGCCAGGCCGCAGGCGCCGATCCTGGCCCTTGAACCGGCCGGGCTCGAGCTTGCGCCGCAACCGATCGCGGTGCTCGACTCGGTGGCGGTGACCATTCCGGTTTCCCCCGCCGGCCCGCATTAGCCAGGAACCCCTTCCTTCCTCTCGCGAGGCCGGGTCGCAAGGCTCGGCCTCTTTGTACCCGATAAACTTGCCGGCGCCGGCCAAGGATACAGTTGGCGCAGGTGAGCTCCGGTACCTCCGCCACGAAGTTCCAGGTCAGCCGCGTGCCTCGCCGCGTGCCCGCCGCGGAACGGGAACGCCGCCTGGCCAACCCCGGGTTCGGCCGCATCTTCACGGAGCACATGGTGCGGATGCGCTGGGACGCCGGCCGCGGATGGCACGATGCCCAGCTGACCGCCTACGCACCGCTGTCGCTCGACCCGGGCACATCGGTCCTCCACTACGCGCAGGCCGTGTTCGAAGGCCTGAAGGCGTTCCGCCAGGCGGATGGCGGGGTCGCAGCCTTCCGGCCGGACGCACACGCCGCCCGTTTCCGGCGGTCGGCGCGGCGGCTGGCCTTACCTGAGCTTCCCGAAGAGACGTTCCTCGACGCGATCGACCTCCTCCTCGAAGCCGACCATGAGTGGGTTCCGTCCGCGCCAGAGCACAGCCTGTACCTCCGCCCGATGATGTTCGCGAGCGAGGTCACGCTTGCCGTCCACCCGGCCGACGATGTCACCTTCCTTTTGATCGCCTCGCCTTCCGGTCCGTACTTCCCGAGCGGCGTCAAGCCCGTGACGGTCTGGCTGTCCGAAGATTTCAGCCGCGCCGCGCCTGGCGGCACCGGCGCCGCCAAGACGGGCGGCAACTACGCGGGTGGCCTGCTCGCCCAGGCGCAGGCGGCCGAGCACGGATGTGACCAGGTGGTGTGGCTCGACTCCAACGAGCACCGCTGGGTGGAGGAGATGGGCGGCATGAACCTGTGCTTCGTCTTCGGCCGGGGCGGCGACGCGCGCGTGATGACGCCGGCCCTGACCGGAACGCTGCTTGGGGGGATCACCCGAGATTCACTGCTGACCCTCGGGCGTGACCTTGGTTACGAAACCGAGGAAGGGCGCATCAGCGTCGACGAGTGGCGCGCGGGATGCGGGGACGGTTCCCTGACCGAGGTCTTCGCGTGCGGCACCGCCGCCGTGATCACTCCGGTGGCGGCCGTCAGATCGGAGCGCTCGTCCTGGACGGTAGCGGACGGCGGCCCGGGCGAGGTCAGCATGCGATTGCGGAAGGCCCTCGTCGACATCCAGCGTGGAGCGGCGCCGGATACGCACGGCTGGCTGCACCCCGCCCACGTGTCGTCGGCAAGGTAGATGGCGCGCGCGGTCATCGTCGGCGGTGGAGGCACGGGTGACGCGGCGGCGTTCGCGCTGCGCAAGCGTGGCTTCGAGGGCGACATCGTCATCGTCAGCGCCGACTCCGACCGGCCTTACGACCGTCCATACCTTTCCAAAGAGTTTTTGCGCGGCGAGATCGAGAGGCCGAAGGTGTTCCTTCACGACGAAAGGGACTACACGAAAGAACGCATCGAATTACGGCTCGGCGAGCGCGTCACGGGCGGTTCGCTGCAAGAACGCAAGCTCTTCGTGGAGGATGGGGCCGACCTCGCTTTCGACGTGCTGGTGCTCGGCCTGGGCGGCACGCCGCGGCGCCTGCCCGAGATTCCCACTGCCGAGAACGTGCTCACGCTTCGGTCCTTGCACGACAGCCAGGCGATCCGCGAGTCGCTCGGTCGGAGCTCACGCCTGCTGCTCATCGGAGCGGGCTTCATCGGGGCTGAGGTCGCGGCCTCGGCTCGCCGGCTCGGCAAGGAGGTGCTTGTCGTCGAGGCGCTCCCTGTGCCGCTGCAGCGGGCGCTCGGGCGTGAGGTCGGAGAGATCTACGCCCGCATCCACCGCGACCACGGCGTCGAGGTGCGCACCGGCGCCAAGGTGGAGCATTGGCACGCCGAAGGTGACCGCGTCGTCGGCATCTCGCTTTCCGACGGGAAGCGTGAGGATGCCGACCTGGTGCTCGTCGCGGTCGGCATCGAGCCCAACCTGGACCTGCCGCGGGCGTTGGGCCTGCCCATCGAAGGCGGGGGAGTTCGAGTCGACGAAGGATTGCGCGCCGCGGACGGCGTCTATGTCGGCGGTGACATCGCGCTTCACCAGCATCCTGTGCTGGGCCGGTCGATCCGCGTCGAGCACTGGGAGGTGGCCAAAGGGCACGGGCGGGGAATCGCAGCCGCGATCGCCGGCGGGCACGCGCCGTACACCAAGCTTCCCTATTTCTGGTCCGACCAGTACGACGTCAACCTCGAATACCGCGGTCATGCGTCAGGCGATGACACCGCTGTGTGGCGGGGCAACCGAGAAGGGCTCTCGTTTTCCGTTTTCTACCTTCGCAACGGCCGTGTCGAAGGCGTGCTGTCGATGAACGACTCCGGGACCAATGAGATGGGCGGCAAGCTGATCGAGAGCAGGCGCGTATTCGACGCCGCAGCGCTTGAGAGCGCGGACTTGGCCGAGCTGGTCGAGAGTCCCTCCGCCGGCTAGCTTTAGTTCCGGCCCGGCCCTTCGGCGGTGCACGCCCCTCCCATGAAAAGGGAGGACGCGATTTTGTCAGGCGACCGGCTGGTTTTCCTCGGGCAGGAGCCAGGGCAGCGCTTCCGACAGGGGGCGTAACAGCGTCTTGGCCTGCTCCTGGCTGATCAGGTTGCCCGCGACCAGGCCCAGCGCGGCCATGAAGGCGGCATCCTCCGCTTTGTGGCCGATCTCGCCGTGTTCCGCCTTCCAGCTGACCAGCGCTCCGCCCGACTCGGTGAGACCGAACAGGTTGCGGCGAACCTCGTCCCAGGCCGGCCCGCGGTCGGCCTTCTCGATCCCGTGGAGCGCAGCCTTCTCGGCGTCATGGATGACCTGCAGTCCCTGGAGTCGGGCGTAGCGGTCCCAGCCCTGCGCGGCGCGCTCGACGCCGGCCGGGGACAGGATCCGGATATCGTCCATCAGGCGAGCGAGTGTCCGCTGATGTTCAGGGAACCCGTAGCCCTCGGCGTCGATGCCCACGGAAGGAAGCGTATCGGGTCAGCGAAGCCAGGCGGGAACCCAGCCGAAGCGACCGAGGGCGAGGGGACCGGCCCCCGACACGATGATCTGCGCGTTGGCGAGCACCGCCAGGTAGTAGAGCCAGCGAAATCCATCGTCGTTGACGCTGAACGCCACCGTCAGCGCGAGGTTTGATGCCAGGAGGAAGCCAAGCACTCCGGCCCACCTGGTAGCGAAACCGAGGATGAGCAGGACCGCGACCACGGTCTCGCCGACCGCCTGCGCGAGGGCAAAGGGCAGCCAGTCGGGCACCACCACCGCAACGAGGAATTCATGGAGGCCCGGGATGGGGTTGACGCGTGAGGTCGATTCGATCAGCGGCTTCATCCAGCCGACGCCCTGCCACTTCTGGCTGGCGAAGTAGAGCCAGTACAGCCCGACGACGATGCGAAAAAGGCTGGGCCAGACCTCCTGCACGCTGCCGATGGTAGTTATTTCATGGCTCGCAGCACGGGGTCGGTCGCGAGTTGGAACGCGCGCGCCGCCGGCCGCATGTGCATCTGGTTGAGCCGGTGCTGGATCGCCCCCTTCAGGATCGCCGCGCGCAGCTTGTGCTCCGAGAAGTCGGTGTTGAAGAGCAGGCGGTTGTGCCGCACCTTGTGCCACTCGCCGTGCAGCCGCCGCTCGCGGACGCGCTCGTAAAAGCCTGTCCCCGGCAGTGGATACGCGATCGTGTAGCTCACGTAATCGAGCGGAAGGCTGCTCGAGAAGTTGATGCTCCGGATCAGGGAGTCGGTCGTCTCGCCGATGTAGCCCACCATGAAAAAGCCGGCGGCCTTGATGCCGGCGGCGACGCACGCCTCGACCGCGGAGCGAGCCCCCTCCGGAGTGATGCCTTTCTTCATCTCCTTGAGCACGCGCTCGTCGCCGGATTCGATACCGAAGAAGATCCGCTTGCAGCCCGCACGGCGCATCTGCTCGAAGAGCGCCCGGTCGACATGGGTGACCCTGCTGAGGCACTCCCAGGTCAGCGGAAGGTGCGCAGCCTCGATCGCGCTTGCGAGCTCGAACGTCCTCTTGTAGTTGAGCGTGAAGAGGTCGTCCGACATCCAGATGTGGTCATAGCCGAGCTTGGCGATCTCGCGCATCTCGGCCACGACGGATTCGACGGAGCGCGCGCTGAACAGGTCGCCGAAGACCGACTTGTGGCAGAAGTCACAGCGAAAAGGACATCCCCGCGTCGACATCAATGGCGTCGTCGCGTCCTTCCAGTGCTTTCGCCAGTAACGGATGTAATCGTCATTGGGGACGTCACCGCGGTAGGGCAGAGGCAGGTTCGACATGTCCTTGCTGCGCTGCCGGGCGACGCTCTTGACCACCGAGCCGTCTCGCTTGAAGACAACGCCAGGGATCTCTTCGAAGCGCCGGTCATCGAGGTGCTCCATGATCGACACGATCGTCTCCTCGCCCTCACCCACAGCGACCAGGTCGAAGAAGTCCACAAAGGTCTCGGGTTCACCGGACGGGTAGGGCCCGCCGACCACGGTCAGCGCCTTGCCCCGCACCTGCTCGGCGAGGGACAGCGCCTCGTCCTGCATCGTGATCATGCAGTAGATGCCGATCACCGACGGCTGCAGGCGTTCGATCTCCTCGAGGACCTCACTGCGCTCGAGGAACGTGTGGTCTATGTGGCGGACCGAATAGCCGGCCTGGCGCAGCGATGCGCTCAGATACATCAGGCCCAGGGACGGCATGATCCAGTGGCGTCCCTGCCTCGGCGCGCGCTGCGGGTAGACCAGCACGACGTCGGCTCGTTGAGTCATCTCGCCTCCTGCACGTTGATGTGATAGGTCGTGCCGGCAAAGGACGCCGGGAAGACGTAGTCGAGGCCGGACCAGTCGAAATCAGGCGGGACCAGCTCGCGGCCGCCATGAAGTGAGGCCCCCGAAACAGCGGGCACCGACCACTCGACCCCGAGCGACGCCGAACGAAGCCGAGCCCAACCGCCGGTCACCGGCACCCAATTGGCGAAGGCGGCGTCTCTGAGCGTCGCCTGGTTTTCCGCGGCGAAGTCGCTGAACGTCGCCGACTGCTCGTTCAGGATGCCGACCTCCGAGTAGCCGGCAGCCAGTGAGATGACCTTCACGTTGACGGAGATCCCCGTGCTGTCGACCGTGTAGGTGACCTGGATCGCACCTCGGGAGGGGATGGCGACGAATCGGTATCCATGCGCGGCATCACCGCCGATCTGGTCGAGCTGGAATGTGCGCTGCCAGATCGCGGTGGTCGGCGTCGAGCGGTCGACGTCGAGCGTTGCGTGGGAGTAGACCCAGCCGTCCGTGTAGTGGACGATCGGCACGCCAAATCCCAGCCCTTCGCCCGCCACCTGCGTCGCTCCGGCACGCAAGACGACACCCTTGGCCAGCGGCGCCGTCTTGCCCCTGGGCGGCGCCGGCGAGATGTCGGCGTCGAGACCTGGGTAGATCGACTCGAGCGTTCGCGCGTTGCCCAGCCGGTAGGCGTGGACGGTCTTGCCGCCGCTGACCTGGTAGGTGCTCTGCCGGCCGAGCCAGGCGAACGGCGGTGATGCCGATCCACGGGCCAGGTCTGGAAAGACGGCGGTCGAGCGGTAATAGCTGATGTCTTCGACGACAACCGTGCTGACGGCGCGGGAGCGCATCCACTCGAGCGCGCGGGCGCGGTCGAGCGGCAGCGCCTGCGAGCCGGTGATATCTACCGGCCGCTTGCCGCTGTAGTAGGCGACGACGGGTGAGTCGGTGAGCAGCACGTCAGGACTCCCCGCCGCCGTGCGCCCAGCCGCCACCAGGCCGGCGTTGTGGTCGGCAAAGCTTGCGAAGACCGGCAGGAACGCGACGGCGAGCAGCGCGGTCGCGCCGACCGCCAGCAGCCGTACGGCGCCCTGCGCGTGCCGGTCGAGGGCGGCGGCCGAGAGAAGCGCCAGTGCCGGCAACGCTGGATACAGATAGCGGTGGCTGCCGCTGTAAACCCCGATCGCGACGAGGCCGAAAATCACCGCCAGGTAGGCCAGCGCCGGCACGTGCACAAAGCGCGTGTGCAAAGCAGCCGGGCGCCGGAGAGCTATGCCGGCGCCCACCGCCCCCAACGCGAAGAGGGGAAGCGCGGCGAGGCCGAACGTGGTGAAAAGCTCTCCAATCCGGCCGAGGGCGCCTTCCGGAACGCTGCCCCGAGCGGTTGCCGACACCACCTCCACGGTGCCTCGAGCGATCGAGTGGCTTGCCGGCGCGAATCCGAGTTGCAGGAAGACGAGAGCGCCCAGGGCCGGGACCGCCCAGCCCAGGGCGGTGGCGCGGCGGCGCAGGCCGGCCCTCGATCGGATCGCTGCGATCAGGGCGAGCGCGGCCGCGGCGGTAACCCAGATCCAGGCTTTGGTCGACGTCACGCACGCCATGGCCGCAAGCAGGGCTGCGAGCTTCATGCGTCCTTTGACCGCGGCGAGGGCTGCGCCGGAGACCAGGGCGGTCATCAGCGGTTCGACCACCGCCGAGCCGGACGTGAACAGAAACACTGGGTTGAGCACCAGGAGGACGACGGCAAAGCGCGCCTGCCTGACGTTTGGCGCAAGGAGGTAGACGCAGGCCGCGGTGGCCAGGCCAAGCAGCGCGCTCAATGCCTTCAGCAAGCCGAGCTGCCACAGGCCGAAGAGCTGCAGCACCGCGGCCGCCAGCACGTGGTAGCCCGGCAGCCATGTGTCTTCCATCCCGAACAACGGGTCGTGGAGCTGTCCCGTCGAGGCCAGGTTCGCGGCGATGAGCCAGTGCCCATAACCGTCCTCGAACGGCTCGGGCAGCTGAGCCGCGAGCAGCAACAGGATGGCCGCGACGCCCATCAGCCCGACCGCTGGGGCTGCGACCCGCATCCTCGCGAGCGCTCGGCTGCCGAGGCGGCGCAGCGCCATCACCTCGACCAAGTCGACCAGGCTGAGGGCCGCCACGAGGAGAAAACCGAGACCGAACATGCCCGCGTAGATCGCGATCAGGAACTGGTGCATCGCGAGAGCGATGGGCGGGATCGAGAATGCTGCCACCGCCGCCACGCCCTCCACCAGCGCGCGCGGATCGCCCACCCGAACGTAATCCTGGTCTCGCCATTCCTGGCCCGCCTCCACGATGCGGTGCTTGGGTGTGCGCACGAAGACGCCGCCGGCTCGGGTGGAGCGGACCAGCGCGAGCATCGTGTTCAGCGACATCCCCGCGCCCACGACCTGGCAAAGCAGCGCTGGGACGCCTGACCACCACGGACGCCCACGCCTGGTCTGAGCCGCCATGAATCCGATCCATGGCGCAACGCCGACCAGGATGGCGATCGCTGAGGAGTCGGCGAGGAACCAGGGCAGCCTGAGTCCCGGCCGTCCAAACGTGAGCAGCAGCACCGGGTAGCAGGCAAGCTGGACCAGCATCACCGGGCCGACCCCATAGGCGAGGAGATGCATCGCCGCCTGAAACTTGACCGCAACGCGTGCGTGCATGCGCAAGACCGGGCCGAGAAGCCTGAAGGCGGACTGAAAGCTCCCGGTGGCCCAGCGGGATTGCTGCCGCCGGTAGGCGTCGATCGAGACCGGCAGCTCCTCAGGGACGACCAGGTCTTCGATGTAGGTGGCCCTCCAGCCGCGCAGCTGCGCGCGGTAGCTGAGGTCCAGGTCCTCGGTCAGCGTCCGCGCGCTCCAGCCGCCCGCGTCCAAGATCGCGGTCCGGCGCCACACCCCGGCCGTGCCGGTGAAGTTGGTGAAATAGCCGTGCTCCGACCGCACCGCCTGCTCGACCAGGAAGTGAAAGTCGATCGCCATCGCCTGCAGCCGAGTGAACAGCGAGTAGCCCTCGTCGAGATGACCCCAACGCGCTTGCGCGAATGCGATCGAGGGGTCGTCGAATGCGCCGATCGTCCGCCGCAGAAAATCCGGAGGCGGGACGAAGTCGGCGTCGAAGATGGCGATGAAGGGCGCATCCGTCTCGTCCAGGCCGTAGGCGAGAGCGCCGGCCTTGAATCCGGCGCGCGTGGTCCGGCGCAGCTGCGTCACGCCGATTCCCTTGCGGCGCCAGTGCGCCACCCGTCTGGCGAGGATCTGGACCGTCTCGTCGTCAGAGTCGTCGAGAACCTGGACCTCAAACCGATCGTGCGGCCAGTCGATCGCGCAGACCGCATCGAGGACCCGCTCGACAACGTAGCGCTCGTTGTAGATGGGGATCTGCACGCAGACGCGCGGTTCGCCGGCGGTGGCAAGGCGCCGCGCCGCGGGCGGCCCCAGCCGCATCGCGCGCACGGTGAGGTACAGGAGGTTGAGTCCAAAGGCGAACAGGAGCAGGCTCGTCGCCGCCACCACCGCCACGGCGATCACGGCGATCAACCGGCGTCGAAGAGCGTATAGGGACGCATGGTCGAGCGCACGTAGGCCACCCGTGCCAGGGCGTCGGGGCGATAGCGCCGCGTCCACTGCATGTAGCGCCAGGCCGCCTCGCCTAGATATCGAGCCGGCGTGTCAAGGAGAGCCGGGTAGAGGAGCTTCGGCGCTCGGCGCATCGGGCCATCGAGCAGCAGCGGCGCGGCCCTGTCAGCAAGCTGCGGAAAGTGCCCGAGCAGTGCCTGGTTTTCGTCCACCACCTCTCTGATCGCGTCCAATCCAAAGACCGGCTCAGCGACGAGCAGCTCGAACGCCATGTCCTCGTCCTGCCTTCGTAGGGGACGGCATTGCGAGCGCTCGAGAATGAGGTTCGCGGTCATGAGCCGCGGGGCGACGGGCCGCCGCGTGAGGTCGTCGACAGGTTTACCTCGGTGTCGAACCGCATGCACCAGACCGAGAACGTTCACGGCCACATAGGCCAGGTGCCGGCGGCCGTCGTCGACGATTAGGTTGAGGTCGACATCGTCCGAGGCGCGGAACCCACCACTTGCCAGCGAACCCGCGATGGAGACGCCGCGGATGAAGGGGGCGATCGCGACCAGACGGCGGACGAACGCGATCGTCATCTCGACGTAACGGCTGGCCTCCGTCCTGTGCGTGAGTGCGCGGCTGCAGATATCGACCGCGCGGTTGATCGCCTCCTGCTCGACAACCAGGTCCTCCGCGATCGCAAGGCCCGGATTGGCCGCGACCGCCCAGCGGACGTCGGCCTCGGTGACGGGCCCGCCCAGGCACAGCTCCGCGAGGCGCGATGGAGCCACCGCGTAACCGCGGCGGCGAAGGAGGGCGACCGTCCGCCGGACTCGGTCGGAGAGCGCGGTCGAGCTCTCGCCCAGATACCCGACAGCCATCTGCTGGAATACGGCCGGGGGTTACGTCAAATCAGTGTTTGGCGCATCATCGAACCTGGCCCAGCCAGACATACGCGGATGGGAGGAGCACGATGACCGCCGACGGCCATTTCCAGGTCCCGCAACCCGCCAACGAGCCGGTTCGCTCCTACTCGCCCACCGACACGCACCGCAAGAGCCTGAAGTCACGCCTGGCCGAGCTTACCGATGCCCGGACCGAGGTCCCGATGCAGATCGGCGGCGAGCGACGGTGGGGCGCTTCGCGCGCCGACATTCGCTCGCCCCATCGCCACGAGCTGGCGATCGCCGAATACGCGGTCGGAGGCGCCAAAGACATCGATGACGCCATCAACGCGGCGCTGGCGGCGCGGAAGATGTGGGCCGCCACCTCATACCACGAGCGGGCGGCCGTCTTGCTGCGAGCTGCATCACTTCTCGCAGGCCCATGGCGCGACACGATCAACGCCGCGACCATGCTCGGCCAATCCAAGACGGTGCACCAGGCCGAGATCGACGCCGCATGCGAAACGATCGACTTCTGGCGCTTCAACGCCTTCTTCGGCGACGAGCTGCTCCGCAACCAGCCGTACAACGACGGCACCGCCTGGAACCGTCTGGAGTACCGGCCGCTAGAAGGCTTTGTCTTCGCGGTCAGCCCTTTCAACTTCACCTCGATCGCCGGCAACCTGCCCACCGCGCCGATGCTCATGGGCAACACAGTGGTGTTCAAGCCGGCCACACAGACGCTGCTCGTGAGCCACTTCCTGATCGAGCTGCTACTCGAGGCCGGGATGCCGCCAGGCGTCATCAACATGGTGAGCGGGAGCGCGTCCGAGATCTCCGACAAGGTGCTGAGCCACCGCGAGCTGGCCGGCATTCACTTCACCGGCTCGACGGAGGTGTTCCAGAACATGTGGCGTGAGGTGGGGCAGAATATCGGCCGCTACCGCACGTATCCGCGGCTTGTCGGCGAGACCGGCGGCAAGGACTTCGTGATGGTTCATGAGTCCGCGGACACGGACGCGTTGCGGACCGCCCTGGTCCGCGGCGCCTTCGAATACCAGGGCCAGAAATGCTCGGCCGCGTCACGCGCGTACATCCCGCAGACGATGTGGAACAGCATCAAGTCGGAGCTGGTGGACCTGGTTGACGCCATCCCGCAGGGCGATGTCGCCGACTTCCGCAACTTCATGGGTGCGGTGATCGACGGCCGCGCATACGCGAATCACATGAACGCGATCGAGTACGCACGCAAGCAGGAGAGCGCGAAAGTCATCGCGGGAGGCAAAGGCGATGACAAGGTCGGATGGTTCATTCGGCCCACCGTCATCGAAACGACCGACCCCGATTTCAAGCTGCTGCGCGAGGAGCTTTTCGGCCCCGTCCTCACCGTCTATCCGTACGCAGACGGCAAGTTTGACGAGACGCTCGACCTGTGCGACCGGACAAGCCCCTACGGGCTCACCGGGGCGGTCTTCGCCCGCGACCGCCAGGCGATCCGCAAGGCGTCCGAGAAGCTGGTCAACGCGGCCGGCAACTTCTACATCAATGACAAGCCGACCGGTGCCGTGGTCGGGCTGCAGCCATTCGGCGGCGCGCGCGCTTCTGGAACCAATGACAAGGCGGGGTCGTTTCTGAACCTGATCCGCTGGGTGAGTCCGCGCGTCATCAAAGAGACTTACGCAGCGCCGACGGACCACCGCTATCCGTTCATGGAAGACGACCACGAGCGAGGGGCGCTCTAGACCCGTCAGATCCGAGGTCGATGGGGCGGTCCTCACCGTCACCATCGACCGTCCCGACCTCCGGAACGCGGTCGACTCCGAGACTGCCGCAGCGCTGACTGACAGTTTCGCCCGCTTCGAGGCGGACGATGGTCTCGCGGTCGCGGTGCTCACGGGCGCGGGAGGGACGTTCTGCGCGGGCTTCGACCTGAAGGCCCTTGCCGCCGGCTCTGGCAACCGGCTGAGCGAGGCCGGCCAGGGTCCGATGGGGCCGACGCGCATGGCTTTGACGAAGCCGGTCATCGCGGCCGTCGAGGGCTACGCCGTGGCGGGCGGCCTCGAGCTGGCGTTGTGGTGCGACCTCCGGGTCGCGGCCCGCGACGCGACGCTTGGCGTCTTCAACCGCCGGTTTGGAGTTCCGCTGATCGACCTTGGCACCGTGCGGCTGCCGCGAATGGTCGGGCAGGGGCGCGCGCTCGACCTGATCCTGACCGGACGCCCAGTGGCGGCTGAGGAGGCGCTGCGTATCGGTTTGGTGGAGAGGTTGGTCGAGCCAGGCGCGGCGCTGGCCGAAGCTCAGAGCATCGCTCGCCAGATCGCCGCCTTTCCGCAGGCGGCACTGCGCGGCGACCGGCGGAGCGCACTCGACCAGTGGTCGCTGGGCCTGGAGGAGGCGATGCGCGCCGAATATCGCGGCGGCGTCGACGTCATCGCGTCCGGTGAGGCGCAGGAAGGAGCGAGGAAGTTCGTGGACGGCATGGGCAGGCACGGCGCCCCTTCCGACCGGTAGCCGGGGCCGAGGAGAAATAGCCTGTCTTGACAACTACTGTCTTAAGGTGGGGAAGTTGGAACAAGCCGTGATCGAGGCCAAAGGCCTCGTCAAGAAGTACGGCGACCTCGAGGCTGTCGCGGGCATCGACCTCGAGGTCTATGGCGGCGAGATCTTCGGCTTCCTGGGCCCCAACGGCGCCGGTAAGTCGACGACGATCTCGATGCTGTGCACGCTGCTCACGCCGACGGCCGGCATCGCGCGCGTGGCGGGCATCGACGTCGTCCGGGACCCGGCCGCAGTCCGGCAGCGAATCGGGCTTGTCTTCCAGGACCCGTCGCTCGACGACCAGCTGACTGCTCGAGAGAACCTCGAGTTTCACGCGTTCGTGTACAGCGTGCCCGCGCCCGACCGGCGGCGCCGGATCGACGAGATGCTGAATCTCCTGCAGCTCGCCGACCGCGCGAGCTCGGCGGTGAAGACGTTCTCGGGCGGCATGAAGCGGCGGCTCGAGATTGCGCGAGGCATGCTCCACCAACCTCAGGTCCTTTTCCTCGACGAGCCCACGATCGGCCTCGACCCGCAGACGAGAAAGAGCATCTGGACGCACCTCAACGAGCTCCGTGACACCAAGGGCGTGACCATCTTCATGACGACGCACTACATGGACGAGGCCGAATACTGCGACCGCATCGCCATCATCGACCGGGGCAAGATCGTCGCCCTCGGTACGCCTGACGAGCTCAAGGCCATGGTAGGAGGCGACGTCGTGACCATCACGTCGACCGCGCCTGGCGCCGCGGCGAAGGAGATCGAAGACATGCTTGGCGTGAAGCCCGCTCGGGACAACGGGACTCTCAGGATGGAGGTTCCCGACGGCAAGGCGTTCGTGCCGCGCCTCGTGCGCGAGCTGAGCGCGCCGGTGGACACTGTCACCCTGAGAAGGCCCAGCCTCGACGACGTGTTCTTGAAGCTGACGGGGCGCGCCATCCGCGATGAGGAGGTCAGCGCGAGGGATCGCAACCGCGCCATGGCGAGCCGCTGGATGGGACGCCGCAGATGACCGTCGAGACGGCGATCGGGCCGGTCGCCGCGGCGCAGCCCGCGCCGGTTGACACGCGCGCCGCCAGCTTGAGGGCGATCTACATCATCTGGTACCGAGACATCCTTCGCTACTGGCGCGACCGCTGGCGCCTCGTCGCCTCCCTGGCGCAGCCACTCCTGTTCCTGGTCGTCTTCGGGTCCGGACTGAGCTCCTCGCTGGGCGGCGCCTTCGGGCGCGGCACCGGGATCTCCTACATCCAGTTCATGTACCCGGGCATCATCGGGATGTCGATCCTGTTCAGCGCCATCTTCGGCGCGATGTCGATCGTCTGGGACCGTGAATTCGGCTTCTTGAAGGAAGTCCTGGTGGCGCCGATCGACCGTTGGGCCGTCGCCATCGGCAAAGCGCTCGGAGGCACGACCCAGGCCATGATCCAGGGCTTGATCCTGCTGGTTCTGGCACCCTTCGTCGGCGTGAATCTGAACCTGCTCACCGTCCTCGAGCTGATACCGCTGGCGGCGATTCTCGCCTTCGGACTGGCTTCGTTCGGAGTCGCCATCGCGTCGATGATGAAATCGCTCCAGGGCTTCCAGGTGGTGATGAACTTCCTGATGATGCCGATGTTCTTTCTGTCCGGCGCCCTCTTCCCGCTCACCAACCTGCCGGGCTGGATGACCTTGTTGACCAGGCTCGATCCCGCCTCCTACGGAATCGACCCGATCCGGCGGGTCGTGCTGTCGAATTCAGGCGTGCGGAATGTCGACAGCCTTGGGCTGACGATCAATGGACACGTGCTCCCCGTCTCGCTGGAGGCTGGGATCATGCTCGCGTTCGGCGCCGTGCTCCTCGGTATCGCGGTCGTCATGTTTCAGCGCCGCGACTGAAAGCAGAGCAAGGGCGCCCAGCTCACCCGCGATGACAGGCACCGGGCCCCAGATCGGAACGCCTTCCACCGCGACGGCCACCGCCAGCATGTAAGCCCACGTCCAGGCGCGCGGGTGCGCGCGAAGGCACAGCCATGCCGCCAGACCAAGCATCACCAGGTCGTCGAGGTGGACGTAGGGAGTGGCGAGCATGCCGCCGACGAGGGCGCACACAAACACCCATTCCGGACCGCGGCGACGCATTCGATAGGCAAGCACCAGCGACCAGGCGGCGATCAAGGCCTGGACCGCCCGTGTGAGGGTCACGTCCCCGATGAGGTAGGCGAGCGTGAGCTCGCGATTGACGGGTACGCCTGCGGCGAAGCTGAGGCGCGCCTCATACGCGCCGATGCCGCCGGGTCCAAGCGCGACGGCGGAGGCGGCGGCCAGCATCCCGAGCGCCAGCAGGCTGCCGGCGAAGGCGCGATCCCGCCGGGCTGCGAGCAGCGCGAGGGGCACGAGGAAGGCCAACTGCGGCTTGAGGGCAAGCGCGCCCAGCGCGATGCCGGCCAGAATCGGCCGGTTGGCGCGCAGCAGGGCATAGGCGCCCGCCACGCCGAGGGCGACCAGGATCCCGGGCTGGCCGAGCTGCAATGCGTAGATCACGGGCAGCCATCCGACCGCCGCCACGAGGTGGATGACGCGCGCGCGACCCGCGCCGGGCGCAGCGAGATACCACGTGAGCCCGAGCGTGACCAGCAGCAGCCCGCTCCAGGTCCAGTACGCGACCGGGTACGGCAACGCGGTCAGCGGCAGCGCGGACCAGGCCACCGGCGGCGGGCTGATGTAGCGGGCGAGCTCGGCGATCTTGATGCCGGACCCGAGCGCGTCCAGCTCAGCCTGCTGCAGGTTGAGGTCATAGATTGCCGGCCAGCCGTGCGCGAGCCCGATCCGGGCCGCGGCGAAGTAGAAGGTGAAGTCGTTGTGGAACCGGTCCGCGGCGTACGCGGACGCCCACTGGTAGAGGTCGAAGATCGCGAACAGGCCGGCGGTGGCCGCGCCGGCGGCCGCGCCGAGGTTGCGCCATCGGCTGTTGGGGTTCGAACTGGTCACCACGCGCGGAGGTTACCTTTTGTGATGGTGCCTACGACCGCCTTTGAGGCTCGAACGATCGAGCTGCGCGATGGAACCAAGTTGCGTTTGCGCCCGATCGTGCCCGAGGACGAGCTGCTGCTCCACGAGGCGGTGGCGGCGATGTCCGAACGCACCGTCTACTTCAGGTTCTTCTCACCCATCAAGCGGATGTCGGACGCGCTGGCGCACCGGCTGGCGGTTGTCGACTACAACGACCGCTTTGCGATCGTGGCCACGACTCACCGGCCGAACGGCAAGGAACGCATCGTCGGTGTGGCGCGGTACGACCGCGCCCGCGGCACCGACGTCGCCGAGGTGGCTGTGGCCGTGATCGATGAGTTCCAGCGTCGCGGCCTCGGCGGTGCTTTGCTCGCCGAGCTCGCGCGCGTGGCGCGCCCGCACGGTATCAAGACGTTCTCGCTCATCGTGCTGCCGGAGAACCGCGAGATGCTTGGCCTGCTGCGCAAGATGGGCTGGATACACCAGGCCAGGCTGTCCGGGGGGGTGTACGAGATATCGTTCGAGCTCCCCGACCTCGCATGATGGACACCCAGCTCATCGCCTTCGCAGGCGTCTCTTTGTTGCTTGCAGTGACGCCCGGACCGGACATGGCGGTGGTGACGAGGAACGCGCTCGTGCACGGTCGCCGGGGTGTGTTCCTGACGACAAGCGGAATCGCGCTGGCGCTCGTGCTCTGGGTCGCCGCGACCGCGATCGGGTTGTCCGCGCTCCTGCGCGGCTCGAGTGAGATCCTCTTTGCCCTCAAGGTGGTGGGCGCTTGCTACCTGGCCTACCTCGGGGCGCGGACGCTGATTGATTCGCGCCGGCGCCCCGCCGACCTCGTGGCCGGAACACCCGCGGCTCCGGCGCACGCGGTTTTCAGACAGGGATTTCTTTCCGCGATCAGCAACCCGAAGCTCGGCGTCTTTTTCGTCACCTTCCTACCGCAGTTTGTACTGCCAGGCCAGGACGTGCTGCCGCGCCTGATCGAGCTCGGCGTCACCTTCGCGGTGATCGGGTGGCTGTGGATGAACGTGTACGGGCTTTTCGTGACCAGGCTCCGCGAGGTGATCACGGCCCCGCGCGTGAGGCAATGGATGCAGCGAGTGACTGGCGTCGTGCTCCTAGGCTTCGGCGCCCGCCTGGCCCTAGAGCGCGTTTAGCCCCAGATGAACTCGGTGCAGAGGTAGTCGAAGGCCTGGCCTTCGGGGATACCGTTCGGCGAATTCTTGGCGTCGGCGGGATCGACCGCGAAGACCACGACCGTCACCCCACCGCGACTCGCCGCGATGACCGCGAACCGGACCTTGGTTGCGGTCTGGGTCGAGCCCACCAGGCTCGCGGAATAGATGGCTCCGACACCATCCTGGTCACCGAGGTGCGCGCCTTTCAAGCTCGTGACGAGCGACACATCCTGCCATTTGGTCGATGGCAGGTTCGAGACGGCTGACTCGAGAACCTTGTCCGGTCGACCTCCATTCGAGCCTGTCACCACCACGGATCCGAGCTTTGTTCCCAACGTGACTCCGTATGCATCGTGGTCGCGAACCGTCCAGTCGGACGAGTAATTGACCTGGAACTTGTAAGCCGTGCTGCGAAACGAAGCCTCTTCGGGCAGTGGTGTGACGAACTTCGGTGAGCAGTTGACGGTGCAGGGCACGTGTGTGCCGGCGGCAAACTGCGCCGCGGCGAACGCACCGACCACAACCGCTGTGACGATCAGGATCAGGACGAGGCCGCCCGCGATCATCGCCGGCGCGAGCTTGTACTGGGGCGGGGTGGGGTAAGGCGGCGGCGGCGCGTAGGTGTACGCCCGCTGCGGAGCAGCCGCGGCCGTCATCACGGGCGTGCCGCAGCGGCCGCAATAGGTGGCGCCGGGCGCGAGCGGCGCCCCGCACCTTCCGCAGTAACGCGCCGGAGCAGCGGTCGCCATCAGGATCCCCGCGCGAGTCTTGGCCGGCCCTGCTTCGAGCTCGCCGACCGCGCCGCTCCACACGAGGGACAGAAAGCCATGGTCGGCACAACCCGATGGCATTCCGGACAGGGGGAATCTGGGCCGATCTCATGCGCCGCCCCCTCCACCAGCAACGCGTCGTGGATGACGAGCCTGACAAACAGAAGAAGCGCAGCCGCGACGAACGCGAGGATCAACACGTCCAGGATCAGGTCCTGGACGGCGAAGGCGATCAGGCCGAGCGCGATCTGAACGCCGAATCCAACCACCAGGGCGGCAGGGATGCTCGACGGCCATGGACGATTGGAGCGCCGGCGGTCATACCTGCGGAGCCACGCTGAGGCGGCAACCAGCGCGGTGGTGGACGCGTTCACCAGCGAGACAAGAAGACCCGCGCGCGCCAGGCGCACCGCCCATTCGAGGGGCGAGCCGCCGGCCACGAGCGGCCCCCCGAGCAGAGGCCAGAAGGCCGTCAGGGAGCTGGCGAGCGAGAATCCGAGCGCCGATGCGGCGCCAAACGCCAGGCCGTCGAGAGGCTCGCGAAAACGGCTGCGGAACAGATAAAGGAAGAGCGGGCCCGCCAGCATCAAGACCTGTGCGACGACCGGAATCACGGCGCCGGCCAGCACGAATGCGGTCGTGCGGTCTCCGGTCAGCACCAGCCGCGACAGCAAACCCCCGGTGATGGTCGTGAACGCGGCGCCCAGCAGCGCCCCAATCCCCATCGTGGTGCCAACCACCAGCCAGGGCTCGCTCTCGTAGACCTCGACCTCGTACAGGTACATCAGGTAAACAACCGGCAGCGCCAGCAGTGCGGCCACCGTCGCGGGAGCGAACAGATGCAACGCGGCCAGGGCTAGGACGAGGGCGCCTCCGGCGATCAGCGCCACGCGAAAGGGCCCGCCGCGGCGATGAGGCAGATGTGGGAACAGGGTGATGATCGAGAGGTGGACGGCGTGCTCTGCGGGCACGGCCGTGTAAGCGTGCCTCCGGCGCCGGCTGCCGCTGGCGAGGTGCGCTCCGCAGTGGCCGCAGAAGTCTCCGGCTGGGACCGTCGACCCGCAGTGCGGGCATGTCACCAGTGGTGCGCCTTCAAAAGGCCTTCCGCCAGCCTCCACTGCGCGACGTCCTGCACCGGACCTGCGATCCGGACCGCGGTCTTTCATCCGCCGCCCTTGATGTAGCGAATCCACGCGGCGTCCAGCGCGGCCGCGTCCATGCTTCCCCAGCCGGTGGCGAAATCCCAACCTGATGCCGCGTCAAAGCCGAGGTTGTTGCCGGCCGTCACGTCGTGGAACGGCTTTGGGCTGAGCTTGGATGTGTTCTCTCCCATCCAGTACAGCGCGGGGTTGGCAAAACCAGCCTCCCGCAGACCTTTTTGCTTCAGATCTTGATTGATCAGGGCGACTGTTCCAGCCCACAGCGGGGTTGCGGCCGAGGTGCCGCCGGCCTGGCCGTCATGGCCGCCGAAGATGATGTGAAAGCCGGTCGACGGATCTCCGTCTGCGGCAACGTCCGGCACCTGCCGGAGGCCGCGACCTGTGGACTGCGCCTCGCTTCGCTGATAACCAGGTATCGCGTAGACCTGGCTCGCACCGCCGCCACCGCCGCTCTCATCGATGGGACTGCTCCATGCGTATTCCTTGTAGTACACGCCCTGCTTCGATTCGAAAACCGTGGTGCCGCCGACGGCGGTGACGGTGGGCAGGGTGGAGGGAAAGCTCGCGGCGGCGTCCTGGTCGACACCACACGTGTAGGCGCCGTTGTCACCGCTCGCGACGAAATGCGACATGCCCAGCGCGACGGCCCGATCCTCGATCGCCGAGTAAACGTTCCGCGCGCCGCTCGGCGTGTCGGGTTCGCACGACCCCAGGCTCTCGGAGATGATGGAGCCGAGGTGGTCGGTCACCATCTGGTCGAAGGCGCGGTCGCCGTGGCCGAAGTCCGGAGCCGACAGATAGACGACAAGCTTCGCCTTCGGCGCCACCTCGTGGACGATCTCCAGGTCGAGGGCGGTCTCACCCTGCGCTTTCTCCGGGGTGCCCCAGCTTGGGTCGCGTTTGACCGTCAGCACCGACGCGAAAGGCGGTAACCCGTATTTGGCCGCAAACCTCTCGAGGTCGTTCAGGTTGGGGAGGTCGTCGATCTCGGGAAGCAGGATGGTTTGACCGCTGCCATCAAGACCTGCATCGCGAAGTGGCTTGATGTTGTAGTAGCTGATGACGTCGGTGGCGATGAGCCCGCCGGGGCGGACCGCGTATCCGTGAGTCCGCCGGTAATTGTCAAGCCCGCTGACATTGCCGACCACAGCCGCCAGCGCGGGCGGCAGCTGCGGTTGCTCGCGAGTCGCGTAAAAGGTCGCGCCGTCGGGGAGCCGGTAGCTCTCGATGTTGACCCTGAGCACCGAGGAGGCGGCCGGCGCCGGGCCGTCGGCGGCGATGAGGCTCGAGGGAGGTTGCCAGGACGCGTTCAGCCCCCCGTTCCGAAGCGCTGACACTGCGCGTTCGACCAGCGCTGGCTCAGGAGCGAAATCCGCCGCATAAGCGGAGGGCGTGATGGTCTTGCCGGAAGCGAGCAGACCCGCGAGCGCTTCCTGGTTACGACCCTTCAAACCAAAGCTCAGGTAAACCATCGTGGACAGGTTTGCAGGCCCGAGATCAACGGCCCTGCCGATTGCCTGTTCCAGCGTCGGCGACGGCTTGGGTATCGCCCTCCCCATTTGCCGGGGAGAGTCAGGTTGGGAGCTCTGACAAGCCGATAAGCCCAGAGCACAAACGCCGAGGAGGGCAACGAGCCGGATGGTCACGGCAAGGTAGCTTCCCAAACCTCGGCTTCAAACGTGACCTCAAAACCAAGCTTCCGGTAGGCGTCGTGCGCGCGCATCGGGTTCTCGCCATCCACATAGAGCGAAGCGTGGCGAGCGCCGGCATTCCGCAGGCGGCGCAGCACCTCGGCCACGAGCCAACCGGCCAGGCCCCGACGCCTGTGGCCGGGCAGGGTGCCGACCGAGCTGATCAGACCCACCGGCTGCGGCCGCGGGTCGCCGGCGTACTCCTCGATCTCGCCAATCGTGATCGCTGCGGGCGACCGCTGCCCCGAGGTCACGGCCATCAAGCAAAGGTCAGGCGCCTTGTCGGCCGTGATCTCCTCTTCGCCGCGCGGCGCAAATCGCCAATGGTCGGCGAAGGTGAGGTTGAACATCTCCGACCAGCTGCCCTTCGGCGCGGTGGTCCCATCGATCACCTCGTAGCCCGGCACTGGCTTTGGATCCGGCAGCGCATCCTGGAGGCTGCGGTCCATGCGCCACCACGGCCTGACCGCTCTCATCCCGGCCGCGCTCAACGCTTCCCCGCGCCCTCGGGCCATGAACGTCTGCACGACGCCGGCTCCGGCCGCGTGCGAGAGCTGCAGCGCCCAGCGAACCAGGCCGGACGCGACCTCGGGTGGACCGACCACGTTCAGGTTGGCCTGCGTCCCGTCCGGTGACGGCCGGCCGGTCACCAGCACCGATCCGGCGATGCGACCGTCCTGCTCGACGACACGCGACCTCGCCTCCCAATCAAACCGGCCCAGCATCCGCCGCATGCGGACTTCATTGGGGACGATGTCCTGCCGGCCCTCGGTCACCTCGCGCCGCCAGAGCTCGATGAGCTGCGCCATGTCTTCGGCGCGTCCGGGCCTCATGCCGTTACGCGCGTGACGACCTCATGCACGTCGGGAATCTCGCGCCGGATCATCTCTTCGAGCTCGCTCTCGATCTCGTGCGCGTGCTCCAGGCTGATCTCGCCCGCCACCTCGGCGACGACATGGGCGTACAGCCGGTGTTCGCGGTCGCTGAGCTCGACATCGACCATCCGCTGCACCTCGGGATGCGACTCCACCACCTCCCGCATACGCGTGGCGAGCTGCTCGTTGCGGGCGGTCACGTCCTGACCGGGAACGACATCCGGTTCCATCGGCTCGAGGTGGATATCGATGCGCGTCGCCTCCGGCAGCTCGGAGCGAATCGACCGCTCCAGGGCGCGGCTCGTGCGTGAGGCCTGCGCCAGCGTCTGGTCTACAGGGAGCTTGGCGTGCATGGTGAGATGAAGCGAGCCGTCAGCCTCGCGTTCGACGGTTACGTTGTGCAGGTCGCGGACGCCGCCGTTTCGCGCCGCCGCCGCGTGGATCCTTTCGACCAGGTCAGCGCCCTGCTTCTGGCCCTCGACGGCAACCGCCAGATCGAGACCTGGAAGCACCGAGCCGGCGCGCCCTTTCACGTCCTCGACGAGCGCGCTCGCGGCCTCGACCGAGAGCATCCGCCCGGTGGCGATGCTCGCGTCCCCGATGAGGTTTGGTCCTGACCTCCGGACACGCACCGACCGTACTTCGCGCACGCCGTCCACCTTCTGGATCGCGTCCCGCAGCTGCTCTTCCGCTCCGGCCGGGGCGCGGTCGATCAGGATGTCGCCAGATCGCCACGCGAGCAGCCCGGCCGCCCGCGCGATTATCCCGGCGACGAGCAGGGCCGCCACCGAGTCCGCCCAGCTGAGGCCCAAGCGGACGCCGATCAAACCGGCGATCACGCCCAGGGTCGCGAGCACGTCGGCCAGACGGTTGGTCGCGTCGGCGAGCATCGCCTCGCTCGATGCCAGGCGACCCACCCGCCTCAGGACCGCGGCGCGTCCCGCTTCGATCGCAACCGTTGCTACGAGGAGGGCGAAGGCGTAGCCGGCAGGGTTGACGACGGACCCGCCCGCGGCCAGGCGGCGGATCGCCTCGAAAGCAATGAAGGCGGCGGTCATCAGGAGCAGCAAGCCTTCGGCAAAGGCCGCCAGGTTTTCGGTCCGGCCGTGGCCGTAGGGGTGTTCGGAGTCGGCGGGCTTGCGCGATGTCCGCACCGCGACGAGCGTGAAGCCGCTTGCCGCGAGGTCGAGGAACGAGTGCGCGGCCTCGCTGAGGATGCCCAGGCTCCCGGTCAGCACCCCGACGACCAGCTTGGCCAGGACGAGGACGATCCCGATCGCCACCGACCCGAGCGCGACCAGCTCCGGCCGGCGTTCGAGCCTCTTCACGGCTTCACTTTAAGCGCCGTTTTGGAAGGGCCCGAGCAGTACCTATCTCAGCACTGAAGCCGATACAAAGAGCTGCTCCTCTGTTCCGAGGGCGATCACCAGGTCGCCTTCCTCCAGACGCAGGCTGCCGCTCGGATTGACATGGAGGTTTCCGTCGCGCCGGCGCAGAGCCAGGACGCGCGCCGCGTCGCCCGCCAGCAGGCCGCTCGCGTCGAGGGTCTTGCCGATGGCGGCGGTCGCAGGCGACACGACCAGCTCCTCGACGCCGATGCCCGCCTCGGCGTGATGCAGAGTGTCGAGCACGTCGACCATCGCCGGGCGGATCGCAAGCTCGGCCATCCGGTGCCCGGCCATCAGGTAGGGCGATATGGTGCGCGTAGCTCCCGCCAGCTCGAGACGGCGGATCGACTCCCGGCGACCGGCGCGCGCGACGATGTAAAGGCTGGGATTGAACGCGCGAGCCGCGAGGACGATGTAAACCGCGCGCTCGTCCGAGTCGACGGCGGAAATCAATCCCTTGGCTCGTTCGATCCCCGCCTGCTTGAGGATCTCTTCCTTGGAGGCGTCGCCCTCGATGTGAAGGCGCCCCTCGGCGCGGATGCGCTCCACGGCCTCCTCTGTCTGGTCGATGACAACGTAGGGGACCTTGTGGTCCTCAAACTCGGCAACGATCTGGGTGCCGATGCGCCCGTAGCCGCAGATGATGTAGTGGTCGCGTAAATGATCGAGGTCTCGCTGCAACCGTCGCTCCCTCCGATACCTGCCGAATGCATTGTCCGCCAGCGTCTCTGCAAAAACACCGAAGCCGTAGAGCATCGTCGCCACGCCGACGACGATCAAGCCGGAGGTGAACAGCCTTCCGGCCTGGCTCTGGGGATGGACCTCGGTGTAGCCGACCGTGCTGATCGTGATGATCACCATGTAGAAGGAGTCGAGGAGGTTCCACCTGTTGATCAATGTGTAGCCGGTGACTCCGACGGCGATCACGATCACGAGCAGGATGGCGGCGAGGCGAAACCGGAGGAGCGGATGCTCCATATGCATCGACCGAAACGCTATCCGCCCCCGCCCGGACCTTCAAGACCTGGTTTTGTCATCTTGCCCAGGTCAAGCACCTTGTTGAGCTGCTTCTCGGCGACGCCGTGTGTCCGCGCCAGCTGGCGGATCGAGCGACCGGTGCGCATCGACTCCTTGGCGAGCTTGGCCGCCTCGTCGTAGCCGATCACCGGGGTGAGCGCCGTCGCCAGCATCGGGCTGCGCTCGACGAGCTCTGGCCCGCGGTCGGTCGCCTGGAGGCCTTCGACACATCGCTCGGTGAAGTTCCGCGCTGCGGCTGCCAGGAGCGTGATCGACTCGAGGATGGCCGCGCCGGCGACCGGCATCATCACGTTGAGCTCGAAGAGGCTGCCGGCCTGGCCCGCGACGACAACCGTCGTGTCGTTGCCGTAGACGCGGGCGACCACCATCAGCATCGACTCGATGATCACGGGGTTGACCTTGCCCGGCATGATGCTCGAGCCCGGCTGCGTTTCCGGAATGCGGAGCTCGCCGAGGCCGGCGATCGGACCGGTGCCCATGAGCCTGATGTCGGAGCCGATCTTCCAGAGGCTCGTGCCGATCGTGCGCAGGGCGCCGTGGGCGGCGACGAGCACGTCGAGCGTGGCCTGGGCGTGGAAGTGGTTGGGCGACTCCCTGAGCGGGATCCGGCTTGCCTTTGCCAACCGGGCGGCCACGATGCGCGCGTACTGCGGGTGCGAGTTGAGGCCGGTGCCGACGGCGGTTCCGCCGAGCGGCACCCGAGCCAGCTCGTCGATCGCGCCCCGCGCCCGGCGGACCGACTCCTCCATCTGTCCCGCGTAACCCTTGAACTCCTGGCCCAACCTGATCGGCGTGGCGTCCTGGAGATGGGTGCGCCCAGTCTTGACCACCGGCCAGAACTCCTTGCTCTTGGCTTCCAGCCCGCGTTCCAGCCGTTCGAGCGCGGGGATCAGCTCATCCTTGATGGCCATGGCGGCGGCGAGCTGGATGGAGGTCGGGATGACATCATTCGAGGACTGCCCGAGGTTGACATGGTCGTTCGGGTGGACGAGCCTCGAGCCCCGTTCGCCGCCGAGGATCTCGGTCGCGCGGTTGGCGATGACCTCGTTCGCGTTCGTGTTGGTCGACGTGCCGGATCCGGTCTGGTAGACGTCGATCGGGAACTGGTCGTCGAGCTTGCCGTCGATGACCTCCTGCGCGGCAGCGGCGATCGCGCGCGCGCGGCGGCGCGGAAGAAGGCCGAGCTCGCGGTTGGTCTGCGCGGCGGCGCGCTTCACCATGCCGAGAGCGCGGATGAAGCGGCGCGGCATGGGATCGCCGGAGATCGGGAAGTTGAGGACCGCGCGCTGGGTCGAAGCGCCGTAGTAGGCGTCGGCCGGGACCTGCATCTCACCCATGGAGTCGCGTTCAACGCGGGTCCTCTTGGCCACGCCGTGATTCTAGAGTTCCCCTGGAATGCGTCTGGCTGCGCTCGACATCGGCTCCAACACGGTCCACGTGCTGGTCGCCGACGTCGTCCGTGGACGGCTCGAGGACGTTGCCCACTACGTCGAGATGCCCGAGCTCGGGCCCCGAGTCGCCCGGACCGGGGTCATCGGCACTCGGGCAGGCATCGCGATGCGCGCGGTCCGCAAGGTCCTCGGGCAAGCCCGCGCGCACGGGTACGACGAGCTGATCGCCTGCGCGACACAGGCGGTGCGGCAGGCCTCTGACGGCGTCGCCTTCGTCCGCGAGGCGAGCGCGGTGATCGGCGTCCCCGTCCGGATCATCTCGGCCAGGCGCGAGGGCGAGCTGAGCTTCCTGGGCGCTGCCAGCCGCCACGCGGTCCGCCGCGAATGGGCCCTGGTCGACCTGGGTGGTGGTTCGACGGAGATCGTGATCGCGCGCGGGCGCGTGATGCTCCGCTCGGCTACGTTGCCGATCGGGTCCGGCGTCCTGGCCGACACCTACCTGTCCGATCCCCCCCAACCCGAGGAGCGCGCGCGGCTGCGCCGGGCGGCCTTGCGGGAGCTACCTCAGGCCCCTGAGGGGGAGGTCGAGCGCCTTGTCGCCACCGGCGGCACGGCGTCCAACCTACCCGCCGTGGTGGCGAGGCGCAGGCCGCCACCCGTCCTCACGACCGCCGACCTGCTCACCTGCGAGACGCGGCTCGACGGCCGCCCGGCCCGCCACGTCGCGGCCAAGGTCGGCCTGCCGGCCAACCGCGTCAAGGCGATGCGCGCCGGAGTCGAGGCCCTTCTCCTGCTGCTCGACTGGTACGGCCTGGCGATTCTCCACGTCAGCCATGAGGGCCTGCGGCACGGAATGCTGCTGGCGTACCTCGAACGGGGAGCCGATTGGTGGCGCGATGGGTAAATTAGATCTATGGAAGGCGTGAGCCGCAGCGGGACCAGGCTGAGGCTGGCGCTCGGGCTGACCCTTGCGATTCTGGTGATCGAGCTGGCCGGCGGGCTGCTGGCGCACTCCCTGGCCCTGCTCTCTGACGCCGGCCACGTCCTGACCGACGTTTTCGCCCTTGGGTTGGCATGGTTTGCGATCGAGCAATCGAAACGGCCCGCCGACCACCGCCGAAGCTACGGATATCAGCGGGTCGGCATCCTGGCTGCGTTCCTGAACGCGGTGACGCTGATCGTCATCGTGCTGGCGATCGGATTCGAAGCCGTGCGCCGCTTGATGTCGCCCGAGCCGGTGCAGGGCGGCGCCGTCATCGCCACGGCGTTGGTGGCGATCGCCATCAACGTTTTTGTCCTCCTCACGCTCCGCGCAGAGGGCCGGACGCTCAACCTTCGGGCTGCTTGGCTCCACGTAACCGGAGACGTCGCCGCGTCTGCGGGCGTGCTCGTCGCGGGCGCAGTGATCCTGTTGACCGGCTGGCTCTATATCGATCCGTTGCTGTCGCTCGCGATCGCCGGTCTCATCGCCTACGGCGCGTGGGGGATCGTGCGCGAGACGATCAACCTGCTGATGGAAGGCACGCCGCCGGAAATCAACATGGCCGCGGTCACCTCTGAGATCAGTGGCACCAGCCTGGTGACTGGCGTCCACGACCTGCACGTGTGGGCGCTGTCGTCAGAGGACGTCGCCCTCAGCTGCCACGTCGTGATCGCCGACACTTCTCTCGGCGACGCCGAGCATGTGGTCCGCGATCTCGAGACCCGCCTGTGCAATCGCTTTGCGATCGGGCACACAACGATCCAGGTCGAGAGCTGCCATCCCTGCGGCGAGATCCATCACGGCGCCGGAGTGCACAACCACCCGCACGAGCACGTGACGTTTACCTCTGCGAGACCAGCGCCTCCTCGCGCTGCAGGATCCTCCGCGCCACCGCGATAGCGGAGGCGTAGGTCGAGTCCATCCCTCGATAGCTCAGCCCGCGCGCGCCGAGGGTGCGCGCCTGCGTGTACGGTGTGTCAGAGGCGTAGTGGACAATGCCGAGGTCGAAGTGGGCCTGCGCCATGTTGACGCTCTCGCCGACCGGATAACGGTCGGGCTGGCCGATCTCGTAGCAGGCGTCGAGGTAGGGACCCGCCTCCATCTCCACCACCGTGTAGCGGCCCTGGTAGTAGAAGTCGAGGTAGTCGCGATTCTGCAGGAATGTGCCGCGCACGGTGACCGCGCGCTGGTTGTCGAGGGCTGAGCCGTAAACCAGGTTGGGCTGGACGTCGCCGACGGTAAAACAGTTGTCCAGCCAGTAGGTGTTGCCCGAGTGCTCGTTGTAGACGGCGTTGGGAATCATCACGTCGCCGACGTCGGCGTTGAGAGTGGCGGCTTTGCCGAGGACATAAACCCCTGCCACCCAGGCGGCTTGCTCAGCCACCTGGCGGAGGATGTGGTACGCAGCCTCACCCAGCGGGTAGTCGACGTTGATGATGCAGGCGTCCGAGTCGTGCAGCTTGCGCTCGTCGACCGCGCCGACACGGGGATCGATCGTGGACGCGTCGAGCTTGGAGAGCTTGAAGACCTGCGCCGCGGAGTCTACCCCGGTGCCGATCGCGGGTATATGACGGACGCCGTTTGCCGCCTCGAGCTCCGCCCGCCACTTGCGCAGCCGCTCCCGCTCCGGGTGGACGTCGAAGACCTGTCGCGCGCCGTAATACAGCCAGTTCTGGCGCGACGCGCGGCTGTGTCCGGCCTCGAGCTTGCGTCGCTCGGTGTCCAGGTCGCGGTCCGAGCGCCCGATCCAGTCCACGATCTCGCCCTCGATCCGGCGCGCCACCCCGGTCAGTACGTTGACAAGGCTGTGCGCGTTCGAAGACACGAAGTAGATCGGCGCGTCGCGGGCGCCCAGATCGTCCATCGCCGCCGCGACGGGCAACCACCACCTGCTGGCGTTGCGTGCGTAGCCGAGGTGGCTGCCGCCGATGAGACGCAGAACGAGCCGGCACTCGTCGTTCTTGATCGCGGCGAGGTTGGCGTCGAACTGCTCGCCCCACGCCTCGCGAAGGCGGCGCCAGTCATCTGGCGTGGCGCCGGCGGCCTGCCGCGCTTCCTCGTCCGAAAGTCCGACGTCCTGAAGCGAGCGATGCAGCTTGTTCCACTCGATCTGAAACGCGACCAGCGTCGGCACGAGGTCGTCGATGTCCGATGTCGACGCGATCAGGACGGCCAGCGTGTTCTTGCCGTCGTGGTACCAGCGCCGGCGACGCGCCGGGGCCTTGACCGCCTCCCAGCCCATGATCTCCGCGCCCAGGACGGCCTTGAATCCCTGCGGGCTCTGGCCCATGACAACGCGGCGGCAGCGGCTGATCGCGGCCGGCAGCCGCCTCACGGCGTAGAGCAGCGCACCCATATCGGACTGTGGCTGCGCGGCGAGCGGGTGGAGGACCGATCCCATCCCGAGATGGGCCTGGACCAGAGACTCGATCTTGATGTCACCCGAGCTCTGCAACATGGTCGTGTACGTGCGCACGTACAGCTCGACTGCATGCTTTCCGCTCCAACCGGAAGTGGGCGGGGCCTCCATGAGGCGACTATAGAACCCCGCCCCGGGAGGGACTTACAAAACCATGAGGATGGCCGGAGGCGCTTGGTGTGAGAGTTAGAACATGATCAAACGACTCGCAAAACTGCGCTATCTTCGCGTCGCCGGCCTGGCCGCGGGAGCGGTGGCCGTGGCTGGCGCCGCGGTCATCGTCACCGCCTCGGCCGCGGGCATGAATTTCGGGTTGCGGCCGGCCGGTTCGTCGCCGGACAACAACGCCGGCTTGACCGCCGTCGACGCCAACGCATCGTCTGCCGCCTGCAGCAATTTCATGCGGCACTTCGCGGTCGACATCAGCAAGAGCCAGGCCGAGATCAACGCCGCGTTCCAGAAGGCCATCGCCGAGACGTTGGCCGATGAGGTGAAGAGCAACCAGATCACCCAGACGCAGGCGGACGCGATCAAGAAAAAGCTCGCCGGCCAGACTCCCTGCACGCTGCCGGCTGCGGTCGGCCATGGGGGCGGCAGCAAGGCCGCAATCGCGGCTTACATGCAGCAGTACCTGGCCGCCTCGGCGTCAGCGCTCGGCATCAGCGTGACGGAGCTGAAGGCCGATATCGCCAACGGCCAGTCGCTGTCCCAGGTCGCGGCTGCGAAGAAGGTGTCGGAGGCGGATTTCCGCACCAAGTTGATCGCCAACTTGAAGCCGGTCCTCGACAAGGCGGTCACGGACAAAAAGCTGACGACGGCCCAGGAGCAGATGCTTTTGAACCGGCTGCAGACGGCGCCTCTTCCTCTCTGGGCGACGGCGCCAAGGCACAAAGCGCCGACTGCGGCGAGCCCGGCGACACCCTGACTTCGGACTAGTTCAGCTCTTCGGGAGGGGGAGCTCCGCCGAGGCGGCGCATCAGCTCCTCGAGCAGCTGACGCGTTTCCGGGTCGGCCATCAGGCGTTCCTGCATCTGCTCGGCGGAGTGGCGGATCTCAGGGTCTGACATCAGGCGCTCCGACATCGCCTGGAAACGCGACGCCATGTCCTGCATGGCGGATTCCTGGGCCACCTGGATCAAGATCGGCTGGCTCGCCGCTGCGGCGACGGCTTCCACCTGCGCGCGGACCATCTCGATCCCCTTGCAGCCGAGACACTCGCCCTTCAGGCCGCAGTGGCAAAGCTGCGGGCGGAGCCGGTCGAGGGCCGCGTGAACCTCGGACAGATCGATCGGATTGGCCACGCAGCAAATCTACGAGTCTTTGGGTTTCCTCGTGTACATGGCTTCGATCTGGTCCTGGAAGCGCTCGTTGATCACCCTGCGTCTCACGTCCTGCTTCAACGAGAGCTCACCGTTGGCTTCGGTGAAGTCCCGGGGAAGAAGCGTGAAGTATTTGATCGTCTCCCACTGGCCGAGATGCGCGTTGACGCCGTCGACGGTCTTTTGAATGCGGGCCTTCACAGCAGCCTCGTCCAGATGTTGCTTCTTCGCCGAGTCCCAGTCGGGGACGATCAACGCGGTCACGTACGGACGCCCCTCGCCCACGATGACCGAGCGGACGACCAGGGGATCGCTAAGCAGCGCGTGCTCTAGCTGCTGGGGAGCTATGTACTTGCCGCCGGCGGTTTTGAAAAGCGACTTCTTGCGGTCGGTGATCCTAAGGAATCCGTCACCATCGATCGCACCGATGTCGCCCGTGAAAAACCAGCCGTCCTTCAGGACCTCGGCGGTCGCTTCCGGCTTGTTGTGGTAGCCGCGCATGTTGCCAGGGCCCTTGACAAGGATTTCGCCGTCCTCGGCGATCTTCAGCTCGACGCCGGGAAATGGTTTGCCGACAGTGAGGAAACGGTGCTGGTGGAGCGTGTTCGAGCACACCCCTGAGGACGTCTCGGTCAAGCCCCAGCCGTTCAGGATGGGCACGCCGATCGCCCAGAAGAACTCCTCGATCTCACGGGCCAGCCCGGCCCCGCCGCTGATGAAGAAGCGCAGGCGCCCGCCGGTCAGCCTCTTCCGCAAGGCGCCGAGCACCAGGCGCTCGGCCAGGCCACGCTGCGCGCGGAGGATCGGATCGGGACTGGCCGTGCGTGAGAAGCTTGCCCCGGTCCGCACTGCCCAGTTGAAAAGCGCGCGCCGCAAGGGACTGGCCTCGCTTACGCGGGCCATGACCGCGGCGTAGATCTTTTCGTACACGCGGGGGACGCTGCACATGACCGTCGGTTGGACTTCCTGGAGCTCTTCGGCGAGGTGGTCGGGACCGCGCGAGATCCACGTCTGCCCGCCGTAGGCGACGCCGGCGAAGATCTCGTTGATGCGGCCGAACACGTGCGCGTAAGGCAGCCACGAAAGCGAGGAGTCGCGGTCGCTGATGGGATGCACCTTGATGGCCGCCCGGGTGATGTCGACCAGGTTGCGGTGGGCGAGCTCGACGCCCTTCGGGACCCCCGTCGTCCCGGCCGTGTAGACGATGGTGCAGAGGTCGTCCGGGCTGATCTTGCTCAACCTCGAGCCGACCTCAGCCAGCTGCCGTGGCGCGTCACGGAGCCAGCCGGCGATGTCGGATTCCATCAACGCCACCTTGCGCAGGGATCCCTCGAGCTTGAGCTTGGCCGCCAGCGTCGCGTTGGAAGCGATGCCGAAGGTGGCGGCGGAGTCGACCGCGATCGTCTGCACCATCTCCGGTGGGCTGTTGGGGTAGATCGGCACAGTCACCGCACCCACGGATTGGATCGCCCAGTCGCAGCAAATCCACTCCACACGGTTCTCGGAGATGAGGAGCACCGAATCGCCCGGTTTGACCCCTGCCTCGATCAAGCCTGACGCGACCGCCAGCACGTCGCGCACGGCTTGATTCCAGGAGTGGGTCCTCCACTGGTCGCCGCCCCGGAAATGGAAGAGGTCCCGATCGCGGTAGCGAGCCGCTTGCCGGAAGAAGACGCCGACCGTCGTTCGGTCGGCGATGGATTCGGGGTCGATGAGGGGCGCAGCCGCCGCGGCGGCGACTGGGGCTTTGGTGTCTATTTGACCGCCTTGATGGTGAGCGTCAAGGTCCCCGAGGGGACGCTCACCGTGACCTTGTCGCCCTTTTTGCGGCCAATGAGCGCGCGCCCTACCGGGGAGTCGACGGAGATCCGCCCCGCCGAGGGATCGCTCTCCACGGCGCCGACGAGGTGGTAGGTCTCGCTCGCGCCCTCGTTGTCGACGACCTCGATCGTCGAGCCAGGCCCGGCGACGCTGGAGTGCGTGTCCCGGATGATCTGGGCGCGACCGATCATCTCCTGGAGCTCATAGATCCGGCCGTCGAGAAGTCCGACCTCCTCTTTCGCCTGTTCGTACTCAGGGTTGTCCTCGATGTCGCCAGGCTGAAACGCCTCCTTCAAGCGCTCACCGGCTTCGGCGCGGCGGCGCAAGGCGACCTCGAGATCTCGCTTGAGCTTCTCGAGTCCCTCCGGGGTCAGCAAAACAGGTTCGGTTAGATCCATACCCAAGCCTTCACTGAATAATAGCCCGGCGTATGGACCCCACCGATCTGAGGGCGGAGCTCGCCGAACGGTTGGCGCATGGTAGGCCACTCGACGCCGAGGCGTTCAACGCGGCCTGCTTCATGCTCTCTCGCTCGCTCGAGGAGCTCGAGTTCAGCGTGCCCGAGGCGGCGCCCTTGGTGCGGCGTCTGCTGCGCGTCGCCGGGCGGGTGATCATCGACACCGCGGCGGCGGAATCATCGCCGGAGACGTGGCCCAACACCAGGGAGATAGCGCTCGAGTGGATCGACGAAGCGCTACGCGCGCTCGGCTACCAGACCCGGCCCGCTAGTTAATGAGGCGGGCGGCGGGGGGTACCGGCGAGTAGTTCGGGTTGAAGTCGATGCCGGCCTGGCCGCCTCCGGCCACCTTCGCCGTGAAGCAGATCACCTGGCCCGCCAGCGGCGAGCGGTCGCCTCCGTTGATCGTCCAGTTGGCCCCCGGAGTGTAGATGGTGCCGATGTACTGCGTGGAGGCGCCACCGTTCATCGTCTCGTCGCATGTGTTGCTAGCTGGCGCGTAGATGACGATCCAGTTGTACTGGACGCCGGAGAACACATATGTGGCGCCTTGCGAGTTCTGGCTGAAGCATGAGCCGTTCGGGAAGTAGAACTGCACTCCACCCGGAGTCACCTGGGAGCCGATGCACGGTGCGTTGATGTTGCCGGGGTTGGGTGACAGCTGGCAGTAGTTCTCATTCGCGACGTCTCCCGCCGTGTAGGGCGGGTACTCGAGCGACATGAGGGCGTTCTCCTGCGACAGCAGGTTGGCCGGCGGAGGACAGTTGCTAAAGCACTGGGGCTGGCTCTCGGCGTCAGGGGGGATGCAGTTGATTGTCCTGACCTGTGCGTAGCATGTGACGGCAGGGTTCGAGATCATCGTGTCGTTGATGTCGTACACGGATGCTCCAGCGGCGGGGGGTATGGCGGGAGCCGCGGCGCCCAGCGCCCACGCCGTCCCGCTCGGATAGAGGCCGCCAGGAACGCCGTTGGTGAAGCCGGGAGCGTCATAGCGCCCGACCCAGCCGAAGTGGTCCTGGACTCCATCGCAGCCGTAGGGGTTCAGGTACACGTTGTAGTACTGCGCGCCGGGCGCGTTGCGCGTGATGTTGACGGTGATCCCGATGTTCGATGGCGAGTGCAGGTTTCCTACCACGGCGTTTGGGGTCAGCTGACACTCCGATGGAGCGCTTTCGCGCTTGCAGCTCGACGGCGGATAGCACGTAGGCGGCGAGACGCTTGGGTCGAGGAACTGGTCGAATCGGACCGAAGTCAGCTCAACGCCCCACTTGTTGTTGCGGCTCTGAGTGTCGGTAATACCGGAGTGGCAACCGGCTGGTGACACTGGCGACAGGTTGGTGCACGTCGGGAGGAGCGTGACGGTCTGCGGGGCGCCGTTGGCGACCGTGAAGTGCCCTGCACAGCTGACTCCATTCTGGTCCCAGAACTGCGGATTGGCGACGCTGTTGGGGTTCGACCATAGCGCTTCATCGGGTGCTCTCAGCTCGTTCGACAGCATGCTGCCGTTGGCGTCAGACGAGTAGCCATTAGTCCATTGATAGACGCCGGGATCCAGGAAAGCGCAGCTGGCCGACCCACCGGTCAGATGGAACGAACCGTACGCCCCCGGGTACATCTCTGTCCACGTTCCGCGGTTCCACTGGCTGTAGGCCCGAGCGGTCGAGTAGTAGCCGACCGAGGTAGCCAGAAAGCCGGGGTCTGGGAGTGTTGGGGCAGGCACAATCGCTGTGCCTTGAATGTCAGGCGCGACGCATGGAGGCGGTTTAGGCACATACCCAGGGTCAGAGTTGTAGCAGTAGTACTGCGCGACGTTGCAGTTGGACCCCGCTCCGCCGTAGCAGTTGCCGGCCTCGTGCAGGTTGGAGTCGAGGCACGCGGTTCCGTTCGTGTAGACGTCGCCGAGGACGGTCAGCTGAGCGGAGCCGGTGAGGTTCGTCGCGCACGCGCTCGTGCTCAGGGTCAGAAGGGCGGGTGTCTGGCGCTGGTTGCCCACAATCGAGGTCGCTGTGGCACTGATCGGTACCGTCCGCGATCCACCGAAGATCTGGATGAATGCCAAAGGCAAGTCGTGAGATGTCGTGTACTGGAACTGGTAACCGTTGAACTGCGTGTCAGTGGCGACCACCGTGAGCGCGTAGCTGCCGGCGAACGTGTACGTATACGTGTCCTGCCGCAGCGCTCCGGTCGCGCCCACGAATGCGAAGGTGTGGTTGGAAGTCTGGATGCCGGAGTAGATCCGAAGGTCGCGCTGGTAAAGCGCCACCGATTGGTTGATCGAGAGAGTGAGGTCGCTGTAGTTCTCGTACCAGTCGCCTGCAGAGAGGGCTGCGGCGTCGACCGCCGTCTGCTGGTCGCGGCGGTCGACGTATCCGCGGCCGGAGTCGATGGCGAGGCCGAGCATGCCGAACAGGACGAGGATAAGCAGCGCGATCAGAACGATCGCCTGGCCCTCTTGCAAGCTGCGCTTGCGAGGTCTAGTTGGAGTACTCGGCTCGATAAACCGCATATGCAGTGATGACGATGTTGTTGCCAATGACTTGCTGGATGATTGGAGTGATGGGCTGGAACGTGTACCAAAGGGTCACCTTGAGCGGTTGGTTTCCATCGGCCGCCACTGCATCGTTGCAGCCGGCGGGCGGGGGATTGTAGGGAAGCTGCCCGCGCGGGGCATTGGGTATGCCGTTGCCCGCCGCGGTTGGGTCGGTGATGAAAACCCAGCCCGAGTTGGCCGGAGGCTTCTGCGGGGATCCTTGCGGATTGCCCCCGTTGGGGATCGGACCGTTGGGGCATGGGTTGGCCAGAAGCACGGCAACGGCGTGACCCTGGGTGGCCGCCTGTACATCGGCATTCTTCGGCCAGTTGTGAGAGGCGCCGTTGGGATCGATGAAATAGGACGCGCGGACGGCGACGCGCGCGCCTTCGTTGGCCGCCTGTTGCAGCGTGATATAGAGGTAGAGGGCGCGCCCGAAGTCGATGATGCCGAAGGTCAGGAGCAGGATGACCGGGGCGATGATGGCGAACTCTGTTAGGCCTTGCGAGCGCTGGCTGCGGAAATACTTCTTCAAGAGTTTCCTCATGGCTTGCCCTGGATCGTGAAATGCTCGTTGTAGGCAAGGTCGAGGCCGTTACCAAAGAGGCCTTGGATGAGCGGCGTTATGAGCTGGAAATTCATCAAGAGTGAGACATTGATATCGCCCAACCAGAAAGAGTTGTCCGTAGGGTGGCTCGCGATCGAGCCATAGCTGGTTCCGTTAGGTGCCGTGTAGCAGATGTACACGTTTACGTTCTGCGACGCGGCTGGATAGGCAGCGGTTGGATAGGGCTTGTTATTGGCGCCGTTGCCGTCGGTCGGGCCGAGGCAGCCGCCGGCGTTGATGAAGTGAATCTGGGGATCCGTGAACCCGGCGCCGTACAGCGCCTCCCTCACGGCGGTCACCACGTCCGAGTCATCCAGGAAGTTGTTCTCGCGGGCCGCGGTGTTGAACCATGCGCCGTGACGGGCGCCTTCCCGGGCGGCACCCTGGAGGCTGACCGAGTAGTAGAACGCCCGGGAGAGGTCGATCAGACCCATGGCCAGCAGCAGCAGGACGGTCGAAGAGATGGCGAATTCCACCAACGACTGGCCACGCTGCCGCCTGCGATGAACGCGCGTTCGACTCAGGGCAGGCATTGTCAGCGACATTTAAGCAACCGGGAAAGCATTCTGTTCGGCGATAACGTGGAAAAAGGGGGTTTCGTTCGCTAAAAAAGCAAGGAATGTGTAACGCGGTCCCCACTGACCCGATGCGGAGGCCCGGGGATCGCCCGGCTAGCCGGTTAGGAGGTGAGCCGGGTTGCCATAGAGCCCGACGGCGAAGTCAGGGTGTAGGTGGCAGTGACGTTGGTCGTCCCCTCCGACAGCAACGGCAATGGCAACAAGCCTTACCCGGTCGCCGCGCAGAACTTCCGGTTTTGAGTCCTTAACGGGCGGCCGATGCCTTCTCAGGGGCTCCAAGGAGCCTCGAGCTGAACCTGCCCGACATCGCGATGCCGGCGGTCGCGGCGCCGCCGGAACCCATCGGCGCCTCGTAGCTCGACTTTTCGGCGCAGTCGCGCCCGGCGGTGCTCGAGCTCGCCGGCATCGTCGGGCATTCGCCGCTGGGCCTCCTCGACCACGGTCAGCGCTTTTTCGGGATCGCGCCGCCGCCACTCAAGGAGGCGCGCGCGTGCGACGGAGACGCGGAGATCATCTCTCGCGCTCGCCTCGAGCCAATCCAGGAGCCGGTCGGCGGCTGCGATCGATCCGCGCCGGACCAGCCGCCGCGTGATCAGCAACCCGGCCGTCGCCGCTGCCTCTCCCGTCGCAAATGCGGTGGCGTTTCGCAGTGCTCGCCATCCATCGGCACGCGAGCCGCGTCGCCATCGATGGCGTCCCAGCGCGAGCCAGTCATCAGCGTCCATGTCGACATCCGCTCCCTGCAGCCGGCGCAGGAGACGAGAGTGGAGGTGCACCAGGCTGATCACATCGAGCCGGTTGTGCTCGAGCGCCGCTTCGAGGAAGTCGCCCGAACCCATGCGCAGGTAATCGAAATAGGCATCAGGCACGAGCGCGCTTGGGAGTGGATCGTCGCGCTCGTAACCGAGCACCCGCTGCTCGACAAAACGCAAGTTGCACATCTCGAGGCGATGGCGGTAGAGCGCGCGCACGAGCGTCAGGAGGTCGACGTGCGCCGCATGCGAAAACTCCCCTGGCATGCGCGCCATGACCCACCGCGTACGCAACACGGGGAGATCGAACGATCCACCGTTGAACGTGGCGAGGCCGGCGGCCGGCCCGATCTCTTCGCGCAACGCGTGCAGAAACGCAGATTCCATCCCCGGTTCAGGCAGGAAGAGCTGGGCGACGCGCAGGCCGCAGTCGATCGGCCGGGCGACGGCGGCCGCGAAAACGTACGTGCCGGCGCCCCCTGCAAGCCCGGTGGTTTCCGTGTCGACGTACGCGACCGAGCCCGGGTCGGGGTCGAGCGGCGGCAGCGGGATCACTTCCTGCCGGAAAGCAGCCACCCCGTAGGGAGTCGGCATCTCTTCGAAGCCGGTCGGCAGCTCGTGACTCCGCTGCGGTCGCGGTCGCGGAGGCGCGCCTAGACGGGTAAGGCGCTCGCGGAGAGAAGCCTCAGGCATGCCTCTTTCGCTCCTTCCACCAGATGAAGCGGACCGACGCACGAGGGACAGCCGGCCGCGCATGGACAGTCGCGGACCAGCTCGGCTGCATCCTCGAGGAGCTCCCCGTGCAGCTCATAAAGACGAGCCGAAAATCCGACGCCCCCTGGATAGACCTCGAATACGGTCACGGTCGGCAGCTGCGTGGTCACGGAACGGACCTCGGCGACGGAGCCGAGGTCACGCGGGTCGCACATCAGCCGGAGGCTGGCGACGTGCCGCAGCGAATGGGCCATGCCCTGGAGGCCCGCCTCCAAAGTCTCGCGCCCGAGCGAGCGCCACAAACCCTCGTCGACCGTGATCCAGTAGCCGGTCGTATGCAGCGTCTGCTCAGGCAGGTGGATCGGACCCGCGCCGATGTTCTCGTGGGTGTGAAATCGAATCTTCTTGAACATCGATGCGAGGCTGGTGATTTTCACTTCACCGTGGCTGCGCGAGATGGCTTCTTGATCCGGTCCGGCGAATGTGTCGAGGACTCGCACGGTGACTGACGCCAGCGCGTCCGTGTAGTAGTCGACGTCGACCGGTCGCACGTACGCCTTCTTCTCATCCCAGTCAAGACGGTCGACGTGGTACTGCGCGCCCTCGTGGAGGTAGACGGCCTCCTCGTGCAGCAGGACAGGCGCGGTGAACTGGTCCATCTCGCCGATCACCTGCGGCCGCGGCTGCGAGGTGTCGATGATCACGACGTTGTCGGCCAGGATCCGGCGGAGGTGCACCTCCTCGGCGGGAAAAGCCTGCCGGCTCCAGAACCACCGGCCGGCGGAGCGTGTCGCCGACCCGTCCTCTTCGAAAAGCTTCAGCAGCTCCTGCAC
>VBDR01000048.1 GCA_005882135.1 Chloroflexota bacterium
AGTGGTTGGTACCGAACACCGGCGACGTGCAGTCGCCCGTCGTGAGCGTGCCGCGCTCCGTCTGGCCAGGCGCGATCGCCAACGGCGCGAGGGCATTGCACTCGATGAACGTCGCGGCGAAGTCGAGCTCCAGGGTCGTCGTGAAGTCACGGGAGGGCGGGTTGAAGGCGTACGTGCCGAGAGTCGCCGTGGCGGTATACGTGGTGCCGGGCTCGAAGCCCGTCTGGAACCAGACGCCCGAGCCATCCGTCTGTACGGGAGACGGCAGCGCACCGGAGCCGAGCACGCGGGAGAACGTGATCATGGCGCCGCCGAGCCCCATGCCGCCTGCCGTCACCACGCCCGCGACAGGGAACCGGACCGTCGTGTTGGCGTCGGCCAGGCTCACGACATACCGCCCGATCCGGTTCAGCGAGGCCGAGGTGACCTCGATGATGTACGTGTCGGTCGCCGGGAGGGTGAAGAACGCCGTTCCCGACAGGAGACGAGCGGACGTGCCGCTTCCGAACGTCAACAGCTGCACGGTTCCCGTCGATGCCCGGATCATGGCGACCGCTGGCGTGAACGCGTTCGACGTGACGAGGACTGCGACCTGCTGGCCGGCGGTGCCGGTGAAAGAGTAATCGTCGGTGAAGCGGTTGGCGCCGAAGCTCGGAACCCCGGCGCAGTCGTCGAGCGTCAGCTCGCCGGTCATCGTCTGCCCCGGCGAGATCGGGATTGCGAATGGCGGGCATGCCGCGGCGCTCGTGGCCGCGGTGAAGTCCAGCTCCGCGATGTCGGGGAAGTCGCGCGACGCGGGGGTGAAGGTGAGCGGTCCGAGGCTCGGTGTCACGCGATACGTGCTGCCCGTCTCGAAGCCGCTCTGGGTCCACAAGCCGGACGCATCCGTCTGGACCGGCGGCGGCAGCGCGCCCGTGCCGACGACGCGCGAGAAGGTCATCGTGACACCGGGGAGCGGTCCTCCGCCGATCTTTACGACCCCCGCCGCGGGGAACGAGGGACCGGCCGCGTCCGCCAGACCGACGCGGTAGCCGCCCGTGTCCAGGGCCGACGCGGAGGCGACCTCGATGACGTAGGTGCCGGTGCTGGGCAGCGTGACGTTCGGGCTCGACGGGGGCACGCGGGCCGAGGTGCCGGAGCCGACGGCGAACGTCAGGGTCCGCGCGTCGCTCCCCTGGATCAGCGTGATCGCCGGCGCGAAATCCCCGGAGGTGGCCAGGATAATCACCTGCTGGCCCTGCGTGCCGCTGAACGTGTAGCGGTCCGCGAAGTGCTCGCCGCCCCCCGTGAAGACGGTGGAGACGCAGTCGCCGGCGGTGAGTGCGCCCTGGAGCACCTGACCGAAGGTGATCGGGAGGCCCCCCGGCATGCTGCAGGCGACGAAGGTGCCGGTGAAGTCGAGCTCCGTCATCGTCGTGACGTCGCGCGACGGCGGCGCGAAGGCGAACGTGCCGAGGCTCGGCGTCACGCGGTACGTCGCCCCGACGCCGAACCCCGTCTGCGACCAGGAGCCGTCCACGTCCGTCTGCACGGGCGGCGGCATGGGGCCCGACCCGAGGACGAGCGAGAAGGTCATCGTGACGCCGGCGAGCCTCATTCCGCCGCCCGTCACGATCCCCTGCACCGGGTACGGGTCCGGTGCGTCCGCCAGCGCGACGTGGTACGCGCCGGTCTTCAGCGACGACGTGGAGGATACCTCGATCACGTACGCACCCGTGCTCGGCAGCGTGAAGAAGCTCGACGCGGGAAGGCGTGCCGAGGTGCCGGAGCCCGACACGGAGTGTACGATCTGCCGGTCGCTCACACGGATCAGCGCGATCGCCGGTGTGAAGTCGCCCGAGGTCGCCAGGACGGCAACCTGCTGGCCCTCGGTGCCGTCGAAGGCGTAGCGATCGGCGAAGTGCCCGCCGCCGCTGCCGAAGACCGGCGAGACGCAGTCGCTCACCGAAAGGTCGCCGGGGACGCTCTGGCCGATGGCGATCGGCACGGCGGTGAAGGTGTCGCAGCCGACGAAGGTCGCGGTGAAATCGAGCTCGCCGGTCGCCGTGAAGTCACGGGACGGCGGCTCGAAGATGAAGGTGCCGAGGGCGGGTGTCGCGCGGTACGTGGTCCCGACGTCGAACCCCGTCGCCGACCAGAACCCCGAGTCGTCGGTCCGTACCGGAGGGGGAATCCTGCCGGTTCCGAGGACGCGGGAGAACGTGATGATAACCCCGCCGAGACCCATTCCTCCGCTCCTCACGATGCCGGCGACGAAATACGGTGAGGCGGCATCCGCCAGGCCGACGTGGTAGACGCCGGTCTGGAGTGGCCCGCTCGAGGCGACCTCGATCACGTAGGTCCCCGTGCTCGGCAACGTGAAGAACCCCAGGCGTGCCGACGTGCCGGAGCCGGAAACGGACGTCAGCGTCTGGCCGTCACTGGCGCGAGCCAGTGTCACCGCGGGGGTGAAGTCTCCCGACGTCGCGAGGATGACCACCTGCTGGCCGCCGGTGCCGTCGAAGGTGTACCGGTCGGCGAAGTGCGCTCCGCCGGACGTGAACACGGGAGACACGCAATCGCCGACGGTGAGTGCTCCCGGGATCGGCGCCTGCCCGACCGCGATCGGCGCCCCGGTGAACGTGTTGCACGCGATGAAGGTACCGGTGAAGTCGAGCTCGAGCGTCGTGGTGAAGTCGCGCGACGGGGGCGCGAAGATGAAGCTGCCGAGGCTGGGCGTCGCCCGGTACGTGGTGCCGATTTCGAACCCCGTCTGGGACCACACGCCCGATGAGTCGGTTTGCACCGGGGGCGGGACGGCGCCCGTGCCGAGCACGTCGGAGAACGTCACGGTGACACCGGCGAGGCCCATGCCGCCGCTCCTGACCACTCCCGCGGCCGGGAAGGCGACGGCGGAACCCGCCAGGCTCACCGCGTAGGCACCCGTGTCCTGCACGCTGGTCGACGAGACCTCGATGAAGTAGGTGCCCGTCGCCGAGAGCGTGAAGAATCCCGCCCCCCCCGGCAGGCGAGCGGCGGTCCCCGAGCCGTTGACCGACTGGAGCGTGACGCCGTCGGATGCGCGGATCAGCGCGACGGAGGGGGTGTAGTCGCCGGAACTGATGAGGATGGCGACCTGCTGACCCACGGTCCCGTCGAAGCTCCAGCGATCCGCGAAGTGCGTGCCGCCCGCTCTGAACACCGACGACACGCAGTCGCCCGCGGTGAGCCGCCCTCGAGCCGACTGTCCCATCGCGATCGGCGTGAGAGAGCAATCGGCGGCGACGGCGCGGGGAGCCGTCCCGATCGTCAACGCCAGGACGATCGAGGCGAGGACGGGGATCTTCGCGAGGGCCTCCCTCGAACGCGTCAGCACCTTCCGCTCGCCGCCGTAAACCGTCTGACTCCATGGGTCTGTCCCCCATGACGCACAGCGGTAGAGCATGTGCGACGCCGTGTTCCCGTGCTTTCTAAACTCTTCGATACGATCAACGCGGTGAAGCGCGTGCCTCTTAACATGGTGAATGTTCCGGTTGTCAAGTGGAAGATGCAGCTGGCGCCGCGAGTTCGGATAAGGCACCTGCGAGGTGCGCGCCGCCGCCGGTCAGGCCGTCGGGCGCGACGCGCCTTTGACCGCGCGCACGAGCTGCAGCCCGACGGTGAAGCGGAGCGCGCCATCCGCATGCCAGGCGTGCAGCCCCGGGAACTCTCCGCGCGCCGCCGCTTCGAGCATCTCGCGCGCCCGGGCCCCGTCCGCCGGCGCCGGGTGCGCCCGCG
>VBDR01000074.1 GCA_005882135.1 Chloroflexota bacterium
TCGGCCCAGGTCAGCGCCACGAGCAGCTGGAAGATAAAGATCAACGGGATGGACCAGATGAACGCTGGGCCACCAAAGGCAAGGGTGGCGCCCGTGATCAGAAGCGCTCCGGTGGTCGGACCCTGGAATGCGATCGCGAAAAGCGAGCTGGATATGTACCCGATCGCTCGTTTGAGCTTCGGCTCGACGCCGAACTGCCTCAGATAGACGTCATCCTCTTGGCCTGCCCTGGACTCGGACATGGTTGCTCCCCTCCGGGGCGCATGGCCCCGCCCTCATCAAGCGCGTCGCTATCCTCGACGCAATGCACGCACACTAAGCGCAATATCGACGATTGTCAACACCAGCTAGGCTGTTTTAGATCGATTCTCGTCCCAATGAGGGTCTGATGAATTGACCTTCGATCCTGAGGGTGTTAGCGTACGGCCAACGCCGTGATGTCACCTAAAGTCAGGCTCCGGGCCTCCAGCCGCCCCGCGAACCGGCCCTATGACGAACTCGACCGGCAGATCATCAGCCTGCTGCAAAAAGACGGTAGGCGTCCCAACACCGAAATCGCGCACGAGCTGGGTGTCACAGAGACGACCGTGCGGAAGCGGATCGGCCGGTTGGTGTCGGAGAACCTGATCAAAGTGGTGGCGGTGCCGAGCCCTGAGGTGATGGGCATGACGATGAGCGCGATCGTCGGCATCACGGTTGACAGGACAGGGGTCGGGGATGTGGCGGCCGCGCTGGAGGCGCTGCCGCAGACCCGGTACGTCGGCTACTCCACTGGGCCATACGATCTGATCATCGAGGTCTTTTTCCGATCGCACGAGGAGTTGCTCGACCTGCTCTCAAAGAAGCTTGCAAGGATCCCAGGAATCGCGAATACAGACACGTCGGTGATCCTCAAAGTGACCAAGTTCGCGTACGAATGGGAGATCCCCGAAGAGTCCAGCGAAGCGCTCGGTGACGAAGCATTACAAAGGCCTGGGGCCTGAAACCTTGTGCCGGCGCGCATCCCCACCACCCGGGACACATCGCTGAGGAAGGAGGCTCGGATGTCACTGGCAATCACAGATGGCCAGTCAGTAGTTGACCTCGACGCGATCCAGGCGGACTTGATCAAACGGGGAGTTGAGTTCTGCGTCGGATCCTACGTCGACGTTCATGGCGTAACGAAGGCAAAGATTGTCCCCGCGGATTGTTTTGCCAGCATGTGCCGCGGCTCCGAGCTGTACACGGTCGGCGCGCTTGATGGAATGGGGGACCTCGGGCCGGAGGAGGATGAATGCTCGGCGGTCGCGGACATCCGCTCGGCTCTGGTCTGTCCCTGGGACCGGAGGTATGCGTGGGCTGCATGCGACCTCATCTGGCACGGCAAGGCCTACCCGCTGTGCAGCCGCGGGGTCCTGCGCCGCGCGATCAGAGAGCTAAGCGCGCGCTCGTGGACGTTCAACCTCGGCGTTGAGCCAGAGTTCTATGTGCTGCGCGAAGCCGACGGCCGGTTTGAGCCGCTGAGTCCGACCGACACCCTCAAGATGCCTGGGTATGACTTGCGCAGCACACTCGATTCGATGCCTTTTCTCGGAACTATGGTCAGTCACCTCAAAGAGCTCGAATGGGGCATGTACTCCTTCGACCACGAAGGAGGTCGCGGCCAGTTCGAGTTCGACTTCGCCTACGCGGACGCGCTCACCATGGCGGATCGGTTCACCTTCTTCCGGTTGATGGCGAGGCAGGTCGCACAGCAGATGGGCATGGTGGCGTCATTCATGCCCAAACCATTTGCTGATGACTTCGGGAGCGGCGCTCATTTCAACATGAGCATCGCTGACGCCGACGGAAAAAACCTGTTCATCGATCCAACCGGTCCGCACGGCCTCAAGTTCTCGAAGCTTGCGCTGTCATTCACCGCGGGCGTGCTCAAGCACGCGAAGGCGCTGACCGCCCTCACTTGCCCGCTACCAAACTCGTACAAGCGACTCATCACCCGAGGTCTGATGCCGGACATAACGTGGGCACCAGTCTTCATCGCCTACGGATCCAACAATCGCTCCGCGATGCTCAGGCTGCCAGGAAACAGACCTTGCTTGGAGAATCGGGCACCAGACGTCTCGTGCAACATCTATCTCGCCACCGCATTCACGATCGCGGCCGGATTGGAGGGTATCGACGAGGGGATGGACCCTGGCGCGCCGACCAATGACAACCTTTATGTAGCCACTGACGACCACATCGCAAGGCGCGGGATCGACGTCCTCCCACGGACGCTGCTCGAGGCGCTCGATCACTTTGAGCAGGATCCTCTGACAGAGAAGGTACTTGGGGGCGGGCTCAAAGAGGCGTACCTCAAGGAAAAGCGCATGGAGTGGGCGGAGTTCCACAATCAGGTCACCGATCCAGAGCGGCAGCGCTGGATCCGGTTCTTCTGACCCAGGATGACGACCCGCGCCGCTAACCAGGTTGCCTTCGAACGACTTACACAGGCAGAACCGGTGTTGGTTGACATCAAACCTGCTATCCAAGTGGTGCCCGGGATGACGCGCGAGACGATTCTCACCTCGGGCCCACCGATGACGTGGCCGGATTATTTCGGCGGGCAGCGGGACGCCGTCATCGGAGGTGCTCTCCATGAGGGCCTGGCCAAGACACGAGAAGATGCGATCGTCAAGCTTAATACCGGCGATATCGCGGTCAGCTCGTGTCATGAACACGACTGCATTGGCTCGGTGGCAGGTATTTACACGGCATCGATGCCGGTGTTCGTGGTGGACGATCAGCGAAGCGGCACGCGGGCTTACTGCAATTTCTACGAGGGACCTAGCCGCTTCCGCCTCAACTACGGGGCATACAGCGACGAGGTCCACGATAATCTCCAGCACATCGCGGAGGTCATCGGTCCTGTGCTAGCGGATGCAGTCCAGCTTGCCGGCGGGGTGCCGTTGAAGCCCTTGATGCAGCGTGCGCTGCACATGGGCGACGAACTGCACAGCCGGAACACCGCCGCCACCATCCTCTTTACGAGAGAGCTCTTCCCGAAGCTGCTCGAGGTAGCGCGGCGAAGGCCTGATGACGTGCACGCCACGCTAGCCTTCATCCGCGAAAGCGATTACTTCTTTTTACGGCTGTCGATGGCTGCCGCCAAAGCGACGGCTAACGCGGCGCATGGGATCCCCGGCTCGTCGGTGGTGACGGGCATGACCATCAGCTGCCGCGACTTCGCGATCCGGGTGAGCGGCCTCGGTGAAACGTGGTTTCACGGGCCTCACCCGAAGCTCAGGGGACGCTTCTTCGAAGGCTTCTCAGAGAAGGATGTTGAGTGGATGGGCGGAGAAAGTCATCACACCGAGGTGATCGGTCTTGGTGCGTTTTCTCAAGCGGCGGCGTTTGGGCTCCAGGCGTACCAGGGAGGTTCGGCCGAGGCGATGGCTGCGAACAACCTCAGCATGTACGAGATCACGGTCGGTGAACACCCCGACTTTCGTATCCCCTACTTCGGTTTCAGGGGATCGCCGGTCGGCATCGACGTTCTTAAGGTGGCGCGGTCTGGAATCGTGCCCCTGATCGATGGCGGCCTGGCAGGCCGGGGAGGCGGTCAGATCGGGGCTGGCGTGCTCATGGCTCCAATTGAGCCCTTCATAGCAGCCGCCGCCACATATCCGGCGCAGAGCGAGGCCACAACCGTGACGCCCTGAACGATTGTTTTTCGCCAACTCCCCACTGATCGCCCGGCCACATTGTGCTCGACTGCGTGGATAAGAGGACGGGCGCGACCGCTCCGGCCCGGGCCTTGCGGTTTTACACCGCATGCTGCCTGGTGATCTCGAGGTTCAGGGGTCTACTGAGTTCGGATTCGTCCGGCCAGCGCGTCGTAGAAATGCCGTGAGGCTGTCACGTTGCTGTACGGTTGCTGTAAGGCGTAAAGCATTGATT
>VBDR01000006.1 GCA_005882135.1 Chloroflexota bacterium
CGAGCCGGACGGCATCGTCGCCCTACTGCGTCCAATCGCAAGCGCTCTCGACTACGCGCACTCGCGCGCCACTGTCCATCGCGACGTCAAGCCGGCCAACATCCTGCTCGCGCACGACGGCCGCATGCTGCTCACGGGCTTTGGTCTCGGCACTGTCGCGTCATTCAACTCCGGCCCTGGAGCGGGCGGCACGGTGGCTCCCGACTATGTCGCGCCGGAAAGACTTGTCGGCCGAGAGGTCGACGGGCGCGCCGACGTCTACTCGCTGGCGGCGGTCATCTTCGAGACGACCACGGGCCGCCGTCCCTTCTCATCCAAGAGCTGGATCGAAACACTCAGCCGCCGGCTTTACGAGCCTCCGCCCAACGTGCGCGAGGTCATTCCCGAGCTGCCCGCTGCGTTTGCGATAGTTCTTCAGCAGGCGATGGACCGCGATCCGAACCGCCGCCCAGCAACCGCGGGCGAGCTGCTGGACCGATTGGAATCCGCAATCAACTCACCGAATGGCACCGTCGAAGTCGGACATTGGCTGCCGCCGCTGGTTCGGGCGCGAAGCATCGGGGTCGGGGCAGCGGTGGTGGCGGCCATCGGCATCGCCGAGGTCGTCTGGCTGTTCGAGGGCTCAGGCCTGACGCTGCTGCAGCACGCCGCGCAGCGGTGGTTTGGAGCCGGTTAGCGCATCCGACCGTCGACGATCATCACCGATTTGCAGGTGAAGAGCCTGTCGACGATGAACCCAGGGCTGACGTTCGACGGATCCTGGCCGATGGCCGCGGCGATCTGCTGGACGACCTGCTGCGCGGGGACGCTCATGCCGAACACGCTGCCGCCGGTCGGCATGATGTCCAGCACACCGTTGTGCGCCGCCAGCACGACAGACCCGCTCCAGCCGACGCCGTTGTAGGTGCCGCTGCCGGTGATGATGGCCCCGGCCGCGGAGTTTTCGCTGAGGCTGAGCTTCAGGTTCGAAAGACCTGACACCTCGCCCGACTGCTGCACAGCGTCGACCAGGTCATGCGCTGTATAGCCGCGATGCACGGCGTGGTTCTGCTCGATATCCGCGCTCGCACAGGACTCGACCGAAGCCACGGCGACGAACGGCTCCTCGCCTGCCGTACCCAGCCCGCTGACGCCGTTGACCACGATGGTGTAGATGCCGGCCGGCCCGTTGTGGACCTCGACTGTCGGCAGCTTTCCGGTCGCAAAGTACTTCTGGTTGTCGGGCGCCTGGACCGTGAGCTTCATCGCGCTGCCGGGGTAGCCCAGCGAAGCTTTGAGGAGGCTGCCGCCGGCGTAGGCGTAGGTGTACTGCTGCTGCTCGCCATCGTGCAGCGGCGCGCCGATGAAGTCCTGCTCGGTCCCAGGCGTCGTGCCGGCGGCGACCGCATCCGACGCGGCGAGCGCGGGTCCAAACGGGTCCGCTGGATCGGGGACGATCGGGGTGGGATCACCGATGTTGCCGTTGGCGTCGGCGGTTGCCTGCTGGCCGGCTTTCAGGTGCACCGTGTTCTTGCCGATGAAGTCGAGCGTGCCCTCGAAGAGCTTGACCGTCATCTTGCCGTCAGCCGTGATCAGGACCTCGAACTTCGTGCCTCGAACGCTGGCCGTGGCCGACTTGCCCTTGACGTTGAACGTCGCGCCCGTCGCCAGGTGCTGGACGTTGGTGAACGTGCGCCCGATCTGCTGGCTGAGGGTGACGTCGTGAAGGTTGCCGGTCTTCGTGAAATGCGCGGAGTCGAGCTTGAGTGTCGTGTCACTGGCGAGCCGGGTGAGGGTGCCATCAGGCAGGGTGATCGCCGCCCGGCCCTTGGTGTCCGTCTTGACCGAGTCCCCGGCGTGGACCACGGCTCCGGTCGAAACGTCCGCGAAATCCGCGCCGTTGCGCGAGGTGGAGGCGGCGGGCTGGTAGACGGTCAGCGTCGCCGAGGCGTTGACCTGGGCCGAGGCGGCCCGGTTCAGCCACACCAGGACCCCGCCCACGATCAGGACGAGGATGAGGAGCAAGAGGAGGAAACGGCGCCCGCCGCGGCGTTTGGGGGGCCTGGCGGCTACCGTTGCCATGTTGCCCGGGAAAGATAGCTCACCTACGAGCTGGGTGCGGGACGGGTGAGGTGGGAGTGGCGGTCGGTGGCTGGATCGCCATCGCCGGGGAAGATTAGCTGTTGGTTATCTGCAAATCGACGACTAAGCGAGCCGGATCGTTGAGCACGAATGCGCGCATGCACGCGGGCTTGCTCAGGCCGAGGCCCCATGAGACGTAGCCCTCGAAATCCTCGGTCTGGCGCGCCTCTTTCAGGACCTGGTATTCGGGATGGAGCAGGTCGGTGGGGCCAGTGAAGGTTGTGGCGCCGGTCGCCGAGTGCACCGAGACCAGCACGCCGGCGGTACCGCTCAGGGTCACGGTCTGGCCGCTGGCCCCCATCGTGAATGTCGGCTTGGCCTGCCGCTTGACGCTGTAGGTCGGAACGATCGAGTCGAACTGCAGGACGAAGCGGTCGTAACCGACCGTCTCGCCGGTCCGGGCGCTGATCGAGTTGGCGACTCCGGTCTTGCCGCCTGAAAGATCGGCGCATGCGAAGGCGGGTAAGTTCGTGCCCGGCGGCGTGGGCGGGATAACCGGAGGTTGCGAGATGCGTGGACCGGAGGCGTTGACCGCGACCGCCTCGCCGCCCGGACTCACCGATGCGCTCGGCGAAATCGCCGGGCCGCAGGCGGCCAGAATCGAGAGCAGCAGCAGGGCCAGGCCGGTTCGCACCGGCCAATGGTATGGTCGGGGCCCCTCTGTAGTGCGCCGAGGTGGCGGAACAGGCAGACGCGTCGGTCTCAAAAACCGATGTCCGCAAGGACGTGCGGGTTCGACTCCCGCTCTCGGCACCACGGCGGTTACAACGGTTTCAAGTTGCCCTCGGTTTCGGGCCTGACTTCGGCGCGAGGTTTTGGGTTTGCGCTCGCCCCCTCCCGCCGGGGCTCGCTTCGCGAGCCGCGGCGACCTCCCCACAGGGTGGGGAGGCTAGGGGGTGGGGACTATGCCTGGGATCACGTACGCCTCGATCATCGCCACCACTCCCACGGCGGCGGTCAGGATCAGGCTGTAGCGGATCACCCGCCGGAAGATGTCGCCCTCGGCGCCGACCTTGTTCACGCCCGCTGCTCCCACCGACAGGTTCTGCGGGCTGATCATCTTGCCCATCACGCCGCCGGACGAGTTGGTGCCGGCGGTGAGGATAGGACTGACGTTGCCCAGTTGCTGGGCGGTCTGCGCCTGCAGGGGTCCGAACAGGGTGTTGGATGAGGTGTCGCTTCCGGTCAGAAAGACGCCAAGCCAGCCGAGGAACGCGGCCACGAAGGGAAATATGAATCCCGTCTTCGAGAACAGGATGGCGAGGCTCGCCGTCATGCCCGAGTAGTTCATGAGCTGGGCGATGGCGAGGATGAGCGCGATGGTGGCGATCGGCAGCGCCAGCTGCCGGATCGTGCGTACGTAAACACCGAAGAAGTTGAGTCGCGCGCCCGCGAGCAGCATCAGCAAGTACGCGACCAGGCACGCGTAGAGGACGAGCGACCCCGCCGCGGCCAGGAAGTTCCAGTCAAACGCCAGCGGGTACTCGGTGGATTTGGACACGATGGGCTTCTCACGGAAGATGATCGAAACGGGCTTGCCTTTGCTGATCTCGTACGTCCCCGGCCAGTAGAAGTTCCAGTCCGGGAATTTGAACGCCTGCCGATCCTTGGCGGGATCAGGTCCGATCCACGGCAGCGGGCAGAGCTTGAACATCGGCGTGCCGCACTTCAGGTCGGCGGTGATGTTCGCGGGGGCCGGGAGCGCTGTCTTCACGTCGCCCACGGGATGGCCTGACCACCAAGGCAGGTTGCCCATCTGGCCGGTGAGGATGACGATCACCAGCACGATGTACATCCCGTACGCACGGGCGATGCGGGCAGGTGGATCCACGATGTCGAGCGGCGACCTGCTCACGTCGACGCCTCGCGCCGGCAGGTCGGAGCCGCCCATCACGCGGCGAGGTGCTGCCGGAGCCGCCGCTTCCTCGTGGGCGAACTGCCACGTCTCCTTCGGCCGCCACACGCGCAGCAAGGCAGCAAGGCAGCCCATGGAGACCAGGGCCGCGATGATGTCGGTCAGCTCGGGGCCGACGAAGTTCGAAACCAGGAACTGGACGATCGCGAACGAGATGCCGGTGACGAGCACGGCGGGGAGAACCTCCCTCATCCGCCGGAAGCCCGCCAGCACGACGATCAGATAGGCGGGAATCAAGATCGAGAACAGCGGCAGCTGGCGGCCGACCATCGCCGACAGCGCCAGAGTGGTGTTGGTCACCGGGTGGCCGACGATAGGCGCGATGAGGCCGCCAAGAGTGACGACCGGGATCCCGATCGAACCAAACGCGACGGGTGCGGTGTTGGCGAGCAGGGCCAGCACGGCGGCGGTCACCGGCTCGAACCCGAGGCTGGCGAGAATCGAAGCCGTGATCGCGACCGGCGCCCCAAAGCCGGCGATGCCTTCGAGCAGCGCGCCGAAGGAAAAGGCCACCAGGAGCGTCTGCAGCCGGCGGTCGGTCGTGAGACGCGTCAGCGAGCGTTTGATGACGTCGAAGTCGCCGCTCGCCACGGTCAGGTTGTGGAAAAAGACCGCGTTGAGCACGATCCAGCTGATGGGCCAGAGGCCGAACGCCATGCCCTCGGTTGCGGTGCCCAGGGTGACGCCAAACGGCATCCCCCAGACGATCCAGGCCAGGGCGAGCGCGGTGAGCATGGCGGCCAAGGCGCAGATCCACGCCGGCAGCCGCAAGACGGCCAGCGTGACGAAGAGCACGTAGAGCGGGAGCCCGGCGACCAGCGCCGACAGCAAGATGCTGCCCAGCACCGGCTGGTATGTCTGATGAAACGCCAAAAAGACGTCCATCGCCTCTCCCCCCAAAGACGCGTGCCGCAGCCGAAACTCAATTCAATCCGTTTTGGCGGCGCTTTGCAAGTTGGTGAGGTAAGGTCTGCGCCGTGGCCGGCCTGCAACCTACCGCTGCGGCCCGGCCCATCGCGCAGCGTGTCTATCTGCTGGCCGGCATCTTTGGCCTCGCCCTCGTCGCGGCCTTCGGCTTCCCGCGCCTGGACCAGGCGCTCAATCCGGGCGCCACCCAGCCGGGGCTGATCAGCTTTCTGGGCGTCGGGCTCGCGGTGCTCGCCCTCACCGCCGTGCTGCTGTTTGTCGGCCTCCGTGGCTTTTTGCCCAAAACCGCCGTCTTCATCGCCGCCGCCTTCGGCTACAACGCCCTGCTGATCCTGGTCAAGTTCGGGCTCGGACCCCTCGCCCTGTATGCGACCTCGCGGGGCCAGGGCTTTTGGGTCCTCAGCGATCTCGGCGGCTATCTCGCCTTTCCTGGCCTGGCGGCGATCACCGCGATCCTCTACGGCGGCGCGTTCTTCCTCCTCTATTTGTTCTTCCGTTCCGATCTCCGGCGGCGCCTCGGCGTCCCGGTCCGTTTTGAAACGCGCTTCGTGGTCCTGCTGCTGGTCATGTTCGTGCTCGCGGTCGTGGGCGGCGTCACCGTGATCGGCGCCTTCGGCTTCCTCGAGTACGCGTTCTCGCTTCTATACGTAGCGACGATCGGGATCCTGATCGCGGTCGCTTTGATCGGCGCGATCGTCATGTGCTCGGTGGCGTTTCGCGAGGCGACCGAGCAGGCGGTGATTCTTCGCAACGTGACCGTGCTCAGCACCTTTGCGTGGATCGGCCTCGCGTTCATCGCCGCCTACCACATTGTGTGGCTGGTCTTCGTGCTGACGCTGATCTCGCTTTGGCCGCTGAAAGCCGTCTCGGCAAAATGAGGCAGCTCCGACTGGTCGTGACGATGCTGCGGTATCGCGTCGCGTCCCTGCTGCTCCCGTTCTTTCTGCTCGCGCCCGCGCTGCATCAGCAGCTGCAGAACTTTCGGTGGTCGTACATCGCGGGCCTGCTCGCACTGTGCGCCTGTTACATCGTGGCGACCTCGCTCAACGACGTCTTCGATCTCGAGGTCGATCGCATCAACCATCCGGGCGCGAAAGACAGGCCGCTGGTGACAGGCGATGCCACCCCACGCCAGATGCTGCTGATGACCATGGTCGCCGCCGGACTTGCGCTGCTGCTGGCGATCGCGACCGGGCCGCTCGGCGTAGTCGTGGTCGCAGCTTCTCTGGTGTTGAACGTGGCCTACTCGGTGCCGCCGCTGCGACTCTGTGCGCGGCCGCTCGCGGCGCCGCCCGTCCTCGCCTTCGCTTACGTCGCGCTGCCTTATGGATTGGGCCTGGCGGCCACAGGACTGTCGCCGGACTGGCTGGACGCGATGATTGTCGCTTGCTTTGTCGTGCTCTTCGCAGGCCGCATGCTGTTGAAGGATTTTCGCGATCGGAATGGCGACGCGGCCTTCGGCAAGCGAACGTTTCTGCTCACGTACGGGAAGCGGACGACCCTGATCACGGTCATGACCTGCGTCGTCGCGGGCGACGCGCTGCTGATCGCGGTGCTGCCTTCAAACCCTTTGCTGGTCGTGGCCGTCGAGAGCTACTTCGTGGCGATCGGCATCCAGCTGTTCCGGTTGTGGAAAGAAGACAGGCCGGATGACGAGCGCGTGGCGATCGCGCTCGGCGCGCGGATGGGCAATGCGGTCGTGCTGACGTTGCTCGGGTTCCTGCTCCTACAAGCCGCGGGCGCTGCGGCCGCCGAGCAGGCCGTATTCGTGGTCGCGCTCGGGGCCATGTTCTGGTTCGTCTTCGCGTACCTCATCGCCAGGCCACGAGAGGCGGTCACCGCCTACCGCGGGTAGCTACCAGCTCCCGCCGCCGCCGCCCCCGCCGCCTCCGCCGGAAAACCCGCCGCCTCCGAATCCGCTCGAGCTGCCCGAGCTAGGTGGCGTGGACGCGATCGCGCTGGAGAGGCTCGAGTTCATCGACTCGAGGCTGCTGGACAGAAGCGCAGCCTGGAACGGCGCATTGCCGACGTACCAGCTGTTGCTCGCGCTCGTGTCGATTCCTTCGAATGCCTTCGACCAGCGGGCGACACAGCCGAAGACGATCGCGTAGGGCAGGAGCTGGGTGAAGATCTCGGCCTTCTCGGCAAACTGCTGGCGGTATTTCTCGGCCGTGGTCATGTAGAGGCGGAACCCAAGCGTCTTCTGCATCACCTCGCGTCCGGCCGCGGTTCGGCTCGCCATGGCGCGGTGCATCACTATCAGGACCACGCCGACCAAGACGACTGCCAGGCCGATCAGCCCGCCGCCGAACGTGATGCCGAGCAGGAACGTGAGGCCGGCACCGGCCAGCGCGATGAGGATCGCGACGCCGACAGTCGCGAGACGTACCAGGTCAGGACGGGCGCGAAAGAACTTATGGCTCATGGCGTCGGCATACACCTCGCCTTCCGCGGACCTGAGCGTCGATTGAAACGTGCCTTTGAGCTCGGAGATCTTGACCTGCTGGCGATTGGCGAACAATCCCTTGAACAGGGTCATCTCGTAGGGCAGCATGCCGGCGACCTCCGCCGACTTTCGCGTGAGCAGCCAGTCGCGCTTGCCTTGAACCTCACTGATGGTCAGAAAGCCGCGCACGGCGAGGTCGACGATGGTCGCCGTGACGTCTTTGGTGTCGGCCGACTCGTCGAGGATCAGGCCCAGCTCTGCGGGCCTGAGTTTTTGCGGCGGCTCGAACTCGACGACCACCGGCTCGTGCTGGAAAACGGGCTCCGGACGGTCGGGTGCCGCGTCGTTCGCCTGGTAGTAGCGCGTGAGATAGGCGCGGTCGCGGCCGTGGGCGAGCCAGAAGCGAACGATCAATCCGACTCCCGCGACCAAAAGCAGCAGACCGATGCCGACCGTGAGCGGGTTGACGTCGAACGCGTCCTGTGGGAACTGGCGCTTGCGGGCCTCGAGCAGCGGGGCCGGGACACGGACCGCGCCCTTCGTCAGCGAGGTGACGATCGACATCTGCTCCCCAGAGCCGAGCTCGCGCGTCGACGAGTATGTGAAGAAGTTGTTGAGGCCGGTGACGGTGCACCCTTCGCGGGAGCCTTGCGCGCCCTCATAGCACGCGGCTTCTCGAAAAGAGCCAGCCGGCATCGTGACGCCTGCCGTAACCGATTGCTTGGATACCGGCCACAGGCCGCCGTCGACGTTCCAGAAAAGCTCGTCGTGATCGGCGAACGAGTTCATCGCGCCCACGACCTTGTATGCGATGACATAACGCTGCGCTCCGCTGACGGTGACGTTCGCGTCGCCGATCTTGATCACCTCGTTGTCCTCGACGACCGATGTCGTGTATGGCACGGGACGCGACCCGTCAGTCACCGATTGGACCGTCAGGTCGTAGTAGCGGTCGTGCGTATCGTCGTAGCGGTAGCGGGTGGGGATGGTCCGAAAGATGCCGTGCTTCTGCAACGAGCCGAAGTCGACGCGTATGTCCTCTGAAATCGAGAGCGAGGAGTCGGTTGCGATCCGGATGTCGGAATGAAACGAGGTGATGACCCAGGCTTCATCCGCCTGTGCCGACACCGTGGCCAGGGCGACCAGCCACAGGGCGGCGAGTAGGGCAAAGACGGCTCGGGTCCGCATCGGCAGCCCGTATATTGCCAAGTCCAGTGACTGAAATCCGGCACGACATCCGCAACGTGGCCATCATCGCCCACGTCGACCACGGCAAGACCACGCTCGTCGACGCGCTTCTCAAGCAGAGCCACACCTTCCGCGACAACCAGGAGGTCGGGACCCTGATCATGGACAGCAACGACCTCGAGCGCGAGAAGGGGATCACGATCCTGGCCAAGAACACATCGATCCGGCACGAGGACGTGACCATCAACATCATCGACACCCCTGGCCACGCCGACTTCGGCGGCGAGGTCGAGCGCGTGCTCAACATGGCCGACGGCTGCCTTCTGCTCGTGGACGCCGCGGAGGGTCCGATGGCGCAGACGCGCTTCGTGCTCCGTAAGGCGTTCGAGGTCGGCCTGCGCACCATCATCGTGATCAACAAGGTCGACCGCGCCAACGCCGATCCGAAGAAGACCCTGGAGCGGGTTCACGACCTGTTCCTCGAGCTCGCCGAAGACGCCGACCAGCTCGAGGCGCCCGTGATCTACTCGATCGCCAAGGAGGGTCGCGCCGGACTCAAGCCCGACGAGCTGGGGCCGGACCTGGAGCCCCTCTTCAAGACGATCATCGAGCACGTCCCGGCTCCGGTCGCCGAGCAGGGCGGCTTCCAGATGCTCGTCGCGAACCGCGCCTACGACGACTACACCGGAACCATCTCCATCGGCCGGATCAGCCGCGGCCGCATCGCGTCCGGCGACACGGTGGCCGTGCTGGGTGGCGACGGCGACCAGCGGAGGGTCAAAGTCGCGCAGGTGCTCGTCTATCGGGGCCTGGATCGCGTTGCGGTGCCGAGCGCGAGCGCGGGCGACATAGTGCTCCTGACCGGGCTCGAGGAGGTGGCGATCGGCGACACGCTCGCGGATCCGGAGTCCCCCGACGCCCTGCCCCGGATCGAGATCGAAGAGCCCACCGTGCGCATGACCTTCGGCGTCAACACCTCACCGTTTACGGGCCGCGAGGGCAAGTTCTCGACCACCCGCCAGCTTCGCGCCCGTCTCTACAAGGAGCTCGACACCAACCTGGGCCTGCACGTCGCCGACACCGAGGTCGCCGAGCGCTTCCTTCTCAGCGGCCGTGGCGAGCTGCACCTTGCGGTCCTCATCGAGACCATGCGTCGCGAGGGTTATGAGTTCGAGGTCTCCCGGCCCGAGGCGATCGTCAAGCTCATCAACGGCCAGCGCATGGAGCCGGTCGAGCACCTCACCGTTGACGTCCGCGAAGAGTTCGTCGGCGCGGTCACCGAGGCGCTGGGCAAGCGCCGCGGCGAGATGATTGAGATCAGCTACGACAAGAAGGGCGGCGTTCGCCTCGAATACCTGATTCCGACTCGTGGCTTAATCGGTTTCCGGAACACCTTCCTGACCCTGACCGCAGGCACGGGCTTGATGGGCTCGATCGGCATCGGCTACCGGCCGTGGCTGGGCGAGTTTCGCGAGCAGCGCAACGGCGCCCTCGCCGCCTCCTCGCCCGGCACCTCGCTCACCTACGGCCTGGCGGCGGCGCAGGAGCGGGGGACGACCTTCATCGAGCCGGGTGAAGAGGTGTACGAGGGCATGGTCGTCGGCATCCAGAAACGCCCTGGCGACATCCGCGTCAACGTCTGCCGCGAAAAGAAGCAGTCGAATGTGCGTTCGTCGACCTCTGACATTTCTGTCCGACTCACGCCCGCTTCGAAGCTGAGCCTGGAGCAGTCGCTCGATTTCCTAGCCGATGACGAGCTGCTCGAGGTGACGCCCAAGCACCTCCGGCTGCGCAAGCGACACCTCACCGAGGTCGATCAGTCGAGGGCCCGCCGGCTGGCCGAAGCGGCCCGAGGTTAGGCGCGCCCGAATCCGGGTATACTCAATTCAGCTGGCGAAGCGCCGGCGCTCACCGCAGGCTTCTATCTTCTCGAACGGGCCCGCTAGATGAGTTGGCCCCGCCGTTCGAGAGATAGGAGATGGAAATGCCCACTGGCACCATCAAGAAACTCGTTTCGGATCGTGGCTTTGGATTTATCAAGGCCGAGGACGGACAGGAATACTTTTTCCACCGCAGTGGCACCGAAGGCGACTTCGACGGCCTCCAGGGTGGCGAGAAGGTCCAGTTCGAAATCGAGTCGAGCCCCAAGGGCCCGCGCGCCAAGAGCGTCCGCATAGCCTAAGTTCGAAAACCAGAAAAGCCCCGAGCGCAAGCTCGGGGCTTTTTTATTTGGTTCCCCACTCCCCTTTCCGTGCGAGGTCAGGGTGAGAGGCGTGGGACGGAAACCCGGAGTCGCCGCTAGGCCTTCAGGCGCTTGGTCAGCCGCGGGACGTCGAGCCTCGGCTGGGGGTACCTCGGGTCCATCTCGCGCAGCGTCTCGACGAGGATCATCGTCACCGCCCAGTTCCGGTAGACCTTGTCGTTGGCTGGAATGACGTACCAGGGCGCGACGGCCGTCGAGCATCGCGTGATCGCCAGGCTGTAGGCGCTCATGTAGTCGTCCCAGAACGCGCGCTCGTCGATGTCGTGCTCGTTGAACTTCCAGCGCTTGTTGGGGTCCTTGAGCCGGTCCATCAGCCGCCGGCCTTGCTCGGCAAACGAGATGTGAAGGCAGAGCTTGACCACCTTGGTCCCTGCGCGGACGAGCTCTTTCTCGAACTGGTTGATCTGCCTGTAACGCCGTGCGATGACCTGCGGGGGGGCCAGGTCGTGGACCCGCGCGATGAGCACGTCCTCGTAATGCGAGCGGTTGAAGACGCCGATGAAACCAGGGTCAGGGAGGCGGCGGCGCATGCGCCAGAGGAAACCGCGACGGCGCTCTTCCAGCGTCGGCGCCTTGAACGGCGTGATCAGCACACCCTGCGGGTTGAAGTTGCGAACCACGTGCGTGACCGTGCCGTCTTTGCCGGACGTGTCCATGCCCTGCAGGATCACCAGCAGAGAGCGCTTGCGTTCGGCATAGAGACGCTCGTGGAGCTCGAACAGCTCGTTGCGATGTTTTTTGACTTCACGGAGCGCCTTCTTGTCGCCGCCTTTGAATCCGGGTGTCGAGGCGGGGTCGACGTCGGCCATCCGAAAGGTCCCGCGCACCTGGGCGCGGAGAAGATCACGGACTTGCGCCTTCGCCACGGCGGCGAGTGTAGAGCCTGGCTAGGAGAGCTCCACCGGGATGACGTCGAGGGTGATGAGGTTGTCGCCACGGATTACAGTCAGCGGCAGCCTGGCGCCGATCTTCGCTTCCACCATCAGCCTCTGCAGATCACCGGCCTTGCTGACGCCGACGTCGCCGACCGAGACGATGACGTCGCCGCTGCGCAGCTTGCCGCCGGCCGCGGGACTGCCGCTCACCACCTCGTGCACCTCGACGCCTGCCTTGCGGCCCAGCTTCTCCGCCATCGGAGGGGGCAGCGGCCGGGTGCCGCCCGCGATGCCGAGGTAGGCGCGGCGCACGCGGCCGTTGCGCATCAGCGCGGCCAGGATCGCCTGCGTGGTTCCGTTCATCGGCACCGCCAGGCCGAGACCCATGCCCGCGACCGCGGTGTTGACGCCGATGAGCCGGGCGTGCGAGTCGGCGAGGGCGCCGCCTGAGTTGCCGGGGTTCAGCGCGGCGTCGGTCTGGATCACGTCCTCGATGAAGCGCCGGTTCCCGTTGCCGTCCGCGGTCGCCAGCGAGCGGCCTAACCCACTGACGACCCCGGACGTGACGGATCCCGAAAAGCCCATCGGGTTGCCGATCGCCACCACGAGCTGGCCGACGCGGAGCTGGTCCGCGTTGCCGACGCGGATCGGGTGCAGCGTGTCGGCGCGGGCGCGCGCGACGGCGAGGTCGGATAGGGGATCGGCGCCGACGACGTCGACGTCGTGCTCGGTGCCGTCGATGAAGGAAGCGCTCGCGGTCCCGCCCGCGGCGACCACGTGGGCTGAGGTGACGAGGAAGCCGTCGGGGGTGATGACAACTCCAGAGCCGGCACCGCCAAACCCGCGACCACCGCGCCCGATGCGTAGGCTCGCGACCGACGGAAGCACCGCCTCCGCGACGGACGTGACGATCGTCGAATATGCGTCGAGGGCTTCTTGCTCGGCCGTCGCCTCCGCCATGGTGCTTACAAGATTACCAACTTGCAACCAGGTCAAACATGGGCCTTGATCCGAGTTCGACCGGGCTTTCGCCGGGCTGCTGTCCGCAGGGAGTCGAACTCGCGGCCGAAGGCCTCCACGATCCGTTCGGGATCTGCGACCAGGCCCTCGTCGGTGGCCACCCCGAGCATCACCCCACCCGCGTAGCTCAGTATGCTGATGCCGAGGCCGAGGTGCCCCGACTGGGGGACCCAGAACATCACCTTGTCCAGCTTGCGGCCGGCCAGGTAGAGCGGCTCGCGGGGGCCGGGGACGTTGGTGAGCACAGCGGTCGCCTTGCTGCCGAAGAAGCGCAGGCCCATCCGCTCGACCTCGACCGGCGCCAGGCCCATCACGTTGAGGACACCGTAGGCGACCAGGGCCTCGGGCGATCGTTTGAGCTCGTCCATCGCTTTCTTGATCGACCCCAGGCGCTTGACAGGGTCGACGACGCCGACCGGCAGCGTCAGAAACACCAGCCCGAAAGAATTGCCAAGTTTGTGCGCGTCCGCCGCCGGCCGGAGGTTGACCGGCACCGAGGCGCGAATTGACAGGCCTACGGTTGGCTCGCCCCGACGCTCGAGGTATCGGCGTAGGGCGCCGGTCGCAGTTGCCACCAGGACATCGTTGACGGTGGCCCCAAATGCTGTGCCGATCGCTTTGAAGTCTTCGAGCGGAATGGGGGTTGACCAGGCGGCCCGCTTCCGGCGGCCGAGCCGACCCTTGAACGCGGTTGCTGGATCCGGGGGCAGCACGATCAGGCGTCCGAGCCTGTACGCGCCCTGCGCACTGAGGCGCGCGACATCAGCGATCCTGCTCGGGTTGTCGAGCAGGTGCTGGCCGGCGGCGACGCCGCGGCCGATGGCTGCGGGCAGCCAATCGATAGGTCCGGCGTCGTTAGCATGATCTGACCGTCTTCGCGGCGGGGCCGCCGTCGGCGACGGGTCGGTCAGCGAGAGCATGACCCGGACCAGCGCGATGCCGTCGGCGATGGAGTGGTGGATGCGCGCGAGCACCACCGATCCTCGGTCATGGCCGTCGATGAGGTGCACGTGCCACAGCGGCTTGGTGGTGTCGAGCGCGGTGCTCATCAGCTCGCTGACGAGGTCGCGCAGGGCCTTGTCTCCCCCGGGCGTGGGAAGCGCGATGTGGCTGACGTGGTTGCCGATGTCGAAATGCGGGTCGTCCTGCCAGTGGAGGATGCCGGCTCGCAGGCGAGGGCGGACAACGCGCTGGTGGAATCGCCCAAAGGGGGCAAGGCGTTTGTCGAGCAGCGCGCGCAGCCGCTTGAGGTCGACATTGCCGTCGAGTGCCAGCACGCCCGTCACCATCATCAGGTTGGTCGGGTCCTCCATCCCCAACCACGCCGCATCGACGCTCGACATCGGGACCAATCGGGTCACCGTGCCGTGATCCTACGCGCGATAGACGGAGATTTCCGTGGCTTTGACGGCCACCCAAACCTCGGCCCCGGCGGCGAGGTGAAGGTCGCGCACGGCCGATGGGGTGACCTCGGCCACCAGCGGAACAGCTCCGCTCAAGCGGACCCTGACACGCTCGCCTTGCAGGTCGAGATCTTCGGCCCGGCCGCGCCAGACGTTGCGCGGCGTGCCCTCGGGCCGGGCGAGATACAGCGCGACCGCGCGCGGATGGATGACCGCAAATACATAGCCCTCGCCGGCCTCTGGCGCGGCCACGATCGCACCGCCCTCGAGCTCGATGTGATCGCCACGACCGCGGCCGCGGAGAAGGTTGACGCCGGCCAGGTCGGCGACGAACCGTGAACGCGGCTTGGCCGTGACCTCGGCGGGTGATCCGCCCTGAACGATGCGTCCCGCCTCGACGACGACAAGCCGATCCGCCAGCGCCATCGCCTCCAGCGGATCGTGGGTGACGAGGATGCGGACGCCCTGGAACCCGGAAAGCTGCCGCGATAGCTCGCGGCGGACCTCAGCCCGGACGCTCACGTCGAGAGAGGACAGAGGCTCGTCGAGGAGGAGGAGGCGCGGCTCGGTCGCGAGGGTGCGGAGCAAGGCCACCCGCTGCGCCTGGCCGCCGGACAGCTCGCGTGGCATCGCGCCCGCGCGCTCGGCGAGTCCGGCGCGGGCGAGCCACTCGGTGGCGACCTTCGATGCATCGCGTTTGTGCTGCGCCCGGAGGCCGAAGGCGACGTTGTCGAGGACAGTCATGTGGGGGAAGAGGACGTGGTCCTGGAACACCAGGCCGACGCGACGATGCTCGGTCGGCACATGCCTTGCGGTGGCCGAGTCGTCGAGCACCTGGCCGTCCAGCTCGACGTGTCCCTCGAGTGGGATCAGCCCCGCGAGCGCGCGAAGCAACGTCGTCTTGCCCGCGCCGTTCGGCCCGAGCACGGCGACCGTCTCCCCGGCGCCGGCCGCGAGCTCGACGTCGAGCGCGAAGCCGCTGCGGCTGGTTTTGATCGCGGCCCGCAGGCTCACAACGAGCCCAGCCAGCGGTCGCGCATGCCGATGAGAATCGCCAACGACACGGCGAGCAGGATCAGGCTCAAAACGATCGCACCGTCTGGGCGCGTCTCGAGCGCGACATAGACCGCGAGCGGGACGGTCTGGGTGCGGCCGGGGAGGTTGCCGGCGAACGTGATCGTGGCGCCGAATTCACCGAGTGCGCGCGCCCAGCAGAGCACCGCGCCGGAGAAGATCGCGGGACGCAGCAGCGGAAGCGTCACCCGCGCGAAGACCCTCCAGCCGCTCGCGCCGAGGGCCCGGGCGGCTTCTTCGTAGCGGTGATCCATGGCGCGGAGCCCGCCTTCGACGGCGATCACGAGGAACGGCATCGCGACAAAGGTCTCGGCGATGACGACGGCGGCGGTGGTGAACGGGATCTGGATCCCCAGGAGCTGATAAAGCGGCGCGCCGATCAGCCCTCGGCGGCCGAAGGCGAGCCAGAGAGCGACCCCGCCGACCACGGGTGGCAGCACCATGGGCAGGGTTGTGAGCGCGCGCATAACGCCACGCGCGGTGCCGGTGGTCCTGGAGAGGACGAGCGCGAGCGGGATGCCGAGCACCAGCGCGACTGCCGTCGCGGTCAGCGAGCACAGGACGGAGAGGCCGAGCGCGCTGGCGGTCTCGGACGCAACGAGCTCTGGTCCGACCTGGCCCCACGGCGCGCGGGCGATCAGGCCGGCGAGAGGGAGGACGAAAAGAAGAAGGCCGGCTGCCGCCAGCCCTATCAATGGAGCCGGTACGCGCGCTCGGCTCACGCCGACTCGAAACCGGCGGCTTTGAGGATTGACTGTCCGTCGGGCGAGAGGACAAAACCGATGAAGTCGGTCGCGGCGCCTTTGTTCTGCGCGTCCTTCAACGTGGCGATTGGATAGGCCGCAATGACGTTCTGGCTGTCTGGGATCGCGACCCCGTCGACCTTGCCGCTGGTGACCACGTTGCTCACGTAGACGATGCCCGCATCCGCCTCGCCGACCGCAACTTTGTTGAGGACTGCGGTGACCTGCAGCTCGAGACTCGCGGGTTTGACCGTGACTCCTGCTTTGGCGAGCGCTTGCTGAGTGTATTGCCCGGCCGGCACCGACGGATCAGCGAGCACGACGACGAGGCCCCCGCGCGCGAGGTCGGCGAGGCTATGGATGGCCTTTGGATTGCCGTTGGCGACCGCGATCTCGAGCCGGTTGTGCGCGAAGACCTGAGGTGCATCCTGGATCAAGCCGGCGTGCTGGAGTGTCGTCATGTGCGCTGTGTCTGCGGAAGCGAAAACGTCTGCCTGTGCCCCTTGGGTGAGCTGCGAAGTCAGCGTTTGCGTGCCGGCGTAGTTGAAGGTCGCCGAGAAATGCAGCCGCTCGGCGATCTTGTCGAACGCCGGCTGGAGCGATGCGGCAGCGAACACGGTCACCTTGGGCTTCACGTAGCAGCTGACTTGGGGTGAGCATTCATTTGCGCTGCTGCCGCACGCCGGTAGCGCCACCAGGGCAATGAGAATCAGCGCTCTAATCACGAGGCAGCTCCACGCTCACGTTCGTGGCCTTGACCACCGCGATCGCCGGCATGCCTGGCTTGAGGTCCAGCTCGTCGACCGCCTCGCGGGTGAGAAGTGAGACGAGCCGGTGCGGCCCGGCCTGGATCTCGACCTGCGCCGCGACCCTGTCTTTGATGACGCGCGTGACGATGCCGGGGAAACGATTGCGGGCTGACTGCTTGACCGTCTCTTCTCGCTTGCCTGTCCGCTTCGGCTTCGCGATCGCGGCCAGGGATTCGCCTTCGATCAGGCGCTGCCCGCCTGCAGTCCGCACGGCGACCAGCCGGCCGTCGTCGACCATGCGGCGCACGGTGTCGACGCTGACACCGAGCATCTTGGCCGCCTGCCCAAGGCGATAGCCAGGCATTATCGTCAAAATCCTAGCAGGGGCTAGTTAACGCCGCCCATTACCTCGAAAAGGGCCAACGCCCTTGCGGGCCCTCCCTCTCCCGTCGGCTCCCCTCCCCCGAGCCGTCCGACCGTGACCAGACCTTAAAGGCCCGGCCTTAACAGGCACAACCTAGGGTGTTAACCGGCTCTCGTAAGCTCGCCTAAGGCAATGCTGACCGGGATTAGAAGGCATCTCGGAGAGTGGATCTCCATCACCGCGCATGCCGAGCGCACGCCGCCGCGACTCACGCTGACGATGACCCTCGGCGAGCTGCCTGAAGGTTGGCCGCGATCGGGCCTGCATGCGCGCACCTGGACCGGCATCATCGGCCTGGTCTTGATAACGCCCTTCATCGCGCTCCTCCTGGGCACCGTTCTCCGAGGCGCTGGACATGGCGAGGTCTATGGATGGATATCGGCTTCGCCGGCCGCCATCATCGCCGCCACGGTGAGCCTGTTCATCGGTATCCCGGTCGCGATCGCGATGAATCTCTGGCGGATCACGCGAGTCGGCTTGCGCCGGCACGCGAACGCCCTTGACGGTTTGTTCGCGCTCGAGTTTGCGCCCCTCCACCTTGTCGTTGTGCTGGCGGCGCTTGCGATCGGCGGCGCATTTGTCGGACACCTTGCAGCCGACTCCTATGCGTGTCTCCACGGAGTCCGATCCGCCTGCTGACGATGGAACCCTGAGGGGTTCGCGGCCTTATGGATTCATGCGTTCCTGTCTTTCGGGCAAGGCGCTTCGCTTTTGTTACGAGAGCCGCGTGCTCCCGCACGATCCGCCTTTTTCGACGACCGAGCTCGAGACGATAGGCGCCGATCGCCAGCCTGTCGCACCGAAACAACAACTCACGGGTCGTCTGCTGCGTCCGCAAGCCGGGCTCTTCACGATCGAGGCGCAGGTGTCCGGCACGGTGGTTGGAGGGGACGACTCTCGAGTCGGAAGTCGAACCTGAACCAACCGGGTGCCCCCGGCGCTTACGAATTCTTCACATCCATCTAATGCCAGCGGCGGCGGGTCGGTTTTCAATGAGCCTGTGAGCGTCGCCCCCATCGGCGAACAGGCCGTCGCGCCGCCGGCCCGGACTCGCGGCATCACCCGCAGGCAGGCGCTGGCGGCCGCGGTCGCCACCGGCGTCGGAGTCGGTGTCGTCCGCCTGATCGGTGGTTCGATGCAGCAGATCGCGACCCCGCGCAGAGCCACGACCACGGACTGGATCTCACCTCTGAAGTCCGAGTCCGCCCGCATCACGCAGCTCTTGCGGCGCACTAGCTTCGGATACACCGCCGCCCACCTCGAAGCCGCGATGTCGGATGGGTTCAGCAAGACAGTCGATCGCATGATCGAGACCGCGGCCGCCGAACCGCCCGCGCTCGCGGCGGCGAACACGCCCGGCGGCCGTTTCCCGATCGTGCAGCTGCAGCAGTGGTGGATCGATCACATGCTCACCACGCCCACGCCTTTTGCCGAGCGGATGACGCTCTTCTGGCACGGCCACTTCACCAGCGACTACCGCAAGGCGGCCGACGACACATTCATGTACTGGCAGAACCTCACGTGGCGGCGGATGGCGACCACCGACCTGCGCTCGATGCTGATGCAGGTCACGACCGACCCCGCGATGCTGCGCTACCTCGACCTCGCCACCTCCACCGGACAGAACCCCAACGAGAACTACTCGCGCGAGCTGATGGAGCTCTTCACGATGGGCGCCGGCAACTACACCGAAGATGACGTGCGCGAGGGAGCCAAAGCCCTTGCCGGCTGGCAGCTGCCCCAGCCCGATTCCATCGCCACGGTGATGGTTGACAAGAACAACAACTTGACGCGCCGCCTGCCCGTCTTCTCGAGCCAGAAAACCGGCGTCTTCAATCCGCGCCGGTCTTACAGAGGAAGCATCACCTACCTCGGCAAGGCGGGCCAGCTCGATACGCAGGGCGTGATCGATCGCATCCTCGCGCAGCCCGCCACCGCCCCGTTCATCGCCAACAAGGTTGCCCAGCACTTCGTGACCGCGCGGCCCAGCGCGAGCTACGTCAAAAGCCTCGGCGACACGTTTCGCCGCAGCAAGTACGACATCAAGACGTTGATGCGGGCGGTCTTTACAAGTCCGGAGTTTGCGGCCGACCAGAGCTATCGGAGCCTGGTCAAGACGCCGACCGAGTTCATGGTCCACGGGGCCCGCGCCCTCGGCCTCGCCTCACTCTCAAAACTGATCGCCAACGCCGGGTCCGGCATGGGCCAGAGCCTCTTCGACCCGCCCGACGTCAACGGGTGGCCGAACAACGAGTCCTGGATCTCGTCCAACACGGTGGTCGAGCGCGTCAACTTCGTCACCGCCGCGCTCGGCCAGGTCAAGGGCGCCCTGCCTTCGCCGGCCGATGCCATCCACCGACACCTGGACGGCGTGCTCAGCCCCCAGACCGCCGGCTTTCTCAACCAGGCCGCGGACGATCGCGCGCGCTGGTTCATCACCCTGGCCTCCCCGGAATTTCAGCTCAAGTAGGAGCGCGAAGAATGAAAGGAGAAGTCGGCATCAACCAGCTCAAGCGCCGGGACTTCCTCAAGGCAGGCCTCGTGTTCGGCGCCGGCGCGTCGGGTCTCGCCGCCGGATATGCGGCGGTCCCGGATGCTTTTGCCCGCGCCGTCTACGCGGCCAAGAAGGAAGGCATGACCAACGACAACATCCTGGTCATGATCCAGCTCGCCGGCGGCAACGACGGCCTTCGCACCGTCGTTCCGCTCGCAGATCCCGCGCTGCACGACCTGCGACCGAAGCTCGCGGGGCCGATGGTCTCCCAGGCCCTGCCGCTCAACTCGCAGTACGGCCTCAATCACAACCTCGGCGGCATCAAGGGGCTCTGGGACAAAGGCAAGGTCGCGATCGTTCAGGGTGTCGGTTATCCGAATCCGACCTTCTCCCACTTCGAGTCGATTCGGATCTGGGAGACTGGCGATCCCTCGCGGCGCCAGGTCGACGGCTGGCTGGGCCGGACGCTGGCCACCAGCTACGACTCCAACGGCCACCCGCTCACGGGATGCGCCTGCGGGGCGACCGACGCGCCGGGCGCGCTGCGCGACCTGCAGGCCACGCTGACTGTGATCCAGGACCAGAAGAAGTTCGGATTCACCGGCGGCGGCGAGGTCGAGGCGGCGGTGGGAGCGTTGTACAAGGGAACTCCGGGCATCTACGGCGCTCTGTTCGACACCGCGATCGCGACTGCGACCGAAACCATGGCCACCTTGCGCACGTCGGCCTCCAACTACCAACCGATGGCTGACTACACGGACAAGGTCAAGCTCGTCTACTCATCGAAGAATCAGCTCGCGGCGGCGCTGCAGCTAGCGGCTGAGCTGATCGTGACCGGCACCGGCGTCAAGCTGCTGCATGTCACGCTCGGGGGCTTCGACACGCATTACACAGAGCTCAACCGCCACGACGACCTGATGGGCTACCTGGACGCGGCGGTCTCGTCCTTCTATCAGGACCTGTCCGCCCACAACATGGCGGACAAGGTACTGATCGCGACCTGGTCCGAGTTCGGCCGGCGGCCGAAAGAAAACGCGAGCGGCGGCACCGACCACGGCGCGGCCGCCCCGCTGCTCCTGATCGGCGATCCCGTGTACGGCGGACTCTACGGAGAGGAGCCAAGCCTGACCAGCCTGGACAACACCGGAAATCTCAAGTACGCGGTCGACTTCCGGTCCGTGTACCAGGAGATCCTGAGTGGACACCTCGGCGCCGACGCGGCCAAGATCCTCGGCTCGTCATTTGATCGGGTTTCCTTCCTGAAGGCGCCGGTCACGGTCTGAGATGCGGGTTTTCCTGCTCAAGGCGGCGGCCACCGTGCTCACCATCGGGGCGACCGTCTCCTCCGCTCTTTACGTGACCTCGCACCTCAAGAATCCGGCGGCGCCGCTGCAGCCGCCCGTGCTGACAGCAGGCGACGGCTCGAGCGCGACGGCTCTCGGCGGGACATTGACATTGGGACCCTCGGTCCAGCCGAGCGACGTCGAGCCGATGACATCGACCTATGCATCCTGAACTCTCGGTCAACGCGCACCACTTCGAGGCCATGGGCACGACCTGCAGCCTGTTCGTCGTCGGCCAATCGCGCGGACGGTTGCTGGAGGGCGAATCCTGGGTCCGGCATGTGGGGGCGCGGCTGACGCGCTTCGCCCTCGACAGCGAGCTCTCCCGCCTCAACGCCCGCGCAGGCGAATGGATCGAGGTCAGCGAAGAGATGGAAGCTGTGCTCCGCGCGGCATTGGAGGCGTACGCGATGAGCTCCGGTCTGGTCAACGCCGCGGTGCTGCCATCCGTGCTCGCGGTCGGCTACACGCGTCCCCTGGTCGAGGGCCCAACGGTCGCCACCCTGGACCGCGTCGGCCCAACGCCCGCGCTTCCGGAGGTGCTCGAAGTCGGCGGGCGCGGGGCTCGTGTACGGACGGGGTCGAGCCTCGACCTGGGCGGAATCGCCAAAGGCTGGATGGCCGACCGCCTGGTGGAGTTGCTGGGGCCGAATGCCCTGGCCAACCTTGGCGGCGACCTGCGCGCGGCCGGGACTGGCCCCCGTGGAGATGGCTGGCCGGTCGGCGTCGGCTGTGCAACCCTGATGCTGCGCGACCAGGGCGCCGCGACCAGCAGCGTCCGCCACCGGCGGTGGGGCGAGATGCATCACCTCATCGATCCACGCAGCGGGTTGCCGGCGAAAACCGGGTTGGATGAGGTCTCGGTCGTCGCTGCGAGCGGATTCGAGGCCGAGGTGATCGCGAAGACCGCGCTCCTGCTCGGCCCCGCCCTCGCGCCGGCTTACTGCGCGGCGCATGCGATGGCATCGTGGTTGGCGGTCGGCCGTGACGACTGATCAGTTCTTGTGGGTGCTGGCCCGGGTCGCGGGTCTCGCCTCCTATGCCTCGCTCGCGATCGCGTTGGTCTCGGGCATCGCGCTGCGCACCGCTGTCTTCGATTGGTTGGGGAGCAACCGCGTCGTGCGCTCGGTGCACGAGTACACGACGGTGTTGTGGATCCCGCTGGCGGCGCTGCATCTGGTCTCGCTGCTGCTGGACACGACGGCTCGCATTGGACTGCTCGACATCGTGCTGCCGTTTCACTCCAGCTACGGGACGCTGGCGATCGGGCTCGGCGCGCTGTCAGTGGACGTGCTGGTCGTGGTCACGGTGACCGCCTATTTGAAACGGCGGATGCGCAAGGACCTGTGGCTGTGGATCCACCGCCTGGCATACGCGGCGTTCGCGCTGATCTTTCTCCACGCCGTGCTCAGCGGAACGGACTTCAGCGATCCGGTGGTATCCGCGATCACGTGGGGCAGTGCCGCGGCGCTGCTCACCCTGGGTCTGGCGAGGCTGCTCGGCGGCCGCCTGCCGGCCTGAACGCGGACCCGTTCCGCGGGCCCACCCTCCTCCCGCCGGATCCCACCCCCAACCGGCGCACCTGGGTGCGAGTGAATCAGAAAAAAATCGGCGGTGGAACCCTGCCTGTTAACGCGCCGGGCACCGGAGCAGCTAGGCCGCCACCCAGTGCCGGAGCTCCATCACCCGCTGGCGAAGCTGCTCCTCGGCCTCGAGCGGGGTGTCGATCTCCTTGCGTTCTCGGTGCCAGCGCTCCATCGCCAGATCCAGCTGGGCGGTCTGCAATCGCGAAACCCGCAGGTACCCGCGCGGCCCCGCTCGCTGGAACGCCTGCAGCCGCTGCTTCAAGCGCTGCCACGGACTGGCGAGTGTCGGCACCTCTTCAGGCAGGATCGCGCCCTGCCCGGTCCCAGCCTCCTTGCGCATCTGCTCGAGCAGGTTCTGTCCCTCGTAGCGAATGCCGAAGAGCAAAAGCGCGATCAGGGCGGCGGTGAACGGCCCGGTCATGATCAGCGTGCGCAGATGAATCTCGACGAGCCCGAACAGCGTGTTCTGGATCGGGAAGACAGTGGCCCACGCGTCCCACGAGAAGTGTCCGGCGATGGCGACGATGAACCCGGCCATGATCGCCAGCACCTTCTGCCGCCTGCCGTGTAACTGGCGAGCGATGCCAACCCCGGCTCCGATGAAGGCGGTGTAGGTCGCGTGGCCAAAGAAAAGCCCCAGCACCTGACGGCCGTACCACTGGATCCCGGCAGCCACCCAGCCGAAGCCTTCGGCCGAAAAGATCGAGTAGACGTTGGTCATGTAGCTGATCGATTCCAGGAAGTTGAAGCCCAGGCCGACGGCGGCGCCATAGACGATGCCGTCGACGACGTCGTCGAACTCGTTGCGCATGACCAGGTACAGCAGCAGCACGGCCAGACCCTTGGCCAGCTCTTCCAGGATCCCGGCCATGAAGGCGAGCGAAGTGTCAAGACCGGGCCCCGGCACCAGCGCCCGCTGGGCCGACGCCTCCCAGATCGTCTCGCCCCACACCACCAGGCTGGTCGCAACGATGGCGCCCCAGGCCGCCGCGACGAGGACGAGTCGCCACGGTTCTTTGTGATTGCGGTCCATTCGCCGCACGACCAACAGACCGAAGGCCGTGGTGGGCAGGCAGGCCAGGGCGCAGATCGCCGCGACGCCCGGACCCGCGGACTGCGTGAACAAGAAGACGTCGATCACCAGCAGCCAGAGCAGGACGCCAAGACCGATCAGCACTCCGGCGCGGATCAGGTGTTTGCGACGCGACGCCCGGTCGCGGTCGTATGCGCGCACCAGGATGTAAGTGCCGAGCGTGATCAGAGCGACTGTCAGCAGCCCATAGAGAGAAGCGCGGCCAGGGATGGTGTCGAGATAGACGTAGTTGAGGATCGAGCTGGCGATCAGCGCCAGGACCACAAGCGCGGCGACCGCTATCGCGATGCCGTAACGCCGCGGCCGGAGACTCGATTCAGGATCTGCGGCGGGCGGCGTGGTGGACGTGATCACGAACGGTCTACCACGACGAAGCGACGCCCCAAAACCTCGACCGGAACGCCATCGCTCAAGCGCTCGACCACGAACGTGTAGCGGCCGGGCAGCACGTAGTGGTAACCCTGCGGCACCTCGACCGGAATGACGGTGTCGTTGGCGAGGTCGGCGGCAGTGCCGGGGCCGACCTGGCCTTCGATCGACCCAAACGAGTCATACCAGCGCGCGTCGACGATGAGGTTGGAGGGAATCGAGGACCAGTCGACGACTGCGGCGAACTCCACCGTGCGCGGGAACTCCGAGCGGTCGCCATCGATCGTCTGCTTTGTCGTCGGGTCGAACTGATAGATGCCCACGATGCGTGCCTGGACGCCACTTGCCTGCCCGGGTGGCTCGAAGTAGACGAACTGCACCAGTCCGATGCCGAGGATGACGATACCAACGGTGGCGAAAACCAGCAGCGTGCGGTAGAGGGTTCGCAGCTGGTCGTAGCTGGTGGTGCTCAAGCCCGCTCAGTCGAATGGATTTGCCGGCGCGTTGTCAAGGCAGAAACGAAAGGAGGTTGGAGCCGATGCCGCAACGTGCCTGGAGCGACAAGCGCGAACGTCAGTACGAGCACATCAAGGAAGGGTTGCGCGAGCGGGGCACTGGAGAGGAGAAAGCTGAAGAAATCGCCGCTCGCACCGTCAACAAGGAGCGCGCCCGCCACGGAGAGACCATTGAGGCCAGTCGGACATCGATCCATGACATCTCATCCGGCCGGAGGGGCGGACTGAGATCCCACCACGGTTCGGGCGGCCGGACCTACGACCAGCTGCGCAACGAAGCCAAGGAGCGCGGGATCAAGGGCCGCTCGCGGATGAACAAGGAACAGCTGGAAGAAGTCCTCAGCCGCTAGCTCTCGAACATCTCCAATGGTGCGGCGGAGAGGAGTTGAACCTCCACGTCCTTGCGGACACTAGCTCCTGAAACTAGCGCGTCTG
>VBDR01000033.1 GCA_005882135.1 Chloroflexota bacterium
GTTCCTTTTCGCGGCAGCAATGGCCTCGGGGTCGGGATCAATTCCCTCAACCCTTGTGGCGAGCGGCGCGACCCCGAGCGCCAAGCGGCCATCGCCGCACCCGAGATCCAGGACGCGCTTCCCGCGCACGAGCGGCGGGCCGCCCCACTCCCTGAGCTCGTCGTGAGGACTCGGGCGGAGAGCCGAAGACAATGCGGGGACGTGCCTGCCGAAGCCGCCGACGGAGTCCTTTGCGACACGGCTCATCGCTACGTGCAGATTAAACCTGGTCGGGCGGGCGAGATTCGAACTCGCGGTCTCCTGGTCCCAAACTGAACCCGATGGCCTACCGAACTTGACTCGAACTTATCGCACAACCACGGATCGCGCGCAAGTCTCTTAACTTCGGATCAATCAGCCTCGGGATACTCGGCTCGCGATTATGAGGTAACCGGCCGCCGCGATACCCCCCGGCACAACCATCAACATGATGTTCGGCGCCAGGATATCCACGATGTAAGCAATGTCCTGTCTGGACCATGCACGAATCAACCCTGGCAGGAACACAAGAACGATCGCTGGGGCGGCCAGCGCCGCGAGCACGACGTCGACGCCAATCCAGATGAAGGCTGCGATAGCGCGGTGACTCATTCACTCGCCTCATGACGGTCCACATTCCTTGCGGCCAGACGTAGCCAACGGGTGCGCCGCCTCCAGCCCGAGTCGCGCACGCCCTGCCCAATCACCTCAACGACTGAATGGCAGCCGTAGAAACATTGTTGCCGCAAACACGGCAGAAGCTAGCAGGATCACCACGCTCGACCGCTTCGCTGACCACCCGAACAGAGTCAGCGCGTAGGGCCCATTCCGGCACAAAGTCTGGATTGAGTTCGTCCGCGATCCGGCGGAACGCGCTAGGCATCGCTACGGTCTCTCTGATGGCTACGTTACATCCGAATTCGCCGCTCCACTAACAGACGATCGTCCGTCACTTGCTCCGACGGTAGCGAAAGCAATGGCCTGGTCGATCTCCAGGTCAAGGGCCTGGCAAAGGGCGCGCAACGTCCCAAACATCAGGGCAATGGACATAAGCGCCGACCGCGAAGTCCGGGTGGCGACTAGCGCAAGTGCCAGGCAGAATTCAACGCCACAGCCACTTGCTCGATGTCATGTTGGCCGGCGTCGCTGATCGGCGCGTTGAAGTCCTTGAAAGCCCGAAGTCGGCCATCACTCAGTTCCGCCACTAGAAATGTGCCGCTGAATGGCCGAGGCCAGACCGGACCTGACTCAGCAGTGAAGTGAGTCACGTCCCGTTTCGCGAGCTTGTAGGTCCAAATATTTCCGCGGACAATGAGCCTTTCCTCGGTCTGGATCACCGCGCCCGACCGCCAGGCTCGCCAGGACATGAACGCGAAGCTGATCAGCAGGAAGCCTGCTGGAACCAGCTGATCTGTCGTCCTCGCAAACGCCAAAAGCCAAGCCAGATCTAATACGGCCAGAGCGCCGGCCCACTTGGCTACGAATTTGCCGTACTGGCTCCGTTTGAATGTGTTCAGGACCGAGCCGTAAGAACCCCTGGCGACGGAATCGCTCGACGATTTGTCAGGCTTCTCGCTCACCGGTACCGAACCACCAGCAAGCCAGCAAGAGCCAGCGACAAGGCTAGTGCGAACAACAATGCGAAAGTCCATGCGTTCGATCTGCGCCACAGGGTGACGCTCGATATGGTTTGCCTACGCGAAAGAGGTCCAATCAAGGACACAGCCCACCAAACAATCCAAAGGTCGAGTGGAGTTGCAGCCACCACGCGCTCGCGGCCTTGGAATGTGGGAATCGATGAGGCCGACTAGCCCATCCGCGAGAGTTGACACGACGAGCAGGGCGAGTAGACCCAGGCAGTTAGCGAAGAGGAACCAATACGTCCCGCGACGTATGACGTCGTACTTGTCCCGAGGCATCGCTCCCTGCGTACAGAACGAAGTGCGCGTCTATTCCACCCCATCGCCGGATTGCTTGCGATCAACTCCAACCAGTCGGCACGCGAGCCCAGGTCGCGCTCCGTGGCCAGCCGCACGTAGCGCTGCAGTATTCCGTAGTCCGAGTGGCCCATCGCCGCCCGGAGGTGACGTTTCGGCGACCTAGAACAGAGCTGGTCGGGCGGGCGAGATTTGAACTCGCGGTCTCCTGGTCCCAAACCAGGCGCTTTACCGAGCTAAGCTACCGCCCGCGCTTGTCGATTGAAGCAGACAGCTTCGACAGCGCGCCCGACTCTAGCAGTGCGCGGGCAGCGGCGGCGCGGTGGCTGTACTTGCGCTTCTCCTCAGGCGGCATCTCGCCAAACGTCTTGCCAGTCCCGGTCACAAGAAAGATCGGGTCATAGCCAAACCCCGCTTCGCCTTGCCACTCCGGCACCACCTCGCCTCGGCACTCCCCTTCGAAAAAGCGCGCGTCCCGACCAGGCACCGCGAGGGCGATGACGCAGACAAACCGCGCCGTCCACGGTCGAGGCACGCCATCGAGGCGTTGGAGCAGCTCCGCCGTCCGCTCCGTCTGTGTCGGGCCCAGTCGCGCCGACCTGATGCCGGGAAATCCGCCCAGCGCCTCGACCTCCAAGCCGGAGTCGTCCCCCAGCGACGGCAACCCAGACTTCGCCAGCGCGGATTCAGCCTTCAGGCGTGCGTTATCGGTGTAGCTCTCCCCCACCTCGTCGACCTCGCTGTCGAACGCGATCAGCTCGACACCGGCGGCAGACAACAGGTCGCGGTACTCGCGCAGCTTGCCGGCGTTCCCCGACGCGATGACGAGTCGCGGACGATCAGGCAAGCGTCGCGAGAGCGCGCTTCTGCGCGACGATCAGCTCCTTGATGCCCTTGAAACCGAGCGCCAGCATGGAATCGAGCTCGGCCCGCGTATACGGCACGCCCTCGGCCGTAGCCTGCAGCTCGACCAGGCGCCCGTCCTCGGTCATGACGCAGTTGAGGTCAGTCGAGGCCTGGAAGTCTTCCGTGTAATCGAGGTCGAGCACCGCTGTGCCTTCGACCACGCCGCAGCTCACGGCGGCCAGGTGTTGGCGCACGGGGATCTGGTCGATCATGCGCGCGTCCTTCATCCGCTTGATCGCCACGTAGAGAGCCACAAACGCGCCGGTGATCGATGCGGTGCGTGTGCCGCCATCCGCCTGCAGGACGTCGCAGTCGAGGGTGATCGTCCGCTCGCCGATCTGCTTCATATCGACCGCCGCCCGCAGCGAGCGTCCGATCAGGCGCTGGATCTCATGGGTACGGCCGCCCACCCGGCCCTGGATCGCTTCCCGCGCTCCCCGGTCGTGAGTCGCCCGCGGCAGCATCGAATACTCCGCGGTGATCCAGCCCTGACCGCTGCCGCGCCGGTGCATCGGGACCCGATCCTCGACGCTGGCCGTGATCCAGACCCGCGTGCGGCCCATCTCGAGCAGGCATGAACCCTCGGCGTGCACGTTGACGCCGAGCTCGATCTTCACCGGCCTCAGCTGGTCGGGCGCGCGCCCATCTCGGCGCGCGGCCGTGCCGGTCAGCGCCCGAGAAGTTTCAGTAATAGCGCAGTCCCCTCGAAGAAAACATATAGCGGGATGAACATGATGAGCGGAGTCAGCGGATCGGCTCCGGGCGTCAGGAAGTTGGCCAGGAGACCCAAACCCAGAAAGAAGTATGGCCGCCGCTTGTAAAGCCAGCGCGAGTTTGTGATCCGCAGCATCCCCAGCACGAACAGCACCACGGGCAGCTCGAAGACGATGCCGAACCCGATGACCATCAACAACACGAAGCTGATGAACTGGCTGAGGTCTGGAAGATACGTGACGTCCGGAGGCGAGAAGCGGTTCAACACATTGAGGTAGAGGGGCAACGCAAAGACCGCAACAGCCACCCCCAGAGCGAAGAAGAGGATGGTGGCGACGATGAGCGGCAGGATGAACCGCCGTTCGCGCGGATGCAGTCCAGGGCTGACGAACCACCACACCTGCTGGATGACGATGGGCGAGGCGATGATGATGCCGATGTAGATCGCAACCTTCAGCGTGTTGAGGACGCCGCCGGCCGGTTGTAGGTAGATCGCGTGCTGGATGCCTGCTCTGGTGATCAAGAGCTCGATCACATGCCCCGAGATGAAGAAAGCGCCAGTGGTCGCGGCGGCCCACGCGACGAGGGAAATGATGAGCGCCCGGCGCAAGGCCTCGAGATGCTCGATCACGGACATGCGGTGGTCCTCGACCGGGGCCGGGGTCCGAGGCCCGCGCTGCAGGACCCTGCTCAGAAGGGCCACAGGCGGATCAGCTCTTCGGCGAGTTAGCCTCGGACGTCGAGCCCTTGGCGGCGCTCTCAGGCGGGGTGGTTACAGCGGGAGGCTCGGGCTTCTGGGCAGCCGCGGTCATCTCGGTGGTGATCTCGGTCGTCGCCTTCCGGAACTCACGCATCGCCTTTCCGACCGCTCCACCGAGCTCAGGCAGCCGGCCGGGGCCAAAGATGATCAGGACGACAACCAGCAGGGCCAGGATCCAGAACCAGTGAATGGGCATCTCGAGCCGATTATATGCCCCAGGCTGTCAGGGATCCGTCAGACGGTCGTCAGCTCACCTTGATCGCGATCGAGGTGATCGTGTCGCTGGGGGACAGCGTCTGCACCTTGTCCAGGCCCGAGGTCACGGTGCCGAACCGGTTGTAGGCCGCCGTGGGCCCTGGACTCGGCCAGTCCGCCTTCTCGATGAAGAACTGGCTTCCGTTGACGGCGCCGCCTGGCACCCGCGCCATCCCGACCGCGCCGAGACCCCATGGCGTCGTCGTGGTCTCGTCGGGCAGGTTGTAACCGGGGCCGCCGCGGCCGTCCCCGTGCGGGTCGCCCCCCTGCACGACCCAGTCTTCCGCCTTCCAGAACGTGAGGCCGTTGTAGTAGCCGTGAATGGCGAGCACGACGAAGTTGTTGACTGTGACCGGCGCCACCTCCGGGTGGAGCTGAATGACGATGTCCCCCTGCGACGTGGTGATCGTGGCTTGGAGGTTTTGCTTCGCGGTGATGCACATCGGTTGGGGGCCGATGAACTCATGTGGGGCGATCTGGGTCGAGGTGACGCAGCTGGCGAGAGCCGCCGGGACGACAGGCTCGATCGCGTGCTTGATCAGAAGTCCGGAGCCGACGACGGCGGCGATCAGGATTCCCATCACGAGCAAAGCCAGCCAAGCCTGGCGTCCCCATGGTGCCGGCGCCTCGAGCTCATCGGGTTCGACCGGCGCGGCGCGCCGCGAGGTCCGCGGCTGGCTCACTTCCGAGCGGTCGCTTCGGCGATCGCCTGTACGAGACCGTGCGTCGTGTATTCGCGAGCGACGATCGCCACGTCGAGGCCAAGCTTGCGCGCGCTGTCGGCCGTAACCGGTCCCATGCACGCGATCTCGGCTTCGCCTAGGATCGCGGGCAGCCGATCTTCTGGAAACGCGCGGACGAAGTTGTAGACGGTCGATGAGCTGGTGAACGTGATCACGTCCACGCCTTCACCGTCAAAGAGACGGATCAGGGCAGGACCCGTCTCGACCGGGCAGACCGCGCGATAGACGGGCAAGATCTCAACCTCCGCACCTCGATTCGCAAGCAGCGATGGTAGAGCGTCCCGCGCGATCTCCGCACGCGGCACAAGCACGCGCATGCCTTTCATCTCCCAGCCTTCGAGCGCGTTGGCGAGGCCCTCCGCCGTGTACTCCGAGGTGACGAGCTCGGGACGCAGACCATGGCCGGCGAGCGCGTCGGCCGTCTCCTGGCCGATCGCGCACAGCTTCGAGTTGTGCATCGCGCGAGCGTCGGCGCCGGTCGTGAGCAGCATCTGGAAAAAAATGTCCACCGCGTTTGCCGAGGCGAAGATGACCAGCGCGGTTCGCTCCAGGTTCTTGATTGCATTGCGGATGCGGTCGTCGGTGGGCAAGCGTCGGATCTCGATCGTCGGGACCTCGACCACCGCGGCGCCGAGGTCGACGAGCTCGCGGCGGAACGGGTCGACCTGGTGGCGCGCACGGGTGATCAGGATGCGGCGCCCGTGGAGCGGGCGCTTCGACAAGGTGTCCAGCCGCTCCGCCATCTCCACGCCTGGTCCGAGCACCAGCAGCGCGTCGCCGCGAAGCCCATAGGTGGCGGCCTTGCGCGCCAGCTCTCCGAGCGCGGCACTGACGCGATGCTGGCCCGGCTGGCCGGGATTGAGGATCAGCGCAGCCGGCGTGTCCGGTGCTCGGCCGTTCTGCAGCAGCGCGGTGATGCCTGATTCCCACCATCCAGAGGCGAGCCTGAGCACCACCGTCTCGCCACCTGTGACCAGGCCGAACCCGAGCGATGCCGACAGGCCTTCGATGGTCAGCGGAATGCCGCTCATCACCGGCGCGGCGAGCTCGACGATGAGCCCGGGCACCGCCTCGAAGTCGATCCCCGCGCGCTGGAGCCGCTCCGCCATCTCACTGCCGTTGGAGAACGCATAGGGGTTGCCCGGAAAGAGGACGGTGACCTTGCGTCCGCTGCGCGCAAGGCGGACGACCTCATCGATTGATTCGAGCGGCGCAATGTCGGCGCCGGCGGGCGCGAGGTGCAGGAGGCCGGTGCCGCAGCCATCGGAATTGCGAATGACGTCGGCTTCTTTGACCGCCTCGACCGCCTGCACGGTGGCCAGCCCTGGATGACCCGGTCCTACCCCGACGAGCCTGACTCTGCTCATGGCACCACGCCCATCCCCCACCCGGGACACGGCTGTCAGATTAGAGCTTTCGGCTGACCACGTAGGCGGTCAACGCCTCGAGGGCATCGCGCGCCTCACCCTGCTCAATCGACTCGAGCTGACCTCGCGCGAGCGAGGCATACTCCTGTGCGACGGCCGTCGCCTGCCGCGGTGCTCCGCTCGCGCGCACGATCTCGACGACCTGCCGAGCCTGTTCCGCCATCAGCTCATGACCGTCACTGAGAATCGTCTTCAGCCGGCGCGCGGTCGGGCCGTCCTCGATCGCGAGCATCAGTGGAAGAGTTGCAAAACCGTCAGCGATGTCGTGTCCGATCGGCTTTCCGACCTCGCCTTCCGATCCGGAGTAATCGAGCACGTCATCCGCAATCTGAAAGGCCAACCCGAGCCGGTTGCCGTAGATCCGCAAAGCCTCACGCTGCTTTGTTCCCAGTCCACCCAGCAAGGCGCCGATGTCGCAGCAAGCCTCAAGCAGGGTTGCGGTCTTGGCTCGAATGCGACCCATGTACTCGGTGATATCGGTGCTGTAGCGATGCCGAATCGCCTGCTGGCGCACTTCCCCGGCGCAAATCTCCATCACTGCCTTGGCCAGGATGCCGACAACCTCGGGCGCTTCGGTGCGCGCCGCCAGCTCATAGGATTTGGCGAAGTAGTGATCCCCGATCACGATCGCGGGAGCGTCGCCGAGACGGGCTGCCACGGTAGGTCGGCCTCGACGCACCGCCGAACGATCGATGACGTCGTCGTGGACCAGGGTCGCCGCGTGAGTGAGCTCGACGGCCATCGCGGCGGGGGTCAGCCGACCCAGGTCGTAGTGGCCGCACATCGCCGCGAGGAGCACCAGCGCCGGGCGGATCCGCTTTCCCCCGGCCTCGAAGAGGTCCGCCATGGGACCCGCCACCTCGGGAGGGTCGGTCTCGATCTCCTTTCTGAGCTCTGCTTCGAGGGTAGCGAGGTCGTCGGCAACCGGCCCGAACAGCTCTATAGCCTTCTCCGTCAAGCGCCTTTGACCGACAGCCGGTAACCAAGGCCGGGCACCGCTTCGAGGCTGACACCCGTGTCGGAGCGCTCCGACAGCTTGCGCCGCAGACGCTGCACGTGGGGGTCGACGGAGTGGTCGTCCAGATCGTGGGGGTAACCCCAGACCTTGTCCCGCAGCTGCGCACGCGTTAGCACGCGTTCGGGATTCGCAGCGAGCACGGCCAGGAGATTGAACTCCGTCATGGTCAGGGTGATCTCTTCGTCCCCGACCTTGACGCGGCGCGCGGCGTTGTCGATCTGCAGCGCACCGATGCTTAGAACGCCCTCACGACCGCCTCCGGTTTCGGCGAGCGCCGAGCGGCGCAGGTGCGCATTGATGCGGGCGGCGAGAATTCGCGAGTCGAAGGGCTTCGTGATGTAGTCGTCGGCGCCGACCTCCAGGCCGACCACCTCGTCCATCTTGGTCGACCGGCCAGTCAGCATGACCATCGGGCTGACAACCCCCAGCCGCCTGAGCTCGCGTATGACCTCGGTGCCGCTGATGTCGGGCAAAACCCAGTCGACCAGGACCAGGTCAGGTTGGGCGCTGCGGCCCAGCTCGATCGCCTGCGCGCCCGTCCCGGCTTCGATCACGTCGTGGCCCTGCAGGCGACAGACCTCGGCCACGAGCATGCGCACAGGGACGTCGTCTTCCACCACGAGGATGCGGCGCCGGCGCCGCGGTGGAGGGCTGCTCAGTTGTTCGTAGGAGGCGCGAAACCCACCCGTCGAGACTCACGGGCTGAGCGCTTCGTTCGGCGCATCAGGATCACGCGCTTCTCCCCCCCGTCGATCACGCTGGCAAGCTCCCATCCATCTGCAGCAGCCTCGTGCAGGACCTTGACCACTGTGACGCCGTCAGCAACCTGAGCCACGCTCAGGACGCTGGTCGAATACTCCCATTCCCGGTTCGGATACCCAACCGACGGCACCATTCCGGTCGCCGTGCCACGGGCGCCATCCGGCTGGGTGGGCTGCCCCGGCTCGTCCGGTTCCTCGTCCGGGTCTTCCTCGAACCGCAGGTCCATCGTCGTCGATTGTAGGCCCCGGAGAGCCGAATACCCCCGGCGGGGGTCGAACCCGCGCTGGACCGGGTTTAAGCCGGCTGCCTCTGCCATTGGGCTACGGGGGCAAGACCAATTTTGCCCGGTAAGCGCGGCTTCAGTCGTAGTCGAAGAAGCCTTTTCCGGTCTTGCGCCCGAGCCGCCCCTGGCCGACGAGCTTGCGCAGCACCTCTGGCGCTTCAGGCCCTTCCCCAAGTCGGTGGCGATCCTTCATCGCGCCGTAGAAGACGTCCAGGCCGCTGAAGTCGAGCAGGTGGAACGGCCCCATCGGCCAGTTGAGGCCTTTCTGGACTGCAGTGTCGATGTCCTCCGCGCTCGCGTAGCCACCTTCGAGCAGGCGCATCGCCTCCTCGGAAGCCGCGAAGAGGATCCGGTTCACGATGAAGCCCCAGATCTCCTTTTTGAGCAGGACAGGCGTGCGGTCGATGCTGCGCACGAACTCCATCGCGGTCTGCACCGTCGCGTCGGAGGTCTTGGGCCCGCGGACGACCTCGCAGAGCTGCATGACCGTGACCGGGTGGAAGAAGTGCATGTTGCAGCAGCGTTCCGGCTGGCCACTGAAGTCGGCGAGCCGGCTGATGGCGATGGTGCTCGAGTTGCTGGCGAGAATCGCGTCGCTCTTGGCGTGCTTGCCCAGTGCCTCGAACACGCTTCTCTTGGCGTCGAAGTTTTCGAGCACGGCTTCGATGACAAGGTCTGCGTCAGTCACAGACGCGGCGAGCTCTTTGGATTGAGTGATGCGTTGCAAAGACTCGTCGGCCGCCTCTCTGGTCAACCGTCCTTTCTCGACTGAGCGGTCGAGGAGCCTTTGGTTTTGCGTGCGGGCTTTCTCGAGCTGGCCCTCGACCATGTCGATCAGGGTGACGTGGTAGCGGCCGCTCAGGGCGGTCTGGAGCGCTATCTGCGAGCCCATCGTCCCGGCGCCGACGACGGTCACGCGCTTCAATTCATGCATGCGCGTGAGCATGAAGCAATTCGAGGAGGCGGCGCAGGCCGCGATGGATTCCATTCCGGAGCAGTTCCGGCCTTATCTCGACAACACGGTCTTCATCCTCGAGGAGAGCTCGCCCGACAGCCTGATGGGGCTGTACGAGGGCGCCGGCGCGCTCGCCTCGGGCGAGGGGTGGCCGGAGCGCATCACGCTCTACAAGCAGTCGCACGAACGCGCCACCAGCTCGATGGAGGAGCTGGTCGAGGAAGTCAGGCGCACGATCCTGCACGAGGTCGGCCACCACTTTGGTATGGAGGAGGACGACCTTCCGTATTAGGGGAGGACCTTCCTTATTAATGGAGAGTCCAAAACGAGCGGTCCCAAAGGATGAGTGGTTCGCCTCGGCCCGCCGCCGCGGCCTGCACCTCTCCGACACAGATGTCGTGGTCGCCGGCCGGATGCACTTGCAGCAGCCGGCACTCCAAGGACGCGGCGCAATCCTCGATGAGCGGGATCCCGTTTGTGCCTAGACGGTGAGGAAGCGTCATCCAGTGCGGGTCGATCGCCGGCGCGCGGCCGGCAAACCGGTCGGCGATGAACTCCTGTGAGCGTGTGAGGAGGCTGACGTTGAAGGCCCTGGTCTCCAGGATCGCGGCCCGGGTCGCTGACTCGCGCTCCAGCCCGACCAGCACCATCGGCGGCTCGAGAGAGATCGAGACGAGGCTGCTCGCGGTCAGGCCGCGGAACTCGTCCCCAACCCGTGCGCTGACCACCACCACCCCTGCCGGCAGGCGCGCCATCGCATCTCGAAACTGCTCGCTCGACACGTGCCGGGCACAGCCTAGCGGTCAGGTGGTCGGGCAGGATCCCAACGGTAGAATCGAGTTCGAAAAACGGGCGGCGACGTAGCCAAGTGGTAAGGCAGAGGTCTGCAAAACCTCCATCCCCAGTTCGATTCTGGGCGTCGCCTCCAACCCCGCTTACGGCGTCAAAAGCGCGGGCGGCGTCTGGACCGTGTTCCCGGGGCTGACCATCGCCTGGTAAAGCGCGAACAGAAACAGCGCCCACAGCGCGCCGAGTACAGCCCCGATGAGACCGATGATCAAGCCTGCCATCGCCAGTGCCCCACCTCCGATCGCGCCGCCTGAGCGCTTGATGCGACCGCGGGAGCGCAGCCCCAGGAAGATCGCGACGATCCCCAGGATCACACCTGGTACGCCATACAAAGAAGCGCACGGGAGTGCCAAGATTCCAACCACGAGGGCGGCCACGGCCATCCTGTCGGCCGGCCGCGCCGCCGGCGGCCCGAAGAGGTCCGAGGGCGGAGGCGGCGGCACTGCGGTCACGGCTGCGATCTTAGGCCCTACACTCGAATTCGAGAAGCGCGGCCAGGCACCCCTATCCTGGGCGCCAAACTGCAGCCGTAGGCGAGGAGACGGATGGGCGTTTCGCAAATCAAGATGCCCCAGCTCGGCGAGTCCGTGACCGAGGGCACCGTCGACAAGTGGCTCAAGCACGAAGGCGACTTCGTGAAGCGCGACGAGCCGCTGGTCGAGGTCGTGACTGACAAGGTCAACGCTGAGATCCCCTCGCCGTTCGAAGGCAAGCTGGTGAAGATCGCGGTCAGCGAGGGCGAGACGGTCCGCGTGGGCGCCGTGATCGCACAGATCGAGACCGGCGCCGCGACGCCCGCACCGTCTAAGGAGAAGGAAGCCGCGGTCGCCCACACGGAGGTGCCGCCCGAGCCGAGCGGGGGTAAGGCGCCCACACCTGCAGCCTCGCCGGAGACAGGTTCGGCCGATGGCGGCGAGCGGCAGCGACTCTCCCCTGCCGTGCGCAAGCTGGCGTCGGAGCATGGGGTGGATCCCGCGTCGATTCACGGCTCCGGCATGGGCGGGCGGGTAACCCGGGATGACATCCTGGCGGCCGTCGGGAGCGGGCAGCCGGTCGAGGCTGCCCAAGCGCCGGCCAAACCGGCTGCTCCCGCGCCCGCGCGCCCGGACGGCAAGCGAGAGGAGCTGGTGAAGCTCAGCGTGATGCGCAAGTCGATCGCCGACCACATGGTCCGCAGCCTCGCGACCGCACCGCACGCGTGGACGCTGCAGGAGGTGGACCTGACTGGCCTGGTGCGATATCGAGAGGCGGAAAAGGACAGTTTCAAAGCGCGCCACGGGACGACGCTCACCTACCTGCCGTTCGTCGCCCAGATCGTCTCCGAGGCCCTGCAAGAGTTCTCGTGGCTCAACTCCACATGGAGCGATGAGGGAGTCATCCTCAAGCACTACGTCAACCTCGGCATCGCGGTCTCGATCCCGGACGGGCTGATCGTGCCGGTGGTGAAAGACGCAGATAAGCTCGGCTTCACCGACCTGGTGCGGACCATCAACGACCTCGTCGAGCGGGCGCGCAACAAGCAGCTCAAGCCGGAGGACGTCCAGGGTGGAACATTCACGCTGAACAACACCGGCGCCACCGGCTCGATCGCGAGCCAGCCCATCATCAATCAACCCCAGGCCGCGATCCTGACCACTGAATCGATCGTCAAGCGCACGGTTGTAATTGAGGATGCGATTGCGATCCGCCACATCATGAACATGTGTCTCAGCTTCGACCACCGGATCGTCGATGGCATGATGGCAGGTCAATTCCTCGGCGCGATCAAGAAGCGGCTCGAAGAATGGACGGCCGGTAGCATTCGACTGTGAGCCCAACGCAACCGCTTCAGCCGGCGACAATCCCGGAATGGATCCGGGTCCGGGTCACCGAAGGCGGCAACTTCAAAGAACTCAAACAGATCGTGCAGGGGCGTCGTCTGCACACAGTGTGCGAAGAGGCACGTTGCCCCAACATCTTCGATTGCTGGAACCGGCGCACGGCGACCTTCATGATCCTGGGTGATGTCTGCACACGAGCATGCCGTTTTTGCGCCGTAACGTCGGGCCGGCCCTCGGAGCTTGACCTCGGCGAGCCGCTGCGCGTCGCGGAATCGGTGAGGGAGCTCGGGCTGAAGCACGCGGTGATCACATCGGTGGACCGCGACGATCTCAAGGACGGAGGCGCCGGAATTTTTGCGCGGACCATCCGCGCGATCCGGAGGCAAAGCCCCGGCACCACGATCGAGGTCTTGACGCCAGACTTCCAGGGCGACTTCGACTCTGTGCGCACCGTTGTCGAAGCTCGGCCTGACATCTTCAACCACAACACCGAAACCGTGCCGCGCCTTTACGCCCGGATCCGTCCGAAGGCGGTCTACGCAAACAGCCTCGCCCTGCTCCGCCACGTCAAAGCACTTGCGCCCGACATGGTCACCAAATCCGGTTTGATGGTCGGCCTTGGCGAGACCGAGGGCGAGCTGCTCGAAGTGTTTCGCAACATGCGTGCGCACAACATCGACGTGCTGACCGTCGGCCAGTACCTGCGGCCGTCGAAGAAGCACGCCGAGGTCGTGCGCTACTACCGGCCCGAAGAGTTCACGCGCCTGAAGGAACAGGCGCTGGCGATGGGTTTCGGGCATGTCGAAGCCGGACCACTCGTGCGGTCCTCCTACCACGCTGATGAACAGATCCCAATCGCGCGTAAGAGCCTGCTGGCTGGGTAGCGTGCCTTACCGCGAGGCCTGGGACCTCCAGGCCCGGCTGGTAAGGGGGCTGCGCGAAGGAGGCGGTGAGGACACGCTCCTGCTTCTCGAGCATCCGCATGTTTTCACCATGGGCAAGGCGGCTTCGCCTGACCACGTGCTGTGGGACGAGGACGAGCGCCAACGGCGGCAAGTGGAGGTCGTATGGTCGGACCGTGGCGGCGAGGCCACCTACCATGGGCCCGGCCAGCTGGTTGGTTATCCGGTCCTGGACCTCGCCCATCTCGACCTGACCATTCCGCAGTACCTGGAGCGGCTTGAGCGCTCCCTGATCGATTACCTGGCCGAGCTCGGAGTCGAATCCGAGCCGGGCGAGCCGGGCTTCACCGGCGTATGGCGAAACGGCGAAAAATTGGCGGCGATCGGGATCAAGCTCAACCGCACCGTGGTGAGCCATGGGTTCGCTTTGAACCTGACCACCGACCTTGGATACTTCGACGGCATCGTTCCTTGCGGACATGCTGAGAGGCGACCGACGTCGGTGGCGGTCGTGACAGGCCAGCGCATCGACACCAGCGCGGCCGCGGACGCGTACGCCAGGCACTTCGAGAGGCTGCTCGGCACGAGGCTGGACTGGCTGCCGGCCGCCAGGCTGGAGGTGCCGGAGGGAACACCCGTACGGAGCTAGCCGGAAACGGAGCTAGCCGGAATAGGTGGTGTTACCGGCCGGGTATTCATACCGTTGAGACTTTTCGAGAGGAAGACCGAGGCGGTACTCGGTTTGGTCCCGGTCGTTATCGGGTAAGGGATATGAGCATGGCAACCAACCGCAAGAGCACTGAAAAGACCCGTCCCCAGCTGGTCCGACTGGACAGCGTCTCCATGGACGAGGACGACGAGATCCTTCCCGACTTCGAGGCCGAGGTCGATGACGGCCGCCGGGTCTGGGTGACGGCGGTCCTCGAGCGGACGGCCGTGATCGAGCCTGCGCCGGGCGAGCCCAAGGTGCTGGTCAACCGCCGGCGCCTGTTCGTCGACCCGAACAGCCTGCGCGTGCGGCACCTTGCGAGCAAGGAAGCAGCGCGGCGCGGCCGGGAGGCGGCTCGCCAGCTGCGCCTCCAGGAACAGCAGAGCTCAGCAGCCTAAGCGGCAGGCTGCTTACCCTTCGTAAGTTCGGTAGAGCTCCTCTGGTAACATTCGCTGCTGCCGAAAAGTCGGCGCCTGCTGATTTCCGCGGCGCGATTTCCGCCGCCTAGCCCGAGGGAAAACCACTACATGAGCAAGATCGTCGAACTCGTCTCGCTGGCCAGCATCGTCCCACCCCCCAACCACGAAGTCAGCGGTGGCTTCAACGCGATGGTCGATGGCCAGCCGGTTCGGGTTCGGGCGGTACTCGAGCGGACTGTCGTGATCGAACATCACGAAGGCGGCGAGCGGAGCGTCGTGCGCAAGGACAACTGCATGGTCAAGCCCTCGGCGGTCGCGTTCGTGCCCGGGAACCCGAACAACGGCGTCGGGCCGCGCCAGTGGCGCCGGCTGCCAGGCAAGCCACCCGCCCCGGCCAAGTAGAGCCAAGAGTCCCCCGCGCACCAGAAGGCGCAGCTATCGCGGGCCCGCCCCTACCTCGTCCGGTTCCCGCCCCCAACCGGCACGCCTGATGGCAGCCTAGAACTCAAAAAGGCCGCGTACAACCAAGCCTGTTAAGGAAGCCGCGGCTCAGTCGATGTGCTTGAGCGCCACCAGGGTCAGGAAGGGATGGAACTCCTTCGAGAGCGCCACTTCCTCGAACGCCTTGCGGGCCTCGGTGAAACGGCTCTTGCCCCAAACGTCCTCCCCATACCGCTCGCGCAGCTTCGACATCTCGTCGTCGGCGATCTCCCGCACCAGGTCGGCATTCACCGTCGGACCTTCGTTCAGTCGTGATGCATGCCGGACCCACTGCCACACCTGCGATCGTGAGATCTCGGCGGTGGCGACGTCCTCCATCAGGTTGTTGATCGCCGCGGCCCCGGTCCCCCGCATCCACGACTCGATGTACTGGATGCCGATGCTGACATTCATGCGCAGCCCGTTCTCGGTAATGGTGCCGGCAGGCACCTTGACGTTGGTTAGTTGGGATGCGGTCACCGAAACCTCGGGCCTCTGCCGCTCGAGCTGGTTGGGCCGATCACCCAGCACCCGGTCGAAGGCCTCGGTCGCGGTCGGCACCAGGTCCGGGTGGGCGACCCAGGTGCCGTCGAATCCGTCGTTGGCCTCGCGGTCCTTGTCCTCCTTGACCTTGGTCAGCGCCACGCGATTCACCTCGGCGTCGCGCCGCGACGGAATGAACGCCGCCATCCCGCCCATGGCGTGCGCGCCGCGGCGGTGACAGGTCTTGACGAGCAGTTCCGTGTAGGCACGCATGAAAGGTACGGTCATCGTCACCTGCGCCCGGTCCGGGAGCGTGAACTCGGGTCGGTTGCGGAACTTCTTGATGATGCTGAAGATGTAGTCCCAGCGACCCGCATTCAGCCCGCCGGAATGATCGCGCAGCTCATACAGGATCTCGTCCATCTCGAAGGCGGCCAGGATGGTTTCGATCAGGACGGTGGCGCGAATGGTGCCCCGAGGGATGCCCAGCTCATCCTGAGCCAGGTTGAAGACGTCGTTCCACAAGCGCGCCTCGAGGTGGCTCTCGAGCTTGGCCAGGTAGAAATACGGTCCGCTGCCCTTTTTGAGCAGCCGCTCGGCGTTATGAAAGAAGTAGAGGCCAAAATCGAAGAGGCTGCCCGACACCGGCTTGCCGTCAACCTCGACATGTCTCTCGTCCAGGTGCCAGCCACGCGGCCGGACGAGAAGGGTCGCAACCTTATCGTTCAGCCGGTACTCCTTGCCTTCGGGACTGGTGAAGTCGATGCGCCGTTCGATGGCGTCGATCAGGTTGACCTGGCCCTCGACGAGGTTTGACCAGGTTGGTGAGTTCGCGTCCTCGAAGTCGGCCATGAACACCCGCGCGCCGGAGTTCAGCGCGTTGATCAGCATCTTGCGGTCGGTCGGTCCGGTGATCTCGACCCGGCGGTCCTGTAGGTCCCGGGGCGCCTTGGCCACCGACCAATCCGAATCGCGAACGGAGCTGGTGGTGACCAAGAACTGCGGCATCTCACCCGCATCGAGCCGGGTCTGACGCTCGTCGCGAAGGCGAAGCAGCTCCCGCCGCCGGCCGGCAAACTCACGCTGCAGGCGAGCCAGGAAACCCAGGGCTTCCGGAGTCAGGACTTCACCCGCGCGCCCTTCCACCGCGCCCTTCAGCTGGACATGCTGCGTGGTGGCCATCGCCACCAATCTACCTGAGGCCTCTAATTCCCGGCGAGGCGCTCCACGACCGGCGCCAGCTGCTCGGCGGTGTTGCCCGGAATGATCACATCGGAGAAGCCGTAACGCTCGCGGCGGAGCTTCAAGTCCGCCTCGATCTGTTGGATGGTGCCGATTAGAAAGTGCGGCATCTCGAGCACGTCGCGCGGCTCGAATCCCGTCGAGGGCGCGAGCGCGGAAGTGTACCTTTGCTCAGTCACGCTCATCTCCCTCATGGCCGGGGAGTGTCGCGTAGCTACCGAGGTAGCTGTAGCGAACCAGCCGAAGGTCTGTCGCATAGGAGCCGAAGGCGTCTTGCCGCTAGGAGGCGAACTTGCACACCCCGATGGTGCCGAGGGCCGGATTTGAACCGGCGACACCTTGATTTTCAGTCAAGTGCTCTACCAAGCTGAGCTACCTCGGCACGGCGGGTAATTTTATCGGCGGAGCGGATCCCGCCATGGACCGCGCTTGACAGCCACTCCCTTGCCTTGACACACTACGGCCCCGTCGTGATTGCCGGTGTGATGCTGACTCACTTGATGCCCCGTGCCCGCCGCTGGATTGCAGGCGTGGCGCTTGTCACCGCCTGCGTTTTCGCGGCAGCCTGTGGAGGATCACCCAACTCAAGCTCATCCTCAGAGACGACCTCACCATCACCCACCAAGACGACCCAGGTGTCGTCGGTCGACGCCTGCTCGTTGGTGACCGCCTCGGAGGCTTCGGCAGCGACCGGCGCCACGTTGACGAACCTTTCCAGCTCCGGCGGCGCGCAAATACCGGGCGCGTGCTTCTACGGAAGCTCCGGCAGCCAGAGCGCAGTGATCGTGTTCGCGCAGGTCTACCCGGATGCATCAACAGCGGATGCGGTCTCGCCTGATCAGATAGCCGCCGCCTTGAGCGGTCAATACGGCGTCTCCAACGCGAAGGCCGTGAAGGGCATCGGAGACAAGGCGTTCGAGTACACAGCCACGAGCTCGGCGGGCGGCGGGATGGCGATCTTTGTCTTCAAGGCCAACGTCGTCTTGATGATCATCGTCAGCCCGTCGACGGACTCGGCCAAGGTCGAAGCCCTGGCCCGAACGGCGGTGAGCCGCTTCTAGTCTTTCAGCCGGCTATGTCGCTAACGTCGACCAACTGGACCCGAACGCCGCCATCGATGGACCGGAACGCGACCATCTGTGCCCGCATGGCGGAATCTCGCGAAGCGGGCCGTACCGTCCGTAACGCGAACTCCGAATGGGTCATCGCATCTAAGTGCGGTTGGTTGAACTGCGGTCTTCACCCAGCGGGGTTGCGGTCGCGGCGCTGACATGTTTGGCCGCAGTTTTCCGTAACGCGACCCACCCTGCTCTGATTGTCGGCAACCCCATGCGCCTAGGGGACTTCCCGCCAGCTCACCTTCTAACCGACTGTCACATCGTCCTGCTGTTAGTGCGTCTCAACATGACCATCGCCACAAGTGCCACAACGAAGAACACGACAGCCAACAGATCAAGCAGGACGTTGTGGCTTGTGGATCCGAGGTAGATGCAGCCGACACCGAGGAGCCCGCATACGATCCCAATCATCCGCCAGGTGACACTGCTCATTGTCCAATCTCCTCAAGGACGAGTCCGGGGTTGCCCCATTCGGTAACGCATGAGGTCGACGAGGTGAACTAGTGGCCGTACGGCAGGACGCGCAAGAAGCCAGATCCGATAGTTGCCTACGTGCCCGCCCGTAAGTTAGTCGATGAACACGATTCAGCAGGCATAATCCGCGTCGGCGCCGCTTGAGGTGTTGCCGGATTGGCGCAGCCAGGCCAGCAGTCCGGTCGAGAATGTTGTGCAGTCACCCGCGACCCAGCTGCCCGAGGCGGACGCTGGCGCGAAACCAGGCCCGGACGTGATTTGGTTCCACGCCCTGGCGTAGGAGTAGACACCAACGGCGGCTCCACTCCGGAACTTGAGTCGATCGGCCGCCCCGTCGATAGCAGCTTGATTCAGAACTCGGTCGGAAGACGACCAGCTGTTACCTGTCTCAACATCAAGCCACCATGCGGCTGGCGTCACAGCACCTGTCGCTATCTGACCGAAGGCGAAGTCGCTCTCGGCGCAGCCAATCCGATACGCCTGGAGATACCTGCCGCCATAGCCCTCGGGCGATGTGGCGGTCAAGCAAAAGCCCGAGACCATATGCCCATAGGCGCCCGAGTAAGCAACGTTGACGTAAAGCGATGGTGCGCTCGTGCCCAATGCTGCCTGGCTCCAGAGCGCCTGCCGACAGGAATCGACTGTGAACGGCCTGCCTCCAGTCACACGGATGATCCCAAACGACGTGAAGGCAGGGTCGAGCGCGACCGGAACGCCATTCATGCACTGATAGCTGGAAGCGTCGTAGCCCTGGCCGACATAAGGACCGTTACTGGCGGCTGCAGGTCCGGCGGTCGCGATCAGCGTGGCGCCGGCGATGGTCAGGACGATGAGAAACCTGGGCATGAGCGAATCAGACTACCACGTGACTTATCGCCCTTCCAAGCAGCTTCCAGCTGGTCCACCACCGCGTCGATTTGCAGGCTCGAGGCGGGCTGACCACGTGAGCTCGAACCACCCACCTCCGAGTTAAGGGCGATCACAAGCTATTAGCCCGAAACTAAATTGCAAATCGTGGTGGGCGGTGATGGACTTGAACCAACGACCTCCTCGGTGTAAGCGAGGCGCTCTAGCCAGCTGAGCTAACCGCCCAAAATCGCGTTTGCCAGTCTACCCACCCGAAAGCAAATCCAAGGCTGCACTGAGCTGCGTGTCCTTGGCGTAGCCCTGCGACGGCTGCCCCACGTCATACGAATCGGCAGGGTTGGCCAACTTGACGCTCACATCCGGCGTGAGCCCCTTGTGATCGATGGTCTGGCCGTTGGGTAGAAACCACCGCTCGACCGTCAGATGGAGGTCCGAACCGTCGCTGAGTGGAAAATCCTCCTGCACCGATCCCTTGCCGTAGGTGGTCGTCCCCACCAGCTTGGCGCGCTTGTGCACCTGCAGCGATCCGGCGACGATCTCGGCCGCCGACGCGCTGTTGGCATCGACTAGGACCACCAGCGGCATGTTCGGCGCGCCATGCAGCGAACCGACTTGGTGTCGGTTCACCCCACTCCGCCCATGAGTCTCGAAGGTCTCTCCGCTGCTCACGAACTGGCTGATGACATCATCCGCGGCCGAGATGAACCCGCCTGGATCGCCGCGCAGGTCCAGCACCATCCCGACCGAACCCGGGAGACCGCTCTTCAGAGCGGTCGAGAACTCGCTGGACGTGTTCGATGCGAATTGATAAATGCGGGCGTACAGCACGTGGTTGCCGACTGTGGCGGTTCGCACAGTGGGCACCTGGATCTCGGCCCGAGTCATCGTCAAAGTCATCGTCTCCACACCCCGAAGGATCGTGATCGTGACCTGGCTTCCCTCCGGCCCCTGGATCAAAGCGGTCGCCTGGTCGGCGGTGATTCCCTTGATGTCTTTGTCGCCGACCTTGACGATCTGATCACCACTTTTCAGCCCTGCCGAGGCGGCGGGCGATCCCGGCACGGTCCCGGTGATCACCGGGTAGGCGCTGCCGAAGCTCAGATAGATTCCGATTCCGGTGTACTTGCCCTGGTAGCTCTGTTGCAAGCGTCTGTACTGTTCGGGGTCGAAGTAGATCGTGAATGGATCGCCGAGGCTGTTGACCAGGCCCTGCACGGTGCCCTGCGACAGCTTCTTGGTGTCGACGCTGCTGTCGACATAATCGGCCTGGATCAGTCGCGCCGCCTGCTGGACCTCAGTCAGATCGATACGCGAAGCGGATCGATGTCCGATGTACGGGACGTACTCTGGATACGCCTGGTCGAGATAGACTCCCGCGAGGAATCCGACGACCACCAGCAGCGCCACGGCGCCACCCCGCAGGGCGACGCTGCGATTCATGTCAGCAGACTAATGTCTCAGCAGCCGAGCCAGATGCAGGGGTCCCTGTAGCCCCCGTTGACGCGAATCTCGAAATGCAGGTGCGGACCGGTCGACCAACCGGTCGAACCCTCGAATGCCACTGTCGTTCCGCGCGGCACCACCTGCCCGCTCGAGAGACCCGGCGCGTATCCGGAAAGATGTCCGTAGTAGGTGGAGTAGCCATGCCCGTGGATGACCACGAGCAGGTTGCCGTAGCCGACGCTGCCCGGGTAGAGATAGGCGACACCCGTGTCCGCGGCCACGATGTCAGAGCCGTAAGGGGCCGCGATGTCGATGCCGGTGTGAATCTTGTGCGGATAGGGACAGTTGGGGTCGTAGACCTCGAGGTAAAAGGACGAGCAGCCGAACCGCTGGCTCATGCAGCTCGGCCCGCACGCAGGCACGGGCCACTCGAAGACGCCGTTGCCACCTCCCGCCTTGACGGCGGCCGCGTCGTAGGCGAGGGCCAGCTTCGCGACCTCGGCGTCGATCGCAGCGCGCTCAGCCTGCACGGCGTCGTACTGAGCCTTCAGCTGGTCCGCGAGCTGCTTCTCAAAGGCACGGGCCGCAGCCTGGGTGGCCAGATTCTTCTCGAGGTCCGCCTCGGCCGCCTGCTGCTGCTTCAACAGCGCGGAGACCTGACCGCGCTTGACGTCCAGGTCGCTGTTGGCCTGGGCGACCTGCGAGTGCTCCTCTTGCAGGCCAAGAAGCAGCCGCCGATCGGAAGACGCTATCTGCTGCACGCCGACCATTCGGTTCATGAGCTGGTTGATGCTGTTCGCGGTCAGCACCAGCTGGACGTAGTTGACGCTGCCATGGGAATCCACGTACCGGAGCCGCTCGTTCAGGAGCTGCTCTCGCACGCTGACATGCGCCTTGAGCTGGATCAGCGCGGCCTCCCCAAACCTGATCTTCCGACTCAGGTCGTCGATCGCCGCCTGGGTCTGGGCGATCAGAGCCTTCTGGGCGTCAATCTGGCGCTGCAGGCTGGAGATCAGGGCGTCGATGGCGTTGATCTGCGCGATCGTGTTGCTGATCTGGGACTGGATCGAGTTGAGCTGGTTCTGGTTGTTGACCTGCTGCCCGATGCCCTGGTTGTAGGCGACACATGCCTGATACACCGCCGGCGGGTCGCCGGGATAGCAGTAGATGGCCGACACGTTCTGCACCGACTGCGGCACCCAGGCGAGGGTGGCCAGGACCGCGGCAAGCATCACCCGGGCTCTCATGTCAGATCCTCACGTAGCGGCGGACGCCGATGTAGCTGCCGAGGGCGCCCAGCATGGCGCCGGCGAGCAGCAGGTCCTGGGCGAGGCTGGAGATGAACGCGGGATCGTAGCTCAGCGGGATGAAGCCGATATCCGACTTGAAGCGATCGACCGCCGGCGGGTAGGCGACCACCAGCAGAGCGAGCGCGATCGCCGCGGCGATCATGCCGGTCATGATGCCCTCGATCACGAACGGTCCGCGCACGAACCATTCGGTCGCGCCGACCAGCTTCATCACCTCGATCTCTTTACGGCGGTGATAGACAGCCGTCCGGATGGTGTTCATGACGATCACCACCGACACCGTGAGCAGGATGAGCAGGAGTCCAACGCCGGCAAGGCTCAGCCACTGCGAGAGCTCGAGCATCCGGTTGACGAAGTCGCCCTGATAGTTGGTCGGGTCGGTCGGATCGACTCCCGGCCACCGGCGCGCCACGGTGTCGATGGCCGCGACGTCGCCTAGGCTTCGGACGCGGACATCGAGCTTGGCGTCGAGTGGGTTGCCCTCGATCTGCTGGGCCAGGACCACGTTTTGCGGATCGGCCTTGAATTGCGCCAGCGCCTGTTCTTTGGTGACGAAATGCACGCTCATCACGCGGGGATCCGCTGTCAGCTGCTGCTGGAAGTCGTAGACCGTCTGCAGCGGCGTGTCGTCTGACACGTTGATCGAGATCTCACTTACCTTGGCCCGGAAGTTGTCGAGCACCTGGGAAAAGGCATGACCGACCAGCAGGTTGATGCCGGCGAGGATGAGGATGAGCGTGATCGACAGCACCGCGGCCAGGCTGACGGCCAGGTTCCGCCAGAAGCTCTGCCAGGCGCTATTGAGCGCGAACTTGAGGTTTCGCAACAACATCGTGATATCTGCCTGAACGGTCATCTCTTGCAATCTGTCCCGCATCGATGGCGACGACGCGGCGGCGCAGAAGGTCGACGATCTCGCGGTTGTGCGTCGCCATGACCACGGTGGCGCCGCGCGCGTTGATGCGCAAAAAGAGCTGCATGATCTCCCACGCCGTCGCCGGGTCGAGGTTCCCTGTCGGCTCGTCGGCGATGATGAATCGTGGAGCGTGCACCAGCGCGCGCGCAATCGCGACTCGCTGCTGCTCGCCGCCAGACAGGTTGGCCGGGTACGTGTGCTCCTTGCCCGAGAGGCTGACCGTGTCGAGAGCGTCGGCGACCCGTGTCTGCACGCGGTGGTCTGGTTCGCCGAGCACGCGGAGCGCAAACGCGACGTTCTCGTAAACGGTCAGGTTCGGCAGGAGCTTGAAGTCCTGAAAGACAAGCCCGACCTTGCGTCGGTAGTACGGCAACCGACGCCGCTTCATCCGTCCAAGCTCGATGCCGTCGACGAAGATCTTGCCCTTGCTCGGCTTTTCCTCCCGGATCAGCAAGCGCACCATGGTCGACTTGCCGGCGCCGGACGGCCCGACCAGGAAGAGGAAGTCGCCTTCAGGCACTTCGAGGTTGATGTCGCGAAGGGCTTCAGTTCCAGTCGGGTACGTCTTGAAGACGTGTTGGAAGGTGATGACCGGCCGAGTGTCGAAATCCGGTGTTAGAAGCATTGGGTGCGTCTCTTGCTGTGGCGTTACACGCCAGCGGGCGCGTGTGGCTAGGTCGCGGGCAGTATAACCCATGCCCCGGCCGCGTCCAACCCCATCCCAGAGTGCCAACCAAAGGCCATAACGAAGGAGCTTGACGAGGCTTGCGCAGCCCAAACGTGGCTACGAGTGGCTGCTTAGATAAAGTCCAAAACCGTATACCGGAAAGAGACCAGGCCCGTCGCGAAGCGACCGACCTGCTTGGGGCCCCCCACGGGGACACCTCTGGGTTCCCTCTCAGACTCTTGCGCGACCGCTCCGTCTCACCTTTCTGACGTCGCCTTGGCGGCCGGGTCCAGCCCCGCGTTCTTGCCCAGGCGCCAGCGTAGCCAGCTCTCGATGAAGAGGTCGATCTCGCCGTCGAGCACGGCCTGGACGTTGCCTACCTCGAGCCCTGTGCGGACGTCTTTGACCAGCGTGTAGGGCTGCAACACGTAGTTCCGGATCTGGGATCCGAACTCGGCCGGCATGACCTGGCCGCGGATCTGGTCGAGGTGCTCCGCCGCCTCCTGCTGCTGACGCTGGAACAGTCGTGCTTTCAAGACCTTCATCGCCATCTCGCGGTTTTTCATCTGCGAGCGCTCGTTCTGGCAGGTGACGACGATCCCCGTCGGCAGATGAGTGATGCGGACCGCCGAGTCGGTCTTGTTGACGTGCTGGCCGCCGGCGCCCGTCGAGCGGTATGTGTCGATGCGCAGGTCTTGCGGATTGATCACGATCCCGGCCTCATCGGTGCTCTCGAGCTCGGGCATGACCTCGACCAGGGCAAATGATGTGTGGCGGCGATGGTTCTGGTCAAAGGGGGAGATGCGGACCAGGCGGTGGACGCCGTGCTCTGAGCGCATGAGCCCATACGTGCGCGGTCCGCGCACGATGAAAGTCGCGCTCTTGAGGCCCGCCTCTTCACCGCGTGACTCGTCGATGATCTCGGTCTCGAAGCCCCGGCGCTCCGCCCATTTGAGATACATGCGCATCAGCATCTCCACCCAGTCCTGCGCTTCCACCCCACCCTGGCCGACGGAGATGGTGATGACGGCGTTGTGGTTCGCGTAAGGGTCGGTGAAGAGCAGGTCGAGCTCGTGCGCCCGCACCTCCCTGCCGAGCGAGGCGCGTTCCTCGTCCAGCTGCTTCTCGAGCTCAGGATCACCGTGCGCCAGCTGGTCCAGCTCGACGAGGTCGCGGGCACGCCTCTCCATGCGGTCCCACGTCGCGATCAAAGCGCGGTTGTCCGCCGCCTCGCGCGCCATCTGGCCGGCGCGGCGCGGGTCGTCCCACGCCCCCGGTTTCGTCAGCTCGGCGTCTAGCTCGTCCGCCCTTTTTCCTTTGGCGGGTAGGTCAAAGGTGCTCCTTGAGTGAAAGGATCCTGTTCAGAAGCTCTTCAGCGTCGAGTTCAGCGTCCATTTGATCTCCAAAATCTGGGTGCGTGGCGCCGTGAGCCTAGCGACCGTGGCACCGCTTGTACTTCTTGCCTGACCCGCACCAGCACGGATCGTTGCGTCCGATTTTATGTTGTGCTGCGGCGCTCGCGGCCGCGCCCGCCGGCACAGCCATCGCGCCTGCGCCCAGGGGCGCTGCACGGCGCTGCTGCTGAGTCGCCTTGCGACCTGCGCCGTTCGAGCCATCGACCTCTCCAGGTCCGCTTTCTGTCATCTGACGCACGAGGGGTGGCGCCGGAGGCGGTGGCGCGTTGCGCTGGACCTGCACGCGGTAGACGTTGGCGACGATCGAGGCCTCGATCCGATCCCGGAGCTCGTTGAACATCTCGAACGCTTCGTTCTTGTACTCGACGAGGGGATCGCGCTGCCCGTACGCGCGGAGCCCGATGCCTTCGCGGAAGTGCTCCATCTGGGTCAGGTACTCCATCCACTGCCAGTCGATCGTGCGCAGCATCACGTCCCGTTCCACCATCGGCATCAGGTCTGTGCCCACCTCTTCGACCTTGCGGTCATACGCCTCAGAGGCGGACGCAAAGAGGTTCTCGACGAGACCCTCGGGCCCGTTCTGCAGCGCCTCGTCAGGGACCTGCGTGCCAGGCGCCAGAGGCAGGTACGCGGACAGGTACTTGACCAGGCCCTCCAGGTCCCAGTTCTCGGCGTGGCGGCTCTGGCAGTGCTGGTCGACGCCCTTCTGGATGATCTCGCGGACGTAGCCCATGATGTTGCCGCGGGCATCGGCGCCCTCGAGGACCTTCCTCCGCTCCTCGTACACGATCTGGCGCTGCTTGTTCATCACGTCGTCGTACTCGACCACGTGCTTGCGGGCGTCGAAATGCATGCCTTCGACTTTCTTCTGCGCGCTCGCGATCGAACGCGCGACCCATGGATGCTCGATCGGCTCCACCTCGAGGCTGGTCATGAGCCGCCCGATGCGGTCGGCGGCCGGACCAAAGATCTTCATCAGGTCGTCCTCCAGCGAGATGAAGAAACGGCTGGAGCCAGGGTCGCCCTGGCGCCCGGCGCGACCGCGCAGCTGGTTGTCGATGCGGCGGCTCTCGTGGCGCTCGGTGCCAATGATGTGCAGGCCCTCGACATCGGTGACGCCGGGCCCGAGCACGATGTCGGTGCCGCGGCCGGCCATGTTGGTCGCGATCGTGACCGCGCTCGGCTGGCCGGCCTCCGCCACGATCGCCGCCTCGCGCTCGTGCTGCTTGGCGTTGAGCACGTTGTGCTTGACGCCGCGACGCTCGAGCATCTTCGAAAGCCGCTCCGACTTCTCGACCGACACCGTGCCCACGAGCACGGGGCGGCCCAGCTTGTTCATGTCGACGATCTCGTCGATGACCGCCTCGAACTTCGACTTCTCCGACTTGTAGATCACGTCGGGGCTGTCGGCGCGCACCATGGGCCGGTGGGTCGGGATGACGACGACATCAAGACCGTAAATCTTGTGAAACTCCTCGGCCTCGGTCACCGCCGTGCCGGTCATGCCCGCCAGCTTTTCGTACTGCCGGAAGTAGTTCTGCACGGTGATCGTCGCGATCGTCTTCTGCTCTTGCTGGACTTTGACCCCTTCCTTCGCCTCGATCGCCTGATGCAGGCCGTCTGACCAGCGCCGGCCGGGCATGGTGCGGCCTGTGAACTCGTCCACGATCACGATCTCGGCGTCCTTGACGAGGTAGTCGCGGTCGCGGAGGAAGAGCGCCTTGGCTTTCAGCGCCTGGTTGATCTGGTGCGCCTCGATGACGTTCTCGAGGTCGTAAATGTTCTTGATGCCGGTCCAGCGTTCCATCTTCGCGATCCCGATCTCGGTCAGCGACGCGGACTTGTGCTTGAGGTCGACCTCAAAGTCCTCGCCCTCGGCCAGCCGCGCCGCCCATCGCGCGTACTGGTAGTACTTGTCAGTCGACTCGTCCGATTGTCCGGAAATGATGTGCGGCGTGCGAGCCTCGTCGATGAGGATCGAGTCGACCTCGTCGACGATCGCATAGTTGAGGCCGCGCTGGCTGCATTGCGAGAGGTCGCGGGCCATGTTGTCGCGCAGGTAGTCGAAGGCGAGCTCGGAGTTGGTCGCGTAGGTGATGTCGGCGTCGTAGGCCTCTTTCTTGCTTGCGGGTCGCAGGTGCTGCAGGCGTGAGTCGGGGTGCGTTTCGTCGAGGTACTCGGGGTCGTAGACGAACGTCCCCGCGGTGCCGACGTTGATGCCGACGCTCATGCCCAGCAGGTGATAGATCGGCGCCATCCAGCCGGCGTCACGCCGGGCCAGGTAATCGTTGACCGTGACGAGGTGCACGCCCTTGCCGGCCAGCGCGTTGAGGTACAGCGCCAGGCTCGCGACGAGGGTTTTGCCCTCACCGGTCTTCATCTCGGCGATCTTTCCCTGGTGGAGCACGATGCCGCCGACCAGCTGGACGTCGAAATGGCGCAGGCCGATGGACCGGCGGCCGGCCTCGCGGCAGAGGGCAAAGGCCTCGATCAGGAGCTCGTCGAGGTCATGGTCCTCCCGGGCATGCTCGCGCAGCGCGTCGGAGCGGGCACGCAGGCCTGGGTCATCGAGCGCTTTGAGCTGTGGCTCCATCGCGTTGATCGCCTCGGCCACGGCATGGTGGCGCTTGACCTCGCGCTCGTTGGGGTCCAGAAGCTTGGTGAGAATGCTCATGGGGCTGAGATAGAGGTTACCCGGCCCGCTCGGATCTAAATCGAGCTACGGGATTATCGGTTCGATCACCGCCACCGAGCCGTCGGCGCGCCGGACCATGATCTGGATCTCGCCCGAGTCCTCATCCAGGTAGACCAGGACGGGCTGGCTGTCCGCCTCGAGCTCGGAAACCGCCTCCTCCTCGGACATCGGCCGGAGCTTGAGCCGCAGGCGCTCAGGTTCGCTCGAACGCGGCGTGGCGCGCTCTTCGACGATCGGCACTCGGACCGGCGAGACAGCCTGCTTGCGATGGGTCACCTTCTCTTTGAACGCCACCACCTGCCGGTCGATCTTGTCAAGCGCAAGGTCCAGGGCGGACTGCGGATCGGCTCCGCGTTCACGCGCATGAAGCACGGGCGCTCGCCGACCGTCGAGATGCAGGTTGATGCGGCAGACCGTGGTGGACAAACCGCTGCGCTTGCGCTCTTCGGAGAATTCCACCTCCGCATCCACCACTCTGCCGAAGTGGCGCGCCAGGCGGGTCAGCTTGCGGTGCGCCGTCTCGCGCACCTCCTGCCCCAGACCGTTGGTACGGTCGTGCAGGACGACCTTCACAGCCCGAGTATAGACCCGGCCCGAAAACCTGCCTAGCGGGTCGCCGGCTTGTATCCGGGCGGCGGTGGAAAGAGGGCTGTGATCTCTTTCGGAAGCGGGATGCCCTGAGCGAACATGCGGTCCAGGATCTTGGGCCGCAGGCCGGTCGGCCTGAACTCGGCGATGATCTTGCCGTCGGAAGTCGCGCCCTTCTGCTCCATCACGAAGATGTCCTGCATCGTGATGACGTCCTGCTCCATGCCGACGATCTCGGTGATGGCCGTGACCTTGCGGGAGCCGTCGCGCAGGCGGCTGAGCTGGCAGATGAGGTTGATCGCCCCGGCGACCTGCTGCCGGATCGCCTTGATCGGAAGGTCAACGCCCGCCATCAGGACCAGCGTCTCGAGACGGGCGAGCCCGTCGCGTGGGCTGTTGGCGTGAAGCGTGGTCATCGAACCGTCGTGGCCGGTGTTCATGGCTTGCAGCATGTCGAGCGCCTCGCCGCCACGACACTCGCCGACCACGATGCGCTCCGGTCGCATACGCAATGAGTTGATGACCAGCCGCTGGATGGTGACCTCGCCTTCGCCGTTGATGTCCTTCGGCCGTGTCTCGAGGCGGCAGACATGCTCCTGGTGGAGCTGAAGCTCAGCCGCGTCTTCGATGGTCACGATGCGGTCCTCGACCGGGATGAAGCCCGAAAGCACGTTGAGGAAGGTCGTCTTACCGGTGCCGGTGCCTCCCGACACGATGATGTTGGCCTTCGAGAGCACAGCTGCCTTCAGGAATCCAAAACCAGCCTCGTTGCAGGTGCCGAAACGAATGAGGTCCTCGACCTGGAAGGGATCGCGAGAAAACTTGCGGACGGTGAGCAGCGGGCCGTTAAGCGCGAGCGGCCGGATGACCGCGTTGACGCGGGAACCATCGGCGAGCCGGGCGTCGCAGAGCGGCGAGCGCTCGTCGATGCGGCGGCCCACGGTGCGGACGATGAACTGGATGACGTTGAGGAGTTGATCCTCATCGACGAACTTGATGTTGGTGAGAACGACCTTGCCCGCCATTTCAACGTAGACGTGGTCGCTCCCGTTGACCATGATTTCGGTGACGCGGTCGTCGCGGATCAGGGGCTCGATCGGCCCTAGCTGCTGGTAGTACTCATCGATGTTGATACCTGGGATCCGGACTGCCATTCGTGAGCCTCCGCCCGCGAGTTTGATAAGCCGACCCCGAACTATACGTTAACCCTCGCAATTGAGACCCCCGTTACGGGCCCCGATCCGGCCGCCCGCAATGCATTTGCGCAAGCGTCCAGCGTGGCTCCCGTGGTCGCGACGTCGTCCACGAGCAAGATCGACTCGCCCGCCAGGCGTCCGCCGCGCCAGGCGAACGCGCCGCTGACGTTCTCGAATCGTCGCAGCCGGTCACGCCCCACCTGTGGCGGGGTGGGACGCGTACGAACGAGTTCTCCTTTTGGACTCGAGAGTCTCATGCGCTGGCGAAGGTCGCGGGCCAGGAGCTCGGCCTGGTTGTAGCCGCGCTGGCGAAGACGCTCGGGATGCAGCGGGACGGCGATGACCCATCGCCCGGCCAAGCCTTCAATGGCAAGCCGCTCACCGATGAGCTGGGCCAGCGGGGCGGCAAGGCGCTGCCAGCCCTCGTACTTGAAACGCTGCACCGCGGGTTCGACGGGGCCCTCGTATGCAACCGCAGACCGCAGCCGCGCGAGCGACCGCAGGCGAGCGCGGCAGCCGCAATCACGGCGCGCGGAGGGCAGCTCGACGCCGCAGCGCCGGCAAAGCGGCTCGTCGAGGCGCCGGATCCTGGCCCGGCACAGGTCGCACAGCCAGGCCCCGACTCTGCGACAACCACCGCACCGTGGCGGCAGCAAGAGATCCAGCACGTGCACCTGACCAGCGTATGCGGGCGGTCAAGAGCCTCTTAACAGGAGCTACTGGATGATGATCTGGTCACCCCGCCGCAGGTCGATTTCAGAGGTGGAGCCAGGCGGCAGCTCGAGCACGCTGTGCGCGCCCCACTCGAGAACCACGATGCCCCACCACGCCGGCAGCTTGCGGTACACCTTCTTGACCCGCTCGCCATGGTCCAGAAACACCGCGTCGATTGCGAAGTTCATGAAGAGCATGTGGATCCCGTTGCACGGGATGAGCCACATGCCTCGCCCAGGGCTGAGCTGATTGCGAAACATCAAACCAAGTCCGCGGCCGAACATGGTGCGCGGCATCTCCAGCTCCTCCGCCAGCACCGTGCCGCTCCGCTCATGCACCGCGCGCCTTCCCCTCCCTTTATGGGGAGATGACCTCTTGTCCTCCCCATTCATGGGGAGGTGTCTCCTCCCCACTTGTCGGGAGGTGGCGCGCAGCGCCGGAGGGGCTCATTCATCCCGATCGCATAGGGTAATTCCCGCGCCATGGATTTCGACAGCGAAGGCGTCCGACTGCATTACGAGGTCAACGGGCCCGAGAAGGGAACGCCTCTTGTCGCCGTGCACGGCTTCGCCTCCGACTACCGCCTCAATTGGGTCGGCACCCGCTGGCAGGAGACGCTGACCAACGCCGGCTTTCGCGTGATCGGCCTTGACTGTCGCGGCCACGGACACAGCGACAAACCCCACGACGAGGCCGCGTACGCAGTCGAGATCATGGCCGGCGATGTAGTTCGGCTGCTGGACCACCTCGATGTCTCCTCGGCGGCGTACCTGGGCTACTCGATGGGCGCGCGCATCGGCATCGAGGTGGTCGTCGAGTTTCCCGAACGAGTCCAGCGGGCTGTGCTCGGCGGCATCGGAGCGAGCGGAGCCATCGAGCACGCCCGGCGGATCGCCCACGCCTTTCGCGTCGGCGAACCCACCGACGACCCTATCGCGCAAACTTTCTACAAATTCGCGGCCGCGCGGCCCACGAACGATCTGCTCGCGCTTGCCGCATGCATCGTGGGGCTGCGGGCTGAAAACGACCCCGAGCGACTCGCAAAGATCACGACGCCGATCCTAATCGTGGCCGGCGATCGCGACGATATCGCCCGCGGTGCACCGGAGCTGATCGAGCTGATTCCGTCGGCTCGCCTGGTCACGATCGCGGGGCGCGACCACATGAGCGCGGTGCCGGCGCGCGAGTTCAAGCAGGCCGCGCTCGAGTTCTTGACCGCCGAAATATGAGAGGGAACCCAAATGGTTCCCTCTCATCGCCCGGTCGCTTCGCGACGGGGCTGCTCTCTTTCCGGTATACGGTTGGGATCTTCTAAGTAGCCACTCGGGGCGACGCTTGGGAGACCTCACGCAATGTGTGATGCGGCCGGGGTAAACCCGGCCGCCAATGCAGCGCTAAGGCACTTTCAGGTGAGGAGCCGCGGGGCTTAGCCGGCCGGACGGTGGTACCGGATCCTGACCGCCGAGGTATGAGGGAACCCAAAGTTGGTCCTCTTTCAGCGCCCGGTCGCTTCGCGACCGGGCTGCTCTCTTTCCGGTATACGGTTGGGATCTTCTAAGTCGCCACCCGGGCTGCAACGCTAGGGCCCCCTTTCACGTGAGAGGAACCGCGGGACTTAGCCGGCCCGATGGTGGTACCGGATCCGGTGCCGGCTCCGATGCATGACGGTGCCGGTCGGCAAGACTGAGATGGTTCCGTCGGCCTCGAGCACCGCGAGCTGCACCTCCTTCACGTCGGCGATGCCGTGCTCGCGGATTGCCATCTCCACCTCCTCCTGGTCCACGCCTTCGCGGCGCATCACGTCGGTCAGGTACTTGCCGTCCCGCACGACAACCGCCGGCGCGGGGGTGAAGAGACGGTGAAAGCGAGGCAGGTTGTCGAGCTTGCCGACCAGGAAGTTCAAGGCCACGAGGGTGACGATCAGGATGAACCCGCCACCCAAAGACGTGTCCGGTCCCGTGATCGCCGGCTGCAGCGCGTTGGCGACCAAGAGGATGAAGACGAGATCGAAGAGCGTGAACTGCCCGACCTCTCGCTTGCCAAACAAGCGCAGGGCGACCAGAAGCGCGCCATAGATCAGCGCTGCACGCAGGACAAGCTCCCACGCCGGGATGCTTGGCAGGAGCGCGACTAGAGCCGCGGGCTACCTCGGCCGCATCAGGATCAGCACCGCAGGGCCGAGCAGCACGATCCACAGCGTCGGGAAGATGCACCCCACCATGGGGAGCATCATCTTCAGCGTCGCCTGGGCTCCTCTTTCCTGCGCGCGCTGGCGGCGCCGACGCCGCATTTCGTCAGCCTGGATGCGCAGGATCTTGCCGATGCCGGTGCCGAACTGCTCAGACTGGATGACAGCCTGGATGAAGTTGTGCAGGTCCTCGACGCCACTGCTGCGGCCCATCTCGTCGAGCGCTTCGAGGCGCGGCCGGCCGAGGCTGACCTCACGGAGAGCCTTTGCCAGCAGCTCGGACAAGGCGTTCTTGTACTTGTCGGTGACCCTGGCCAACGCGGCGTCAAAACCAAGGCCGGCGTCGACGCAGATGACGAGCAGGTCCAGCGCGTCGGGCAGGTTCTTCTGGATCTCGGCCCGGCGGCCGTCGACCTTCTGCTTGAGCCACGCCACGGGCGCGTAGTAGCCGAGGATGGCGCCGACCGCCAGCGAGATGACCAGGTAGACGGGGTTGCCAAGCAGCAGCCCGACAAGCAGCCCAAGCGCCGCGAAGATCGCGGCGGCGACGAGCCGGATCGCCATGAAGTCTTCGGGCGTCAGGTTGCCGGGCCGTCCCGCCAGCTCAAGCCGGTTGAGCAGGTCCTGGCGCGCTTTTTGCGGGGTCGACCGCGACAGCATCGAGCCGAGTCGTTCGATCGCGGGCCGCAGCACGCGCTCGCTGAACGGCCGTTGCAGCTCGATCTCCTCCACGGAGAGCGGTTTTTCGCCCCCATAGACGGAAAGTCGCTGCTGAACCATCTGCGCGGTATTGGTCGATGGCGTGCGCGAGATGCCGATGAAGAACAGCAGTACGCCGCCGGCGCATACGAGTGCAAGAAGGATTGTTGTGGACATCTTTAGACCTCGATCGCGACGATGCGCCTGATGATCAGGTTGCCGATGAAAATCATGAAGGCGCCGATCGCCAGCAGGATCCATCCGATGATGCTGCCGAACATAGGCTGGAAATAGGTTGGCGTGACAAAGAACATGAACGCGGCCAGCAGGATCGGCAGCGCCGTGATGATCGTGCCCGATGCACGGGCCTGCGCGGTCAGCGTCTGGATCTCGCCTTTGATGCGCACGCGCTCACGGATCGTGTAGGCGATGTTGTCCAGGATCTCGGCCAGGTTGCCACCCACCGTGCGGTGGATCGAATAGGCCGTCGCCACCAGGTCGAAGTCCGCGCTCACGATGCGCCGGGTGATGTTGCTCAGCGCCTCATCAGGCGACCCACCGAGGTTCATCTCGCGGACCGCCCTGCCGAACTCGTCTCCGATGGGCGCCACCGCGTTCTTGGCCACGGTGTCGATCGCCTGCGCGAACGAGTAGCCGGCCTTGAGTGCGTTCGAGAGCAGGGTCAGCGTGTCCCCCAGCTGCGAGTTGAACTTCTTCAACCGCTGGCTGATCCGGTACCTGACGTAGAAGCTCGGGATCATGTAGCCGACGAAGAACAGCAACAGGAACAAAAGCCCCCAGCGCCAGTAGGCGATGAGCCCGACAAGGGCGCCGGTCCCCACCTGGATCATGAAGTACTCGGAGGGGCGCAGCTTGAGGTCTGCACGCTGCAGCTGCTCGGCCACCGACGGTTTGCCCTTCTTGACGTCACCGCGGCCCATCCTGTCCGCCGCGGGCTGGAACAGGCGGTTGAGCGAGTCACGGAGGCCCGTCGACTGCGGCAGCGCCTGGGCGCCGGCGGTCGTCACCCCGTAGGCGGCAAGCCTGGCCTGGAAGTCCTCAGTACCTCCGGCGGCGCGCCGCATCTGGCTGATGCCGAGGAACAAGAGGAAGACGCCTGCGAAGGCGATCAGCCCGAAAACCACGGGGATGGGTGGCATCTATATCTCCTTGAGGGTCAGTACAACTTGTCCGGGGGTGGTTGCTTGCTCGGCGCGAAAAGTTGCTCCGGGACGTCTTCGCCTTCGGCCCTCAGATGCTCCATGCGCATGGGCAGGGCTCCAGTCGCGGTGTGGTAGCCAACCGCTTTGCCCTCAGCGTTGACGCCGACTTGCTTGAAGTTGAAGAGCTCCTGGAACTGGATTTCGCCATCTTTGATCCCGGTGATCTCGGCCACGCTCACGATGCGGCGGATGCCACCGCGAAGGCGGGACTGCTGCACGATGAGGTGGATAGCGGCACCGATCGTCTCCCGGATGGCGCGCGAGGGCAGGTCCTGGCCTGCCTGGAGGACCAGCGTTTCCAGACGGACCAAGCATTCGTGCGGGTTGTTGGCGTGAAGCGTCGACATCGATCCATCGTGGCCCGTGTTCATGGCCTGGAGCATGTCGAGGGCCTCGCCGCCACGACACTCGCCGACGATGATGCGGTCCGGGCGCATACGCAGACAGCTCTTGACCAGCTCGCGAATCGGCACCGCTCCCTTGCCTTCGACGTTGGGCGGACGCGATTCGAGCTGGATCCAGTGCGGCTGCTGCAGCTGGAGCTCGGCCGCGTCCTCGCACGTGATCAGCCGCTCGTTCTCCGGGATGAACGTCGAAAGGATGTTGAGGAGGGTCGTCTTGCCTGAGCCGGTGCCTCCGGAAACCAGGATGTTGAGGCGCGCGCGAACGCACGACCGCAGGAAGGTCATGATCTCGGGGCTCGAAGACTTGAAGCGGTTGACGATGTCCGCCGGTCCCCACTTCTCCTTGGCGAACTTTCGAATCGTCAACGCTGGGCCCTTGAGGGCGATGGGCGGGATGACCACGTTGACACGCGAGCCGTCTTTCAAGCGCGCGTCACAGATGGGGGTCGATTCGTCAACGCGCCGTCCAACCAGGCTGACGATGCGGTCGATGACCTGGCGCATCTGGCGCTCCGACTCGAAGGTCACCGACGAGAGGATCGGCTCGCCGCTCTTCTCCACGTAGATCTGCTTTGGATGGTTGGCCATGATTTCGGTGATGTTCGGGTCGGCGAGCAGCGCCTCGAGCGGACCAAGGCCCAGCACGTCGTCGAGGACCGAATCGACAAGGCGCTCCTTGTCGTTCTTGGTCATCGTCATCGCCGTGGATCGGAAGTACTCCTCGGCGAGCTCGAGGATCTTTTCGCGGACGCCGGGCTTGTTGCTGGAGTCGATCTCGTCCGCGAACTTCTCGATCAGCTTGGCGTGGATCTGCACCTTGGCCGCGGTGAACGCAGGCGTGAGCTCGCCGCCGGCGGCGGCGCCGCGTTGACTGAGAGACGGAGCAGGCGCACCCGCCGCCGGCTGCGCGACCGGGATCGAAGCCTGCGGCGCGTATGGGGTGGCGCCCGGAAGGGTCGCGGTGGCGGGACCGTTGCTTACCGATCCCGCCGGCGGAACCGTCTGGTTCTGCTTGACCCTATCGAGGAGACCCAATCCGATCTCCGATTACAACTTCGTGAAGCCGTACTTCGAGTCGACCTGCTTCTGGGTCACTCCTCCGGCTGCCGCGATGCTCAGACAAGTCGTGTCCTGGTTGTCCGTTGGCGGCGTGCCGTAGTCCTTGTACGACTCCAGGGTGTAACGAATCTGGGTGTTGTTGAGAAACCACGTCAGGAACTCGGCGTCGCACTGAGTGAGCTCCACAGTCAGGCTCGAGGTGACACCACTGGTCGGGCCGCCGGTCGATGTCTGGCCCCCACCTGCGGCGGGTTGGACGCCCGCAGAAGCCGGCCCAAGACCGATGATGCGCAGATTCGTGAACACCGTCTTGCTGACCACCCTGGTCGGACCTTGCTGCTGCTGGTTGGTCGCGTTGAATGTCGTCAGGCTCGCCGAGGCGATGACGGTGATGTAGTCGCCGACGCTGATGTGACCCGCGACGCCTTGCATCTCACCGGTGGGAATGGTCATGGCGACAAAACCCTTGGCGAGGGGCAGGTAGGCGGGTGCTGAGCCGGCGGGCACCAGGTTGATGTCCTTCGCCAGCATGTCGGAGGTGAGCACAGTGCCCTTGGTGATGTTGATCTCCGAGATGAGGTTGACGACGTCACCGACCGTCGGGTAGGTGTTGGTCAGCGACGCGTTGCCGTTGACCGACATCTTTGCGGTCTCCAGGTCAGACGCAGTGATCTGGTGGCGCAAAGGAATCGATTGCTTCGCGATGACGACTGTGGTGTTCGGGCCGCCGAGCCCAGCACCACCGCCGGTGCCGCCGATCAGAAAGACTGCGCCGAATGCGAGCACGGCCAAAAGCAAGCCGACGATGATGAAAAGCCGACCTCCGCCGGGACGGGGTCTTGCAGCAGCAGGTGCGACGGCCAAGACTAAGTCACCTCCGATGGAATCCTCAAGAGTGGCGACATTGTAACCATGGGAACCGCGATGTCCCCCCAATTCGGTGTAAAGAAGAGAGCCCCGTGAGGGGCTCTCTTTGAAGGTGCTATTACGTGGGCTTTACGCGCCGAGAGCTGCTACGACGTTCGAGAACACGTTCTTGATCTGGTTGCCCATCGTAAGAAGGATCACGATGACCACGATTGAGACCAGCACGAGGATCAGAGCGTACTCAACCATGCCCTGGCCTTCCTGACGAGTCGTAAGGTTGCGGAGCTTCCAGTAAAGGCTCAACATTTCTGCGATTTCACCTCCTTTTTCCTGAACTACAGGCTTCTGAACCTGTTTGACGCCGCCCGGTCCGACTTCTTGCGGACTCCCGGGCCCTCTCGCGGACGAGGATGGTACTCATCGGTCCCAGGCAGGTCAATTCATTAGCCAAAACGCTGCTTGGCTGCTCCGGGGTCGCACCTGGCTGATACCGTTTCGCCGGGAATGGCGGCTACCGGCGTCGCAGAGCAGGTGCAACGGCGCTCGGGAGCCTACTGGCGGGACCTCGCGCTCGGCCGCCTTGTCCCCTCTCTGTTCTTCAGCCTTTTCCTCGCCCGGCAGCTGATCCTGCTCGGCGGCGGGCTGCATGGAATCAGCCGGCCCTCCGACCTGCTCTTCGTGGGCCAGCAGCTGCTCGCCCTCGCCTACTTCACGATGCTGGTCGTCCTCTACGCCGTTCGCCTGCCCCAGCGCGGCACGGACCACCGCCTGGCCGTGATCTTCATCGCCTTCAGCGGCACCTTCGCGGCGATCAGCGCCAGCTTCCTCCCCGGCGGCACCCGGCGAGACGGACTGATCCTCTTCGGCGACCTGCTCGCCACCGCCGGCCTCGCCTACTCGGTCTGGGGCCTGGCCTACCTGCGGCGCTCGTTCTCGATCATCCCCGAGGCCCGCCGCCTGGTCACCGGCGGCCCGTACGGCCTGAGCAGGCATCCCGTCTATCTCGGCGAGATAGCCACGGCCCTCGGCATCAACATCGCCACCGGCGGCTGGTTGAGTGCGGTGGCGATCGCTTACTTCGTGATCTGCGAGCTGTTGCGCATCGGTTGGGAGGAGCGCATCCTCGCGCAGGCCTTTCCAGGCGAGTATCCCGAATATGCAAGACGCGTCCCCCGCTACATACCGAACCCCTTCGCTCGGCGCTGACGCCTTGCGGGTGACCGAGCGCCTCTCGGCTCGGACGCTGCTGCTTGGGGGCGTGATGATCGTGATCCTCGTCCTTTTCGTCGGCGTCGAGCAGGACCCCGACTTCTGGTGGCACCTGCGGATCGGGCGCTGGATGGCGGAGCACGGGCATCTGCCGACCCAGGACCTCTTCACCTTCACTGTGTCCAGCCACGTCTGGACCGACCACGAATACCTGACCGAGATGCTGATGTGGCTGACCTACAGCACGCTCGGGCTGACGGCGCTCTGCATCGCATTCGGCCTGCTGACATGGGCCGGCTTCTGGCTGATCTACCTCCAGGTCCGGCGCCAGCCGTTCGTCTTCATCGGCGTCGGCCTCGCGATCGGCGCGGTCGCCGGCTCACCAATCTGGGGCCCGCGCGCGCAGATGATCACATTCGCGCTCAGCTGTCTCGAGCTGTACTGGCTCCAGGGTTATCTGAACGGCCGCAGCCGCGCGATCAACTACTTCCCGCTGGTCATGATCCTCTGGGCCAACCTGCACGGCGGCTGGGTGATCGGTTTCGCCTGGCTCGGCGTGGCCTTGGTCTCCGAGCTGGTGAGCTGGGCCTGGGACCAGGACAACCACGCGCATCGGATGCACGTCCGGCGCCTCGTCATCATCGGCATCGCATCGGCCGTGGCGGTGGCGGCGACCCCGCATTTCCTCAGCCTCTATCCATATCCCTTCCAGACGCAGGGCAGCGAGGCGCAGCAGAGGCTGATCGTCGAATGGGCCTCGCCCAACTTTCACGATGTGTTCCTCCGGCCGTTCGAGGCGATGGTGTTCCTGCTGATCGGGGGCTTTGCCCTCCGCCGGCCGACGCTCTACCAGTTCCTGCTCACGGCCGCCGCGTTATTTCTCGCGCTCCAGTCGGTGCGCAACGTCGCCCTCTTCGTGGCGGCGGCGACGCCGGTGATGATCACCACCTACGGCGAGTGGTGGAAGGAGTTCGCCGCGGCTCGCAAGTGGACGTATCACTTGCCTCCACGCAGGCTGTTTGCGATCACCACCGCGATTGTTCTCGTCTTCATCTCGCTGGTCACCACGCTTCGCGTCGCGAGCAATGTGAGCCCGGCACATCAGCAGAGCGTGGACACGGAGTCATACCCGGTCGCGGCGGCGGACTGGCTGACCGCACATCCCGAAGTTGGTACGCGCATGTACAACCAGTACGGGTGGGGCGGCTACCTTGCCTTCCGCTTCTATCCCGAGCAGAACCGGCGGGTGTTCATCTTCGGTGAGGCGGCGCTGATGGGCGACAAGCTGCTCAACGAGTACCAGGACGTCCAGACTCTGCGACCGGATTGGAAGCAAGTCCTCGACCGGTACGGCGTCGACTACATCGTTTACAACCAGGACGCAGCGCTCTCGAACGTGCTCGCCACCCAGCCTGACTGGACCCTCGTCTACGAGGACAAGGTGGCGGTGATCTACGTCAGAAGAGCTTCCAGATCTTGAAATTCGGCGTGTCGTAGGCCGGCGGTCCGAGCACCGCAGGCGGCGGTGTCTCCAGGTCCACCGTCCAGACGACATAGCGGATCCCGTTGTTGCCGTCGAACTGCTCGATGTCCGATTTGCCGGTCAGGTTGTCGTAGGCGATCTGGGTTTTCTTCAGGTAGTCGAAGGTCTCGTCATAGTGGCCGACGTACGCGGTGTCCGAGCTGTACGCCGGTACGTACAGACCCACGCCGGGCATGGCCAGTACCCGACCCGAGGGCTGCGATCCGAGCCAGTTGAGCCCGTCGTACTCGGCTTTGGTCACCGAGTATTGCGGCTGCCCCGCGGCCAGGGGCGCAAGAAGGAGGAACGCGCTCCCGATCGCCGCGACCGCCACATAAGAGAAAGGAATGAGCCGGCGGGCGCGCAGGCTGCGCAGGCGCGGAACGATCTCCTCATACATGCCCCGTGCCGCAAGGACGCCGAGCGGCAGGTACAGGGCGTCGAAGAAGCGGCGTCGCAGGTCGCCGGCCGGATTGGGCAGGTAGAGAATCGCGGCCAGGAGAAGAAGCCAGGCCAGCAGGAACAGGTCTTCGCGGCTGCGTCTGCGAATCGCCCCTGGCAAGCCCGCCACGGCAAGGAGAAGTTGCGGCGCGAACGTAGGGCGCGGGGATCGCAAACGCGAAGCCGGCCGCCGCCCACCCACGCGGTCGGGCCGGACGCAAGAACAGTGCCAGCGCTGTCGCCCCGCCCATCAGGACTGGCATCTGAGGGTGGATCGACGCCTGGCCCAGCCACGCGAGCCCGGCGAGCAAGCCGAGCGTCATGCTTCCCCGCTCGATCGCCTTCAGAGTGAGGGCGACGCCGAATGCGGCGAAGACACCCGACCACGCGAAGTGAGGAAGGGCCAGCACGGAGTAGAAGGCGCTGAGCTCGGGCATCCGCAGGTCCAGACCCTCGGTCGGGTTGCCAAAGACCACCGGATGCCCCAGCGCCCAGATCACCAAACCCAGGCCGAGTCCGAACGCCACGAAGAAGAGCGCGAAGACGCGCGCCGACCGGTCCTGGATGAAGTGGCAGATGAAGACCCAACTGCCCGCCATCAAGGCAAGCGCGCCAGCCACCCGAGCCAGATGAAACATGAGAATCAGGGGCACGTGCGTGACCGCCGCCAGGTGGCCGAGGACGATCCAGAACATGAACAGGTAGGCCGGCGGGCTCGACTCGGTCGTGTACCGGTTCTCCCACGCCCACAGTCCCTCCCACCCCTCGCGCATTTTGGCCAGGTATGTCGTCGCGTCGTCCCAGAGGTAGAAAAAGCCGACGAAGACATGGCCCGGGGGCTGGCCGGCGTATGCGTAGACGTACGGGATCGCGGTGACCACGGCGAGGACGAGTCCCACGATCAGGGGGAGGCGCCACTCGGCGAACCCCTCTCGCCAGTTGGTCCTCCCCTCCGGAGCTTTCAGCGCCACCTCCCCACTTGGTGGGGAGGAGACTTTTTCAATTGCTTTCATCTCGCCAAACTCAATCGCAGCACGGTCCATAGGGCGCGGCCTATCTCTCCTTGGGAGACTTTGGAGGCGCCGGCGACGCGATCCTCGAAGCGGATCGGCACCTCCACGACCGGATAGCCGAGGCGCACGGTGCGGTGGACCATCTCGATCTGAAAGGAGTACCCCTGGGAGACGATATCGTCCAGCTTGATGCTGGCCAGAAGGTCGCGGGTGTAGCAGCGAAAGCCCGACGTGCAGTCGCGAACGCGGAGTCTCAGCAGGGTCCGGCAGTAAAGGTTGGCGCCCCAGGAAAGAAGCAGGCGATGCGCCGGCCAGCCCACGATCTGACCGCCCCGCATGTACCTCGATCCGACGGCCAGGCCCCCGCACCCGCGCGCCGCCTGCACGATCGAGTCGAGGTCCTGGGGCCGGTGCGAGCCATCGGCGTCCATCTCCACGAACAACCTCGAACCCTCGGCCAGCCCGATCCGAAACGCGTCCTCATATGCGCTCCCGAGGCCGAGCTTGCGCTCCCGGTGCAGAACGCGAACCCCGCTGTCCGCCGCCGCCAGTCGATCCGCGAGCTCGCCGGTCCCGTCGGGCGAGGCATCGTCCACGATCAACACGTCGTGGCCGTAATGGCGAACCCCGGCAACCACCCGCTCGAGGTTCTCGCGCTCGTTGAAGGTCGGCAGCACGACCAGCACCTCGGTGGGCGAAGACTTGCGCTCGGCGAGGTCCCGTTTCGGCTTCATCCGCGCAGCCTCAGCCGGATGACATGCTTCAGCATGTCGATGGAGCTGCGGACCGGGCTGACCTTGGTCGGGGCTGAGTTGCGCCAGACGACCGGCACCTCGGCGATCTTCACACCCTGCTTCCGCGCGCGGTACAGGACCTCGGGGTCATAGCCGAAGCCGTCGGTGACGAGGCCGGCAAAGACGGCGTGCGCCACCTCGCCGCGAAACAGCTTGAAGCCGCACTGGGTGTCCCAGATTCCGGGCAGCAGCACCGCCTGCACGATCAGGTTGAAGGCCTTGCCCATGATGACCCGATACACCGGCTGCGAGATCTCGACGCGCGACGCCCGCAGCGCACGCGATCCGATCGCCACTCCGGCGCCGGTGCTCAGCGCCGCCTGCAGCTTGTCGAGCTCCTCGATCGGCGTCGACAGGTCCGCGTCGGTGAGGAGGATCTCGTCACCCTTCGCGGCCTCGACACCCACCGCTAGCGCGCGGCCCTTGCCGCGGTTATGGGGCAGGGCTTCGATGCGGATCGCGCCCTGGCGCTCGGCGGCGGCGTCCATGATCATCCGGGTGCCGTCGGCGCTGCCGTCGTCGACCAGGATCAGCTCGTATCGAGTGTTCCGGGCGTCGAGATAGCGCTCGATCTGCTCGATCGTGCGCGGCAGGCGCTGCTCCTCGTTGTAGCACGGGATGACGACGCTGAGCGCCGGACGTTCGGTCACGGCTCGCCATCTTAAGTGTCGTTGCGCAACACCTTGATTGCGTAGACCGGCAGCACGGCCATGCGGCGGATGCGCCAGGGCTGGCGGCCCAGGCGATGAAGCCACTCGAGGCCGGCTCTGCGCATCCAGGCCGGCGCGCGCGGAACACGGCCGGTCAGATAGTCGAAGGCCCCGCCCACGCCGACGGCCACGGCGACGCCGAGTCGATTCCGCAGCCTGTCGATCCACAGTTCCTGCGCGGGCGCGCCGTATGCGACGAGCAAGACCTGGGTCCCGTGCTCATGGATCAGCTTTAGCGTTTCCGCGTCCTGGCTCGGATCCGGGGCGCCAGGGTGCGATGCCACCTCCAGGGTCGGGTTCCCGCTGCGCAGCTTTGCCGCGAGCGCACCGGCCACGCCTGGCGCCGCGCCGAGGAGGAACAGCCTGAAGCCGCGGCGCGCGCACATCGCCGCGAGCGGCTGGACGAGGTCGACGCCGGCGACCGGCTGGCGCACGTCGCAGCCCTGCCGGCGCGCGGCCCAAACCACGCCCACGCCGTCTGGCAGGCACAGCTCAGCCGACGCGATCACGCGCGCAAACTCTCGGTCCTTCTGGGCGCGCATCACGAACTCGGGATTCACCGTGGCAACCAGGTGAGGTCCACCTTCGTCGACGAAGCGTTCGATCCGCTCGAGCGTTGAGCCCATGTCAAGGCAGTCCACCCTGACCCCCAGGATTCGCGCGTCCTTCAAGCGCCCGGTTGCTGTCCTCGATCGAGCGGCGGCCCCACGATGCTGAGCTTGACGACGGTGATCGACGGCATGCTCACGCCCAGGTTGGCGATGAACTCCGGCATCGGCTCGCTACCACCGACCCGAACCCGACTCCAGGTGTAGCGATCAACAAGGCTGTGTGTGAGGGGATATTCCGCGGTCGTCACGGCGGTGCCGTATCCCGCGCGTCTGACCGCGTCGATCGTTTGCGGATTGAATTTGCCGGATGGGTACGCGAAGTCCACCACAGGGTGACCCACCAGCTGCTCGAGCCAGCGCTTCGACTCCACCAACTCGTAGGTCACACGTCCAGGTGATGTGCGGGCTAGGTCGGCGTGGTCAACCGTGTGCGATCCGATCTCAATCCCGGCGCGGTCCATCGCGAGCAGCTCGTCGCGGCTGACATACCCGGACCGACCGACGAAGCCCGAGACAATGTAAGCGACCGCTGTGAACCCGTGAGCCTCGAGGATCGGGAACGCCGTCGTGTAGAGATCCTGGTAGCCGTCGTCGAGGGTGATGACGACGGGACGCGATGGCAGGGCCTGGGCGCCGCCGAAGTAGGCGCGTACCTGGTTGAGGTTGACCGGATGGTATCCGTTGGCATGGAGCCAATCCATCTGAGCTTCGAACACCGCCGGCGCGACCGAGAGCCTGAATCCCAACGGGTCCGTGCGCGTCGACGGAGGCGTGCGGATGTAGTGGTACATCAGGATGGGCACGCGGATCACCGGCGCGCCGACCGGGACCATGTCGCGCCTCTTGATGAAATATTCGCGGCCGCCGGTGTCGGCCCCGCCGAGCGTTGGGGCCGCGATTTGCTGGCCGGCCGGGGCCGGAGGGATTACCGCCAATAGAGGCGAATCATCGGCCTGAAGGACGTATGCGCCGGCCAGGAGCAGCGCCACCGCGACTCCGACGCCGGTGGCGACATGCCTCACGGCCGTTAGCTTAAGGTCGTTCCGGTGGTGGCATCCGGGACAAAGCCGGCAACGGTCGCCGTTGACGTCAATCCCGCGACGCGAGCGGTCGTCACAGGCACCGAGGTCTTCACGCGGGAGGTGGCGGCGCGGCTCCCCGCCGCGGCGCCCGAGCTCCGGTGGCGCTTTTTCGCCTCGAGGCCCCGTGCGCACCTCGGCGTGGACGTCGTCGTGCTGCCGTTCCGCCGCCTTTGGTCTCAGCTGCGCCTGCCCCTCCATCTGGCGAGCGAGCGACCGGACCTACTTTTCGTGCCCGCCCATGTCATCCCGTTTGCGTGGCCGGGCAAGGTCCTGGCCGTGGTCCACGACCTCGCGTTCGAGCGCCACCCCGACGCCTACCAGGTCGCCGATCGCGCATACCTCCGGCTCAGCACGCGCTGGGCCGTCTCGCGCTCCCGCCTGTTGATCGCCATCTCCGAATCCACAAAGCACGATCTCGTCGACATGTACGGGGTGGCGCCGGAGCGCATCCGAGTCGTGCCGCTGGGGATCAGCGCGCCTGCGGTTCCACCGGCGCCCCTGTCACGCCTGACCGAGCTCGGCTTGAACGGGAGCTTCGTGCTTCAAGTGGGACGCGTCGAGCCACGCAAGAACCAGTCGGCCGCCCTCGCCGCGGTGGAGCGGCTCGACGGCGTCACGCTGGTGATCGCCGGTCCCGAGCGTGACGCCGACCTGTCGGAGAGACTGCGCAACTCCGCGCACTGCCGGGTTCTCGGCATGGTCGACCAGCCGATGCTCGAGCTCCTCTACAGGCGGGCGGCGGCGGTCGTGGTGCCGAGCCTCTACGAAGGATTTGGGCTCCCGGTCCTGGAGGCGATGGCTCGGGGCAAGGTGGTCGTGGCCGCCAAGTCGTCGTCCCTGCCCGAAGTTGGAGGCGAAGGAGCGCTGTATTTTCACCAGTCCGCAGCACCGGACCAGCTGGCGAGCGTGCTCGAGGCTGCATTGGGTGACCAGACTCTGCGCACCAAGATGGCCCGCGCCGCCCGCGCGCGCGCGGCCAGGTTCACGTGGGACAAGACCGCGGCCGCGATCGCGGCCGTGATCAGGGAGCTGCTCTCGAGCTGATCGCGTCGTCGATGGCGCGCCAGGTCAGCGTGGCCGCCCGCGCCCAGTTGAACTCAGCCGCACGCAGGATTCCGCGGTGGCGAAGGTCGGCCGCCAGCTGCGTGTCCGCCATCACCCGCTCGAGCGCTTCGCGCCACGCGTCCGGCTGATCGGCCGGGACGATCATCGCCGCACCGTCGACGACCTCGGGCAAGCTCGACCGATCGGAAACGACCACCGGCGTGCCGCACGCCATCGCCTCGAGCGGCGGTAAGCCGAACCCCTCATACCAGGCTGGATGGGCGAGGATGCGGGCCAGGTTATAGATCGCCGGCAGCTCGTCAGGGTCGACCGAGTCGAGATGATGCAGGTGCGGACCAAGGCGCGCCATCTTCGCGCGGATCGGTTCATACAACCAACCCCATGAACCGACCACGACTAGATCGGGGCGGTCCCGCATCATGGCCCACGCGTCGAGCAGAGTTTCCAGGTTCTTGCGCGGCTCGACGGTGCCGACGAACAGGATGAACCGCTCCGGCAGCCTGAGCCGGGCCCGGGCGTCGGCTCGCTCATCTGCGCTCATCGGCTGCAGCTGCTGCGAGACGCCGTGCGCGACCACCTGGATTCGCCCGCGGTCGATGCCGAAAATCTCGACGATGTCGCGTGCCGTGTTTTCCGAGACCGCGATCACGACATCGGCCCGCAGCACTGATCGGGGCACGACCAAGCGGGTGCTGAGAGGCTGGCGAGGGGGAAACCAGCGGGGGTTTCGGTAGATGGCGAGGTCGTGCACGGTGATCACCGTGGGACAGCCGAGCTTGCCCAACGGGAGGGCCCCGGCGGGACCGAAGTACACGCTGGGGTCGAGGCGGCGAATCTCCGCCGGCCACTGAAGGTGCCGGCCAACCAGGCGCCTCTGTGGCAGCAGGCGGTACGTCGCGTCGGGAACGTGGACGAACCCGCCGGGCGGTCCGAAGACGGTGAGGCGGCAGTCGGGCCGGTCGACGGCCATCGCATGCAGGATCTGGGTCGTGTAGACGCCGACTCCAGCCCGGGACCGCTCGAGGCCGGACCCGTCGACCACCACGCGCAGCCCGGTCAAAAAGTCACCTCCCCACCCCGTGGGGAGGTCGGAGGCGAAGCCTCCGGAGGGGAGCTCCGAGTCCCCATTAGCGGAGGTGAGCCTGATTCCGCCTGAGCACCTCAAAGGTTTCCAGCGCCAGACCCGTACCCCGCACGACCGAGGTCTGCGGCTCGTCGGCGACGACCGCCGGAATGCCCGTATGCATCGAGAGATACCGCTCGATGCCCCGGAGCTGAGCTCCGCCGCCGGTGAGCACGATGCCCCGGTCGAAGATGTCCGCCGCGAGCTCAGGCGGTGTTTCCTCGAGCACGTCCCGCACCGCTCCGGCGATCAAGCGCAGGGGCTCATCGATCGCCTCCACGATCTCGTTTGACGAGACCTCCACGTTTCGGGGAAGTCCCGTGACCAGGTCGCGACCGCGCACCTCGGTCAGCAGAGGCTGTTTCATCGAGACCGCCGACCCGACTGCAAGCTTGACCTCTTCCGCGGTGCGCTCACCGATGAGGAGGTTGTGCTCGCGCTTCATATACATCGCGATCGCGTCATCGATGCGGTTGCCGCCGACGCGAATCGAATGCGCGACGACCATCCCCGACAGGGAGATGACCGCGATCGCGGTCGTGCCGCCGCCGATATCGCAGATCGCGTTGCCTCGCGGTTCGGCGATCGCAAGGCCGGCGCCGATCGCGGCCGCCAGCGGCTCGTCGATGAGCCACGCCTGCCGCGCGCCGGCGGAGATGGCCGCCTCGGTGACCGCGCGGCGCTCGGCTGACGTCACCCCGGACGGGACGCAGACCATGATCTCGGGCTTGAACAGGCGCTGCCGGCCCTGAACCTTGCCGATCAGGTGATGCAGCATGGCCTCCGTCACCACGAAATCCGCGATCACACCCTCACGCATCGGCCTGACGACGTGGATCGACTCCGGCGCACGCCCCATCATCTCGAAGGCCTGGCGCCCAACCGCGAGGACACGACTTCCATCGCGATTCACCGCGACCATCGACGGCTCGTTGATCACGATGCCTTCGCCCTTGACGTAGATGAGCACGGTCGACGTGCCGACGTCGATGCCGATCTTCCGCGAAAGAATCGACACTATTCGTAGGTGTGATCAGCGGCCAGTGGCTGCGGATCCACGTCGATGCTCTTGATGCGCGCTCCAACAGAGGCGAGCTTGCCGACCATGTCCTCGTAACCGCGCTCGACGTGCCATGCGTTGTGCAGCAGGCTCTTGCCTTCGGCGCAGAGCGCCGCGATCACGAGCGCGGCACCTGAGCGGATGTCGGGGATCGCCACCTCGGTGCCGTGCAGCCGGCAGGGGCCGTGCACGATCGCATGCAGCCTTCCCTCCACCGTGATCCCGGCGCCCATCTTGGCCAGCTCGCGCACGTGCTGGAAGCGATTCTCGTGCACGTATTCGGAGATCACGCTCTCGCCTTCGGCCTGCGTCATCAGCGCCATGTACTGCGCCTGCAGGTCGGTTGGGAAACCGGGAAACGTCCACGTCGACATGTCAATCGGTTTCAGCGGGGTGCGCGGCTGCCGACCCACGCGGAACCAACCCTCACCCACCTCCACGTATGCGCCGGCCTGCTCCAGCTTGAGGAGCAGCACCTGGAGGTCTTCCGGTGGGCTGCAATCGATGCGCAGCGCGCCGCCCGCCGCCGCCACCGCGATCGCGTAGGTCCCTGCCTCGAGGTAGTCCGGGACCACCGTGTGCTCCGCGCCGCGCAGCTCTTCCGTCCCGTCCACGATCAATCGCTCGCTGCCGATGCCCTCGATGCGCGCGCCCATCTTGGTGAGCAGCCGGCACAGGTCCTGGACGTGGGGCTCGCGCGCGGCGTTGAAGATCTCGGTACGGCCCTCAGCCTTCACCGCGGCCAGCAGGATGTTCTCGGTCCCGGTGACGGTTGGGAGGTCGAACACGACCCTGTTGCCGCGCAGCCGGTCGACGCTGGCGACGATCTCGTCCTTCGTCTCGATGATGTGGGCGCCCATCTGGCGCAGGCCGCGAAGGTGCTGCTCGAAGCGGCGCGCGCCTATGTCATCGCCGCCCGGTCGAGGCACGCGGGCGTGCCCAAAGCGCGCCAGCAGCGCACCGAGCAGAACGATCGTCGCCCGCATCCGACGTCCAAGCTGGTCGGGGACATCGCTTTTGCTCGCAGCCCCGGCCTCGATGACAACGGTGCCGTCACCCCTGGCGTGCCCCCCCAGCAGCGTCAGGATCTCCGCCATCACCACGGTGTCGGTCACGCGCGGCACGTTCCGGAGAGTGACCCGCTCCGTGGTCAACAGCGAGGCGACCATCTCGGGCAGGGCTGCGTTCTTGGAACCGCTCACGCAGATCTCGCCGGCGAGCTCCGCGCCGCCGCTGATCCGAAGCGCACGCTCGCGCCCACGCAAGCTTCCCTTCATGGAAGGGCTAAACCTAGCTCAGGCGCCCTGTGTCGTCTCCGGCACAGGGTGCCCAGCCCTCTAGCCGCGCCGCGCCCGCGCCAGGCGCAGCCTGGCTTCCGCCATGGCGAGCGCGTTCTGGAACTCGGTCTCCTCTGCCGCTGTCAGGGTGCCGGCAAGCCTCTCCTGGGCACGGCGGCGCGCCTCCTCGGCGGCGTCCACCGAGATCTCCCCGGCGTGCTCCGCCACATCGGCGAGCACCGTCACGCGTTCGGGCAGCACCTCGAGAAAGCCCCCGCCCACGAACAGCGTCTCCTCGGGCCCGCCATAGGTCTCCTGAATTCGCAGGGGGCCTGGCTTGAGGATGGTCATGAGCGGCGCGTGACGCGCGAGCACGCCGAGCTCTCCCTCGGCGCCCGTGGCGATGATGAACTCGACGTCGCCTTCGAACAGGCTCCGCTCGACGCTGACCACGCGCAGCGGGAACTTCATCCCTGGCCTCCCCACGGCGCGGGGAGATCGGCGCCGCACACGGTGCGCCGCCGGGTGGGGGCGATCATTTTTTCTTCATCTCCTCGGCCTGGGCGCGAGCCTCGTCGATCGTGCCCACCATGTAGAAGGCCTGCTCAGGCAAATCGTCGTGCTTGCCTTCGAGGATCTCCTTGAAGCCGCGCACGGTCTCGTTCCTGGATACGTACTTGCCTTCTCGACCGGTGAACCGCTGGGCGACGCTGAAAGGCTGCGATAGAAAGCGCTGCACCTTGCGTGCCCGCGACACCGCCTCCTTGTCGTCTTCTGACAGCTCCTCCATGCCGAGGATGGCGATGATGTCCTGCAGGTCCTTGTAGCGCTGCATGATCTTCTTCACGCCCTGAGCTGCGTCGTAGTGGTCCTGTCCGACGATCGCCGGCTCCACGAATCGGCTCGAAGATCCGAGCGGGTCGACCGCCGGATAGATTCCGATCTCGACCAGCGACCGCTCCAGGCGCAGCGTCGCTCCGAGGTGGGCGAACACAGTCTGGATGGCAGGGTCGGTGTAGTCATCGGCCGGCACGTAAACGGCCTGCACCGACGTGATCGAGCCTTTACGAGTCGACGTGATCCTTTCTTGCAGCTCGCCCATCTCCGAGGCGAGCGTGGGCTGGTAGCCGACGGCGGACGGCATGCGCCCCAGGAGCGCGGACACCTCTGAGCCCGCAAGGAGGTAGCGAAAGATGTTGTCGACGAAGAGCAGCACGTCCGCCCCCTCTTCATCGCGAAAGTATTCGGCCATCGTCAAACCTGTCAGCCCGACACGCGCACGCGCACCGGGAGGTTCGTTCATCTGACCGAAAACGAGCGCGGTCTGCGGCAGCACGCCCGCGTCCTGCATCTCGACGTACATGTCGTTGCCCTCTCGCGTCCGCTCCCCCACTCCCGCGAACACCGAGCGGCCCTTGTGCTGATAGGCGATGTTGCGGATGAGCTCCTGCACGATGACCGTCTTGCCCGTGCCGGCGCCTCCGAACAGTCCGATCTTCGAGCCTTTGGCAAACGTGCAGATCAGGTCGATGACCTTGATCCCGGTCTCGAGGATCTCGACCTTGGCTTGCTGCTCAGATACGGGCGGAGCCGGACGGTGGATCGGCCAGCGCGTGGTCCCTTCCGGCGCCGGCTCGTCGTCGATGGCTTTGCCGACGACGTTGAACAAGCGGCCCAGCGTCTCGACTCCGACCGGCACCGAAATCGACGCGCCCGTGGCGCTGACGGGATCACCGCGGCGAAAGCCATCGGTCGAATCCATCGCAATGCAGCGGACCGTGTTGTCGCCCCGGTCGGATTCGACCTCGAGGATGACCGTTCGGCCGTCTTGAGTTGTGACCTCCAGCGCTTCGAACAGCTCCGGCTGGTATCCGGGCTCAAACTCGACGTCCACCACCGCCCCGATGACCTCGCTGATGTGGCCCTGGCGTCCCGCCTTACTGTGGGTTTGGCCGTGGGTTTGGCCGTGGGTTTGGGCTTTGGACTTCGGCTTCGTCGTTGCCATCTAGATCTCCTCCCTCAGCTCGAGCCTTCCTGCGCGGCGGCCCCACTGACGATTTCCATCAACTCGGTGGTGATTCCGGCCTGCCGGACCTTGTTCGCGTACAGGGTCAGCGAGTCGATGAGATCGCCGGCCGCGGTGGTTGCGTTCTGCATCGCGATCATCTTGGCCGAGTACTCGCTGGCCTTGTTCTCGAGCACCGCCTGGAAGACCTGCGTCTCGACGTATCGGGGCAAAAGGCCATCGAGCACCGACTCGGGGTCTGGCTCGTAGATGTAATCCGCGCGCGGACCGGCTGACTGCCCTTGATCTCGCTCGCGCGCCGGGATCTCCGCGGGTATGAGCACGCGAACCGTCGGTTCCTGCCTGATGGTAGAGATCCACTTCGCGTAGCAGAGCAGCACGGCATCGACGTTGCCCTTGGCGTATTCCTCGAGGGCGACGGTGACGGCGGGCAGGACTTGTCCCTGGCTCGGCCGGTCGGGCAGGTTGCTCACCTCTGCGATCACGTCGCGGCGGTAACGAAGCAGGAAATCGCGTCCCTTGCGTCCGAGCGTGACGTAGCGCTGCTGCTCCGGGAAATTCTGGCTCATGTAGCGGGTCGCGGTCCGAATGTTGTTGACGTTGATCGCGCCCGCGAGTCCTTTGTCCGTCGTGACCAGGATCATCACCGCCCGTTTGCCCTCGCGCCGGATGAGGAATGGGTGCTTGTACTCCGTCGCCCGCTCGCTCACAGTCTGCAGGACCTCGACCATCTTGTCGGCGTAGGGCCGCGTTGCCTGCACCGCCGCCTGCGCGCGGCGGAGACGAGTTGCGGCCACCACCTGCATCGCCTTGGTGATCTTCTGCGTGTTCTTGATCGAGTCGATGCGGCGGACGATGTCCCTGAATGCCGGCATCTAGTTCGCTTTCTTGGTCTGTGGTTTCTTGGCCGGTGATTTCTTGGCCTCAGGCTCCTTGGCTTCAGGCTCCTTGGCTTCAGGTTCCTTGGCCTCGGCCCGGCCGCCCGGGTCGGCCTGGTCCTGGTAACCCTCGACGCCGAACTGGTGGTTGAAGGTTGAGATCGCTGCGTTGAGCCGGGCAAAGAGGTTGTCGTCCAGGGCCTTCTGCTTCTCGATCTCTTCGAGGATGCCCTGCCTCTCGCCTTTCAAGAAGCGGACGAAGCCGGCCTCCCACTCGCGAATACGGGCAACCGGGACCTTGTCCGCGTGCCCCTGGGTGCCGGCGTAAAGCACAGCCACCTGGGCCGCCAGAGGCACCGGTTGGTACTTGTCCTGTTTGAGCAGCTCAGTCAGGCGCGCTCCGCGCTCGAGCTGGTTCCGCGTCTGCGTGTCGAGGTCTGAGGCGAACTGCGCGAAGGCCGCCAGCTCACGGTACTGCGCCAGGTCGAGGCGGAGCTTGCCCGCCACCTGGCGCATCGCCTTCGTCTGCGCATCCCCGCCGACGCGTGAGACCGAGATGCCGACGTTGAGGGCGGGCCGCTGCCCTGCGTTGAACAGGTCGGCCTGCAGATAGATCTGACCATCGGTGATGGAGATGACGTTGGTCGGGATGAAAGCCGAGACGTCGTTGGCCTGTGTCTCGATCACCGGCAGGGCCGTCAGCGAGCCGCCGCCGCGCGCCTGGCTCATCTTTGCCGCCCGCTCGAGCAGACGGGAGTGCAGGTAGAAGACGTCGCCCGGGTAAGCCTCACGGCCGGGCGGGCGGCGCAGCGTCAACGAAAGCTCGCGGTACGCCCACGCCTGCTTGGTCAGGTCGTCGTAGCAGCACAGCGCCTCCTGGCCCTTCTCCAGGAAGTACTCGCCCATCGCGCAGCCCGCGTACGGCGCGATGTACTGGAGGGAAGCCGGGTCGGACGCGGCCGCCGCGACGATGATGGTGTAGTCCATCGCCCCGTTCTCTTCCAACGTAGCCGCGACGCGAGCGATCGAGGCCGCATTCTGGCCGATCGCAACGTAGATGCAGAAGAGGTCCTTGCCCTTCTGGTTGATGATCGTGTCGAGGAGGATCGTCGTCTTGCCTGTGAAGCGGTCGCCGATGATCAGCTCGCGCTGGCCGCGGCCGATCGGGATCATGGCGTCGATCGCCTTGATACCCGTCTGCACCGGGCTGTCGACTCGCTTGCGTGTGATGACGCCCGGAGCGATCCGCTCCACGGGGAGCGTCTTGCTGGTCTTGATCGGCCCCTTGTCGTCGAGCGGAATACCGAGTGGGTTGACGATGCGGCCGAGCAGCTCGTCGCCGACCGGGACCTCGAGCAGGCGACCGGTGGTCTTGACCTCGTCGCCTTCGTGCAGGTGGCCGAAGTCGCCGAGGATGACTGACCGCACCTGGTCTTCTTCGAGGTTCAGGGCCAGCCCGTAGACCTCGTTCGGAAATTCGAGCAGCTCGCCCGCCATCGCGTTCTGCAGGCCGTAGATCTGGGCGATGCCGTCGCCCACGGCGACGATTCGACCTACATCGGCCGACACGAGGCTTGCATCAAAGTCCTTGAGCCGCTCTTTGATGACTTCCGAGATCTCTTTGGTGCTGATTCCCACTCGTCTTCTCCTATTGAGCGCCCCGCGCCTACGTAGCCGCCAAGCGGCGGCGCAGCTGCTCCAACCTGGTGGCCACACTCGCGTCGACGACCCGGTCTCCGTACTGAAGCTTCAGCCCGCCGATGATGCGCGGATCGACGACGACGCTCAGCCTGACCTCTTTGTTCAGACGTTTCGACAACTCCCGTTCGACGCGGTCGCGGTCGGCACGCTCGAGCTCGATCGCCGTGGTCACGGTTGCTCGGACCCGACCGGCCGCCTCGTCGGCCAGACGCTGAAACTCGTCCTCGATCGCGGCCGCTTCGTCGACGCGTCCGGATTCGATGAGCAGCCTGGCAAGGTTGGTGGCCTCGTCATCGAACAGATGAGGCGCCGTTGCAACGAGCGCATCGCGCCGCTCGGTCGCGATCGTCGGATTGCTGAGCACGGCCGCCACCGCCGGGTCGGCGAACAGCTCGCGGACCTTGGTCAGGCGCCGGGCCCATTCTTCGAGCTGACCATCCTGCTGGGCCAGCTCGAACACGGCCCTCGCGTACCGTCGGGCAGCGCGGCTCGTGCCCGTCACCGGATCTTCGGCCCCCAATCTCTCGGTGCCGTCACGAGCCACCCTGCCTGCGGCTGCCGTCGCCACTCGCGACCTCCTCGATGGCCCGCTCGATCAGCTCTCGGTGCTTGCGATCGTCAAGCGTGCCGCCGATCACCTTCTCGGTGGCCACGACCACCAGGCTTGCCAATTCCTCTCGCGCCGACTGGAGCGCGCGCTCACGCTCGACCTCGATCTCCTTGCGGGCTGACTCGGCGATCCGCCGCGCCTCCTCCTCTGCCCTTTGCTTGAGATCCTGTCGCGCTTGCTCGCCCGACCTGTTGGCCGCGTCGATCACCTGTTGCGCCGTCTTCCGCGCGTCCTCCAGTTGGGCCTGGGCTTGCTTGAGACGCGCCTCGGCGTCGGCTTTGGCCTGCTCCGCCAGACGCAGCTGCTCCGCGACTGCGCGCTGCCGCGCCTCGGCGACTTTGACAACCTCCGGGTATACAAAGCGGGCAAGCACGGCAAGCATCAGCAGGAATGTGAGCAGCTCGACGATCACCGTCCCATTGATCTCGATGACCCCGGCTGTACCTGTGCTCGCGAGGAAGGTCATTTCGACTACTTGGCTGCGGGGACGTTGGAGAGGAAGACGAAACCAAAGGCGAGGTTGATGAAGTACATCGCCTCAACCAGGCCGACGATCGTGAACAACCAGGGGATCATGCGACCTTGAGCTTCCGGCTGGCGAGCGACTCCGCTGATGAACGCGTTGCCGGCCAGGCCGTCGCCGAAGGCCGCACCGACCGCGCCCAGGCCGATCGCGAGTCCGAAGCCAACGAGTGCGCCGGCGAGAACAAGTCCGTGATCAGTCATGTAACCCTCCTAGTGATGTTCGTGCTCGAGGCCTTCGCGGGCCATGCCGAAGTAGATGACCGTGAGCAGCATGAAGATGAACGCCTGTATGAAACCGATGAAGATGACGTCGAAAGCTTTCCAAACCGACAACAGGATGGCGCCGATCACGGTCCCGCCTGCCACGCCCACCAGGGGCAGGGCGAAAGTGCCGAAGCCCGCAAGCAAACCAATCATGACCGCCCCGGCAAAGATATTTCCGAACAGCCGGAGCGAAAGCGTCACGGGCTTGACCAGCTCCTCGAGGATGTTGAGGGGGGTGTACAGCGCGCGGCCCCACACCGGCAGCTCGAACGGCTTGGTGAAGCGGAGTAGGTATCCGCGCCAGCCGAGAACCCGGATGCTGTACCACTGGACCACGGCGATGACGACAAGCGCCATGGCCAGCGTCTGGTTGAGGTCGGCGTTGGCGCCGTGCAGGATGGGGAAGATTGCCAGAGGCAGAAGCTCGATCCAGTTGGCGACCAGGATGTATAGAAAAAGCGTGAGCGCGAGCGGGATGATGAACAAGGCGTCGTCCGAAACGTTGGTTCTGATCAGCGATCTCAACTGGTCATAACCCCACTCGAACACCGCCTGGACGCGTCCCGGCTCGCCACTTTTCAGCTTGGAGCGAATCCAGAACCCAACCGCGATGGTGACCACGACCGCGAGCAAGCTCGAGACGACGCTGTCGTAATTGAAGGTGCAGAGCGGCCCGCAGCCGAGGTCGACGGTTGGATGGGTGCCGACCGAGGAGTCGGAAAGGATCAACGCCGGAGCCCGGAGCGCACACCGGCGGCGACCATGACCAGCTGCGCCAGCCCGATCCCGAGGGCCACCGTCCAGGCCGACCCTCGCATCGTCAGCGCCGCTATCAACACCAGCGAGCTGAAAAACAGGATGCGCAGCAGGCTCGCCGCCATGAAGGGAGCTCCGCGGTTCAGAAGTCCCTGGATGAAGTAACCATTGACCGAGCCGAGCATGAGGCCCGCGACCATGCCAAGACCGAGGTCCAGGTGACCGCTCGCTGACGCGATCACCGCGACCGCCACTGAGAGAATCAAGCAGGCCAGCACCGTCTGCCGCAGCACACCACTCGACGTCACTTCGAGAGCTCCCTCACCTTCAACCAGACGGCTGCTCCGCCCGCCACGAGACCCACGACCAGCCCGACGAGGACAAACACGGGCGCCGTGTTGAGCACCCTGTCGAGGGCGGCACCACCCAGCAGAGGCACGAGGACGGCGGCGGCGAAATAGATCCCGATTCCCGCCATGTCAGAGCCTGTCGGGCCTGTGCTCGGAGTGGGCGCCATGCCCCTCCGAATTCTATCGGGTACTGCCGCCGGCAAATGGAGCCGGGAAGATGCCGGCCTTAACGCGCCGGCGGAGGTTCGGCCAGCAGGCGGCGCAGCCATCGCGCCGGGATGCGCCAGCCAGCGTGCTGAAGAAGATCGGCCGCGACCGTCGACGTCAGCACCGCGGCAGCCACCACGACGACCGCAAGGATCCGCCCGTGCCCGAAAAGCGTCAACCCGAGCGCGCCGAGCAGGGCGCTCGCGGCGTAGAACACGTAGCACGTCTGGCGAGGGTTGAGACCGAACGACTGAAGGCGATGGTGCAGGTGGAGCCGGTCCGGCGTCGCCACCGAGGCGCCCTGCCGGCGGCGGCGGAGGATCGCCCATCCGGTGTCCGCGATCGGCAGCGCCAGCGCAAGCACGGGTGCAGCCAGGGCGAAGGCCACCGCGACCTTAGCCACGCCCAGGATCGAGATCATGCCCAGCGCCATGCCGAGGAAATGCGCGCCGGAGTCGCCCATGAAGATGCGGGCCGGGTGGAAATTGAAGAGGAGGAAGCCGCCGCAGCACCCGGCGAGCGCGCCGCTCAACTGCACGACCTCGGGCTGCTTGAGCTGGCCGGCGGCGAGCATGAGGATCAAAGCCACGATCGCCACCACGCCGGCGGCGAGGCCGTCGGCGCCGTCAAGAAAGTTGACGGTGTTCTGCATACCGACCAGCCAGAACACGCTGACCGGCGTCATCAGCAGCCCCAGCTGGATCAGGTGCCCGCCCGGCAGGCTGAAGAACCGGATCTCGATGCCGAAGCCGGCGACCGCCAGCAGCGCGAGACCGACCTGGACGCCCAGCTTCACGACAGGCGGCATCGACCATCTGTCGTCGACGATGAGCAGGCCCATCGCCAGCCCTGACACCACGAGGACGGCCAACGTCTGGGTGTCGCGTGGCAGAAACACGAGCAGCGCCATGGCGAAACCGATCCACATCGCGAGGCCGCCCAGCACCGGCGTCGGGTTGGCGTGTGCGTGGCGGCCGCCGGGCTGCGCCACCACCCCGTAGCGGCGCGAGAGGCGGATGGCGAGCGGCACCGCGATCATGCACACGGCGAAGGCGAGGAGAAGCGGCCACAACCCGGGCAGCACGTGCTCCGTGATGCTGGCGAGCGCCTGGTCGCTGAAGAAGTCACTCAAGACTGGATCGGGGCCGGGTCAGTCAAATGCGTACGGGATCGGGAACTTGCGGCACAGCTCTAGGGCCCGCTCGTGGACCGAGTCCAGCGTTGCCGGATCGTCGATCCGCTCGACGAGGTCGGCGATGCAGTCCGCGATCACCACCATCTCGCCCTCGCCCATGCCGCGCGTGGTCACGAGCGGCGTTCCGACGCGCACCCCGCTCGGGTTGAACTTCGACGCGTCATCGAAAGGAATCGAGTTGCGGTTGAGCGTGATGCCGACCGTGTCGGCGATGTCCTGCACCTGCTTTCCAGTTCGCTTCTGAGGCCGCAGGTCGATCAGCATCAGGTGGCTGTCGGTGCCGCCGCTCACCAGGCGCAGGCCGCGCGCGACAAGGCGATCGGCCATGGCTTTCGCGTTGACGACGACCTGCTTGGCGTACTGCTTGAACTCCGGCTTGAGAGCTTCGCCGAAACACACCGCCTTGGCCGCGATCGCGTGCATCAGGGGGCCGCCCTGTGTCCCCGGGAACACCGCGGAGTCGATTGCCTTCTGCCAATCGTCGCGGCACAGGATGATCGCCCCCCACGCACCCCGAAGGGTCTTTTGAGTGGTGGTGCTCGTGATTGCAGCGTGCGGGATCGGGGATGGATAGGCGCCGCCCGCGACGAGGCCGGCCACGTGCGCCATGTCCACGAACAGCGTGGCGCCGACCGAGTCGGCGATCTCGCGCATGCGTCCCCAATCGACGATCCGCGAGTAGGCGGAGAAACCCGCGAGCAGCATCTTCGGCCGCACCTCTTCGGCCAGCTTTTGCACGGCGTCGTAGTCGATCCGTTCGGTTTCGCGATCGACTCCGTACGAGTGGATCTCGTAAAGCTTGCCGCTGAAGTTGGCGGGACTTCCGTGCGTCAGGTGTCCCCCCGCCGAGAGGTCCATGCCCATCACCCGGTCTCCCGGCTGGCAGACCGCCATGTAAACCGCCGCGTTGGCCTGCGAACCAGAGTGCGGCTGGACGTTGACGTAATCTGCACCGAACAGTTGCTTGGCGCGCTCCACGGCTAGGGTCTCGATCTTGTCGATGACCTCGCCGGTGCCGCCGTAGTAGCGACGCCCGGGATATCCCTCGGCGTACTTGTTGGTCAGCAGCGTCCCCAGCGCCTCCAGGATGGCGGGACTCGTCAGGTTTTCGGAGGCGATGAGCTCGAGCGTTTCCGACTGCCGCTTGAACTCGTTCCGGATCAGCTGAGCGACCTCTGGATCCACCCGGTCGAGGGCGCGGAAGGTCATCGTCGTGATGTTGGTGGTCACGGCTTGATGCTATCCGGTGCGCGGAGGGGGTGGTCCGATCAGCTCCGGCGTCGAAATGGCGCCTTCGCGCAGGACGTGCGGCTCCGGTCCGGTCAGGTCCAGCACTGTGGAGGCGGTCCCACCAGCGGCCACGCCGCCGTCGATCACAGCCATCACGCCGGACAGCGTCGCGGCTTCTTCGGCGTTCATCGCCGGATCGTGGCCATGCAGGTTGGCGCTCGTCGTCATCAGTGGGCCGGCGTGTCTGAGGAGGCCCAGGGCAACCTTGTGCTTTGGAATCCGCACTCCCAGCGTTCCGCCGCCGATGGCATAGAGGATGAGCGTGAGAGGACCCGGCCACCACTTGCGCATCATCTCCTCGGCCCGCGAGTCGACGTGCACCAGGCCTTCGAGCTGGGACTGGCCTGCCACCATGAGGATCAGTGGCATCCCAACGGGCCGGCCTTTGATCTGATAGATCCGCTTCTGTGCCACCTCATCGTCCGCGCTGGCGCCAAGTCCATACACCGTGTCGGTGGGAAATGCCACCACGGCCCCGCTTCGCAGCAGCTTCGCCGCGCGCTGAAGCCCAGCATGTGTCGGCTTCAGGACCATGCTTCAAGAACGCGTTGATGGCCGCCGGCATCGCGGTGGACCCGATGACCGGCGAAGTGCCGAGCTGCGGACTCCGAAGCCACGGCGAAGATGCCCGGATCCAGCTCTGCGAGGACCCGGCCCCCCGGCTTCAGCCGGCTCGGAGCCTCTTCGAGGAGCCGGCTCACAAGTGACGCGCCGCCTTGATCCGCATACAGCGCGTGGGCAGGCTGAGCCGCGACCTCGGCCGGCAGGCTGGAGCCCATGGGCAGGTAAGGAAGGTTCGCGCAAACCACGTCGAACTCCCCGGCGAGGGGCTGCATCAGGTCGCCAGGCGTGAGATGGACGCGGTCGCTGAGCCCGTGCCGGCTCACGTTGCGCGTCGCGACCTCCAGTGCCTCGGGGCTGATGTCCGATGCCCACACTTCCGCATTCGGCGCGTAATGCGCGATCGCGACCGCGATGCACCCGCTGCCCGTGCCGACGTCGGCGACGCGCACCGGATCTTGCGACTCACGTGCGATCGCGACCGCCCGCTGCACGAGCACCTCGGTGTCAGGGTTCGGCACGAGCACGGCGGGTGTCACCTCGAAATCCAGGCCCATGAACTCCTTGTGGCCAGTCAAATAGGCCACCGGCTCGCCCTTGGCCCGCCGCGCGACCAGGGCTCGGTATTGGTCCAGCTCGCCGGCTGACAGGGCACGGTCGAACTTCAGGTACAGGTCGAGGCGGCGCAGGCCGAGCGTGCATGCCAGGAGCAGCTCGGCGTCGAGGCGGGAAGAGTCGGATCCGTGCTTCTGGAGGTAGTCGGCGGAGAGCTTCAGGACCTCAACGATTGTCACGCCTGACCGTCTGGGCCGCCGTTCAGCTGAGCCGCGCGCTCGGCGGCTATGAGCGCCGACACCAGGTCGTCGAGATCTCCGGCCATCACCCTGTCGAGCTTGTGCAGGGTGAGGTTGATGCGGTGATCGGTGACCCGGTTGTCCTTGAAGTTGTAGGTGCGGATCTTCTCCGACCGGTTCCCGGTCCGGACCATGCCGCGCCGCTGCGCCCCGATCGCCTCCTGCTGCTCGGCGAGCTTCATCTCGTAGAGCCGCGCGCGCAGCACACGCATTGCCTTTTCCTTGTTCTGCAGCTGCGACTTCTCGTCCTGGATGCTCACGACAAGACCGGTCGGCTTGTGGGTGATGCGGATCGCGGAGTAGGTGGTGTTGACGCTCTGGCCGCCGGGGCCGGTCGAAGTCGAGGCCTTGATCTCGAGGTCATCGGGCTTGAGCTCGACCTCGACGGGGTCGGCCTCGGGCAGCACCGACACCGTCGCGGCCGACGTGTGGATCCGCCCCTGCGCCTCGGTCTTGGGCACGCGCTGCACCCGGTGCACGCCGCCCTCGTACTTGAGCTGCGAGTAGGCGCCCTGACCGTGGACCTCGAAGCTGATCTTGTCGAAGCCGCCGATTCCGGTAGGAGAGGCGTCGACCACGTCCACCTTCCATCCTTTCTTCTCCGCCCACCGCGTGTACATGCGGAAGAGGTCTGCGGCAAAAAGGGCAGCCTCGTCCCCGCCTTCCGCGCCCTGGATCTCGACCACGACGTCGCGGTCGTCGTTCGGATCCTTGGGCAGGAGCAAGACCTTCAGCTTTTCCTCGAGCAGGGCTACCTGCTCGGCTGCGCGTCGCTCCTCCGACCGCATGTACTCCTGCATCTCCACGTCCTTCTCGTGCCTGAGCATCTCGCGCGCCGACTCCATCTCCGTGCGCGCGCGGCGGTAGGCGTCATAGGCCTCGACGATCTCTCGCAGGGAGCGCTGCTCCCGCGCCAGCCGGGTCACCTTCTCGTGGTCGGAGGCAACCTCCGGCCGCCCCATCTCCTGCTCGATCTCGCGATAACGGCGCGCGATCGATTCCAGACGGTCAATCATTTCGTCTTTCCCGCGTTGCCCGCGTTGCCCGGCTCCGCCGGGCAACCGCCACTGAACAGCGTAGAGACAGCCGCTCGACGTCCTTGGGGGGTTCCCCACAAGGGGGGCCTGCCCCCCTTGTGCCTTTTCTCGCGATACCGGTGCGCGATCGCCTCCAGGCGATCGATCATGCCGCCGCTCCGGCGCTCTCCTCCTCACCCTCGCGGGCGCTGTTGAAGGCGGTGATGGCGACCTCGAGCATGTCGTCGGAGGGCTCGCGGGTGGTGAACTTCTGGGTGCCCAGGACCGGGAGCAAGGCGATGCGGACGAGCGAGTTGTAGCGGTGCCGTGCCATGAACCGGATCAGCTCGAAGCCGACGCCCGCAATCACTGGGATGGCGAGCACGCGGCTCGCAATGATCCAGAAGAGATTGGGATGAAACAGCGCCACGACGCTGAAGACGACGACGCTCACAACCAATACGACAAGAAGGAACCCCGTGCCGCAGCGCGGGTGCAGCGTGCTCGCGCGGCGAACCGACGGCACATCCAGCGCCCACCCCGATTCGAAGGCGTTGATGGTCTTGTGCTCGGCCCCGTGGTACTGAAACACGCGCCGTACGTCTGGCAAAAGTGCGATTGCCGCCAGATAGCCGAGGACCAGGCCGACCCGGATCAAACCCTCGACGAGAACGAAAAGGAAGCTTCCACTGCGGTGTACCGCAAAGCTCGCCAGCAGCAGCGGCAGGCCGATGAAGATAACGAGGGCAAAAACGCCGGCCATCGCCACCGAGCCGGTGATCTCCTTCTTGCCGATCTCGATGTTCTGGCTGCCGGCGTTCATGTTCGCCGACCAGATCAGCGACTTCATGCCAAGGTGCAGCTGCTCGCCGATCAGGGCGAGGCCGCGCACGAAAGGCAGCTTCCAGAGCGGATGCGTGTAAATCGGCGCCTTCAGCTCACCACGGTCGATGACGATCTCCTTGGTGGTGGGAAGCCTGACCGCGACCGCGTAGTGGCTCTTGCCGCGCATCATCACGCCCTCGATGACGGCCTGGCCGCCATAGAAGAAAGGCTGTGTAGGTTTTGCACCTCCCGGCCCTGCGTTGAGGTCGGCGCGGAGCGCCGGGTGGGGAGTCGGAGTCCCCGTTACCGGAGGCGCCGTCTCCGGCTGCGCCATCTAGACCCTGGTCTTAGCAGCCCGCTTCCGGAACCGCTCGACCTGACCGCCGGTGTCCACGATCCGCTGCGTACCCGTGAAGAAGGGGTGGCAGACGGAGCAGATCTCGGTCTTGAGCTCCTTGCGCGTGGAGCCGGTCGTGAACGTGTTCCCGCACGCGCAGGTCACGACCGCGTCTTCGTAATAAGTTGGATGAATCTGTGCTTTCAATCTTGTAACTCCCGGTCAGTTTACCGAAGGAACGTCTGGAGCATTCCCTCCGTCTGGTAGAAGGCAACGCCCAGGAAAACGACGAGCGCAAGCCATGTCGCCCCGATGGCAAGCCTGGCCGACGCGGGACCGGACGTGAGGTAGGCGTCGTAGTCCGGCTCTCTAAAGCGGCGGTAGACCATCGGCATCCCGATCGCCACCACGATGAGGACGAGCGGGTTGATCAGGCCGGCGAAGAACAGCCCGGCGAGGATCGCAAGGCCGGCGACCTGGATCCATTTCGAGACCGGGGCGAGGATCCAGCCACCGTCCAGCATCCCAAACGGAATCAGGTTGAAGAGGTTGATCCAGTAACCGAAATACGCCCAGACCAGGAAGAGGTCGAAACGGGTCGCCGCATACAAGACCAACGCCACTGTCGCCCCCAGCGTCCCCGCGATAGGCCCCGCGATGGCTATCTGCGCCTGCTTCAACGGAGACTGTGCCTGCGTCCGCATGAAGATCCCAGCTCCCAGGAAGGGAAGGAAGATCGGGGCTGTAGCCGCCAGCCCCTGCCTGCGGATCTCGAGGACGTGCCCCATCTCGTGGACGAAGATCAGCACGACGAGGCCGATGGCTACCTGCCATGGAAAAAGGAGTGTGTAGGCCCAGACCGAGACGACTCCCGTCAGGAGGGTTGCGAGCGCCGGCACTTTGACCACCAGCAGGAGCCCGTACTTGACCACGGCCCAGACCGCGAGCGCGGCTGAAGCCAGCCACCCGACCAGACCTCGACTTCCCTGCTGGGGCGCGGGCGAGCTGTGGTACGGCGACTCCGGCGGGATGTCCGAGGTCGCCTCGTAGGGAGGCGGCGGGGGAATGTACTGTCCGCCCTGGGGCGGCAGGTAAGGGTCGTTCTGACTCATGGGATACCAGTTTCTTGATACCCCGTCCACGGCGGAGCTAATCCGAAGCGCCCCACCCGGGCCGCTTTCGCGGCCGGACCTCCCCCGCGAGCGGGGAGGTGAATTTTCAACTAGCCCGGGTCCCCGGGCAGGTGGTGGCGCGTGGTGAGGCGGCGCACAGTGGCGTGGCGGCTGGACATCACCAAGGACGAGGTCTCCGCGTAACCGCTTCCGAAGGAAATCCCCGGCAGCAACGGACCGCCCGTCACGCCGGTGATGGCGACCGCGATGTCGACCGCCGGCGCCAGCTCGGTGACGCCGTAGATGTGGGACGCACCTTCACCGACATTTTTCAGCTCCTCATCGTTGCGAGGCAGCAGGCGGACCAGGAACTCGCCCCCCAGGCACCGCACAGCACAGGCCGCGATCAGCGTCGCGTGCAGGTCGCCGATGCCGATCGCGGCGTCAATCCCAGTCTCGGGCAGGGCGGCCATGACAGCGCTCGCGAAATCGCCCTCCTCCAGCGTGCGGATCCGGGCCCCGGACGCCGCCACCTCGGTGATCAGCTCCTGGTGCCGCGGGCGCTCCAGGATGGCGATCGTCAGGTCCTGGACCCGGACATCTCGGGCGAAGGCGATGCGCCGCAGGTTGTCCACGATCGAATCGTCGAGGTCGATCGCACCCCGGGCCCCGGGACCGGCGACGAACTTTTCAACCTGCGAGACCGCGGGCAGGTGGGCGAAACCTCCCGGCTCCACCGCCACCAGCATCGAAACCGCGTTGATATGGCCGCGCGCGACCTGGCTCGCGCCCTCGACTGGATACACACCCAGGTCGACTTTGCGCTCTCCGCCCTCGATCACGAGGCCAAGTGGCAGGTGAGCCTGGTGGCGCGGGCTCAGGGCCACGGTCCCGGTCAGGCCGGAGCGCTCGAGCGCACCCCGCATCGCGTGACCTGCCGCGTCGCTTACACGGTCCGGATCGCCCTTGCCGAGGAGTCCCGCGCATGCAAGCGCGGCTGCCTCGGTGGCGTGCAGCAACTCCATCGAAAGCTCTGCGCGCGCCTCGAAAGAAGGAATCCCGCTTCTCTGCTGTTCCATTGCTTCCTAGGAGTTCTCGGTCTCTTCCAGGAGCTCCGCGGGACGAAGCTCCATCTGGTCGATGCCGCTCTGCAGGAAGGCCGCGCGCACGAAATCGCGGAACAGCGGGTGCGGCCGGTTCGGCCGCGAGCGGAACTCGGGGTGGAACTGGCTCGCCACGAACCACGGGTGATCGGCCAGCTCGATGATCTCGACCAGTCGCCCGTTGGGCGAAACGCCGCTGAAATTCATGCCCGCCTCGTTCATGACCTCGCGGTACTCGTTGTTGAACTCGAAGCGGTGCCGGTGCCGCTCATAAACCACCTCTTCCCCATACGCCTTGTGCGCCAGCGATCCCGGCACCAGCTTGCATGGATAGAGGCCAAGGCGCATCGAGCCGCCCATCTGGTCGACGTTGCGCTGCTCGGGCATGAGGTCGATCACCGGAGTCGATGTGAAGGCGGCGAACTCGGTGGAGTTGGCGTCCGGCGCATCGAGCTTTTCCCGCGCGAAGTCGATGACCGCGCACTGCATTCCGAGGCAAAGGCCGAGGTACGGAATCCGGTTGTGCCGCGCGTAGCGGGAGGCGATGACCTTGCCCTCGATGCCGCGGTAGCCGAACCCACCGGGAACGACGATGCCGGCGACGCCCATCAGTGTCGACGTGTCTCCCGCGTCGAGCTTCTCGGAGGAAACCCAATGGATGTCGATCCCGAGTCCGTGGTGAATCCCCGCATGCCGCAGCGACTCGATGACGCTGAGGTACGCGTCGGGCAGCGCGATGTACTTGCCCACGATCGCGATCGGCACCGTCGCCCGCGGATGCTTGATCCGCTCGACAAGCTCGATCCACTGCGTGTGGTCGGGAACGTGCGTCGCCTCGTCCAGCTCGAAGTGCTTGGCCATCACCTTGCCCAGACCTGAGGCCTCGAGCATCATCGGGACTTCGTAGATCGACTTCACGTCCGGCACCGAGACGACAGCCTCACGCGGCACGTCTGTGAAGAGTGCGATCTTCTCCTTCAGGTCGTTGTCGATCGGGAGCTCGGAGCGGCAGATGATCGCATCCGGCTGAATACCGATCGCGCGCAGCGCCTGGACGGAGTGCTGTGTCGGCTTCGTCTTCATCTCCTGGCCCCGGACCACCGGCACCAGGGAGCAGTGCACATAGAAGACGTTCTGGCGGCCGAGATCGTTCTTCAGCTGCCGGATGGCTTCGAGGAACGGAAGGCTCTCGATGTCGCCGACGGTGCCGCCCACCTCGACCACGACCACATCGGCCTGCGGGTCCTTGGAGGCGCGGAGGATCTTTTCCTTGATCACATTGGTCACGTGCGGGATGACCTGCACGGTGGCGCCCAGGTAGTCTCCCCGACGCTCGCGGGCGATGACCTCCTGGTAGATCTTCCCGGTCGTCACGTTGGACGCGACCGTCAGGTTCTCATCGACGAAGCGCTCGTAATGCCCGAGGTCGAGGTCGGTTTCCGCGCCGTCATCGGTGACGAACACCTCTCCGTGCTGGTAAGGGCTCATCGTTCCCGGGTCGACGTTCAGGTACGGATCGAGCTTCTGGAGGGAGACGGTGAGGTGCCGGGCTTTCAGGATGTTCCCGATCGAAGCCGCGGTGATGCCCTTGCCGAGAGAGGAGACGACACCCCCGGTCACGAAAACGTATTTCGACATAGACGACCTCCAGGGCGGTTTTTCAAATGTTACCTAGAAGGGGCAGGCCGTCAAACCTTTGGTTCGATTTTCGGCTCGAGAACCACGACTTTGGTCTCATATTCGGTCACCGACGACTTCTGCACCGATAGCTTGGGCTGAGGCTCAGAGGCTGTCACCCCCATCTCCTTGAGGAAGCGGTCGAGCGGATCCAGCTCCAGCTTCAGGCCCGGGATGGCGTAGTGCATCGGGACCACGTACCTGGGCTCGAGCTGGCGGACGACCTCCGCCGCCTGTGCTCCGTTCATCGCGGTCCGGCCGCCGACAGGCACCAGCAAAACGTCGGGCGAGGCGACCGCCTCCGCCTCGACGTCGTCCAGCTTGTGTCCCAGATCGCCGAGGTGGCAGACGCGCACGTCGTCGATCTCGATCAGGTAGACGGTGTTGCGGCCCTGCTTGGCGCCCTTTTCAGGATCGTGGAAGGTCGGCACCCCAATCACGGTCACGCCGGCGACCTCGTATTCGCCCGGCCCGCGGATCTCGTAGGCGCCGTCGCGCACGACCTGGGTGTAGTTGTGGTTGTCGTGCTCATGGCTGACGGTGACGACCTCGGCGTCCATGCGCGACAGCTTCAGACCGATGGCCGGCGGGTAGGGGTCGGTGACCACCGCCGCGCCACGCCCGCGCAGCCGGAAGCAACCGTGCCCTAGCCAGGTGACATCCAATGCCCTCTCCTTGCGTCCTACATGCGTTCCGGAGCGCTGACCCCCATCAGGTCCAGCGCAGTCTTCAAAGTGTGACGCGCGGCTCGGCACAGCTCCAGCCTGGCCCTTGTTAAGGCGGCATCGTCGACCACGACCCGGTGCTCGCTCTCGGCGTTGCCGGCGTGGTAGAAGCGATGAACCGCGGTCGCCAGGTCGTGCACGTAATAAGGAATGCGGTGCGGCTCGAGCAGCGCGGTCGAATCCTCGACCACGTCAGGCCAGAAGGCGAGCTGGCGGGCGACATCGAGCTCCCACGGATGGACCAGCAGCGAGACATCGGCATGGTCCGGCAATCGCGGATGGCGCTGGCTCGCGGTCACCTCGACATTCGATAGTCGCGCGTGCGCGTACTGCGCGTAATACACGGGGTTTTCATTGCCCTGGGTGACCGCCAGCTCGAGGTCGAACTCGATGGTCGTGTCGGGCGAGCGCAGCAGATAGAAGTAGCGAACCGCGTCGCTGCCGACCCGATCAACCAGCTCGTCCAGGGTGACGAAGCGACCGGCGCGCTTTGACATCTTGCCTTCCTTCAGGTTGACCATCTGGTGCAGGATGATCACGAGGCTCTGTGGCTCGAAGCCGAGCGCCGCGGCGACAGATTTCATCCGGGGCACGTAGCCGTGATGGTCGGCGGCCCACACCTCGACCACGCGGTGGTAGCCGCGCTGCTCGAACCGGCTCAGCAGGTATCCGAGATCAGAGGCGAAGTAGGTTGGTTGTCCGTTGGCGCGGATGACGACCCGATCCTCCTCGTCGTCCCCGGGGTCGCCGAACCAGAGCGCGCCGTCGCGTTCTTTGAGGTGTCCCGACACGCGCAATCTATCGATCGCCACCTGGGGCAGCCCTGACTCCCACAGACGGTTCTCGTAGTACCACTCGTCGTAGCGGACGTTGACTCGGGCAACCGTGGCCTTGATCCGCTCCACCATCTTGTCGATCGCGTACATGCGCAGCTTCGGTTCGGCCTCGTCCTGAGGGAGGTCCTCGATGCCAGGCATATCGTGGCGCGCCATCTCGGCCAGCTCCTTGACGTAGTCGCCCGTGTACCCGCCCTCGGGCGGGTCGAGGCCGTGCAGGCGGGCGTAGACAGACGCGCCGAAGCGCCGGGTCTGGGTGTTGTCGGAGTTGACGTAGTACTCGCGCTGGACCGAATGCCCGGTGAACTCGAGCAGCCGGCAGATCGAGTCACCGAGGGTGACGCCCCGTCCGTGCCCGATGTGCAGAGGGCCGGTCGGGTTGACGCTTCCGAACTCAACCTGAAGGCGCTCGCCGCGGCCGATGTCCCGCGCTCCGTAGCCAGGCGCGATCCGGCTCACGAGCCCTCGGAGCCAGTCGCCGGTGAGACGGAAGTTGACGTAGCCGTTGTCCGCTTCGGCGGTGGCCGCACCCTCCGCAACCTCGATCGTCTCCGCAATCCGCGCCGCGATCGTCTTGGGGTCCTGTCGCAGCACACGGCTCAGCTTCAGCCCGGCCGAGCTCGCGTAATCGCCGTGGCTGGGCACCTTCGCCCTGCCAAGTTCGAGGTCCGGGATCTCACCTTGCACGCCCAGCTTGCGAACCGCATCCTGCAGGGCCTCGTTGACGCGTTCCCGCACGCCGCCGGACAGCACCGACGTCACCTGGCCGGGGTGCTCACCGGCACGTCGGGTGCTGAGCGCTCAGGGTCAGCTCAGCCTGCGTCGAGGTCCCGCCCCGCGAGTAGGTGACGGTGACCCTCTGGTTGGCGTGAAACCTCGAACGCAGCAGCAGGGAAAGCGGGTGCGCCGCGTCCAGATGGACATCATCAACCTGGGTGATCACGTCGCCGGCTTTCAGGCCCGCGCTGTCGGCGGGACCGGCCTTGTCGAGGAACACAACCTGGCTCCCCGCCGGCAGGCCGCTGAGCGTCGCGCTCTCGGAGGTGACGTCAGTCGTGGTCGCGCCCAGTGAAGGCACGACGAGCTGGCCCGATGAGAGGATCTGCTGGACGTCGTCCTGGACGTCGGCGACGTTGAGCCCAAACCCCGCACGGGTCGCGGACGAATCCATGGCGATGCCGATGACCTGACTGCCGACGTTCAAGAGCGGACCGCCCGACGTGCCACCGTCGATCGCCGCGTTGGTCTGGATCGTGTCGCTGAACTCGACCGTACGGCCCAGGTTGACCGGATCCCGGGCGGAGGTCACCCGGTGCATAGCGCTCACGTAGCCGGGCGTGACCGCCCCGCCTTCCACCGGACCCCCGACGGCGACGATCACCTGGCCCTGGACCAGGGCGTTTGGATCCGCAAAGGCCAGCGTCGGCAGGCCGCTGACCTTGTCGATCTTGATCACCGCCACCCCGGTCTGACAGTCGTAGTCGACCAGGCGCGCGTCATGCGGCTTGGAGTCGCCCGGAATCAGGACGGTCATGCCGCTGGCGCCCGCGATCACGTTGATGTTGGTGACGATGTAGCCATCGGTGGTCGCGAGGTAGCCTGAGCCGCGGACGATGGTCGGCTGGTGCTGCGTGATCACGCTGACGACCGCCGGCCGGGCCTTGGCCGCCGCCTGGACGATGGCCGAGTCCTCGGTGATCGTGACGCCGTTGCGCAGGTTGACCTGCTGCGTGTTGGTGCGGGCCTGGAATCGCAAAACGGCCAGCGTGACACCCGCGGCGACGATGGCGGTCACGAGAAGCCCGGCCGTGATGGCCAGGATGGGTCGCATGGGGTTGATGTTAGGTAGCCGAGCCTAGATGTGGTTGGAGGGCTCGATCGGATACCAGGTCATGACGAGCTGTCGGTTGGGCTCGAAACCGGCCGACCTGTAGAGCTTGACCGCGGCGTCGTTGTCCGGCCGGGTCCACACGTAGGCGAGGGTGACGCGGCGCTCGGCGAACAGCCTGACCGCTTGCCGGACCAGCATCTCTCCGATGCCCCGGCCGCGGTGGCCCTCGGCCACGTAGAGCTCCGCAACCTCGCCTTCGAGTCCAGTTCCCGGGTCATACAGGACGATCCAGCAGAAGCCGACGACCTGGCCGACCTCGTCCCGCACCACGTAGATGACGTTTTCGCCGCGGAAGGCCGCGGGGATCTGCGTCAGGTGCCTTTCGATCTCCTCCCGGGGCAGCTGCGGATGGTCACGGTAGTGGACCTGTTCGCCAAGGTGAAGCTCGATGAGGAGAGGTCGGACGAGCGCATAATCGCCCGCCGCGAGTCGTTCCACGTCGAGCGTCCGCATCCCCGCCCGATGTTAGCCTAGGCTCGCGCAGCATCGCGAAATTTCTCCATCAATCTTTGCCGACGTAGCTCAGCTGGCAGAGCAGCCGCCTCGTAAGTGGCAGGTCGTGGGTTCGAATCCCACCGTCGGCTCCAGCTGACCACGGTCGACCGACGTTATACCCGTCTGACGCCAACGGAGCGTTGCCCTGAATTCTCAAGGGCCTCGCCGGCGCCGGCGGAGCGGAATGAGGACGGCCATGCGAGCGATAGGAGCAGCGCAGCCTCAGCAAGCAGGATCGGCACCGCCAGCACCAGCAGCGCAAGCTCGAGCAAGGCGTAGCCGATCACCATCAGCGCGACCTGGACCGAGGTGGCGCCGGAGCGCACCAGCAGCCAGCCGGCGACGACGAGGATCGCGAAATCCTGGAAGCCGACGTAGGGCGTGAAGAGAAGCGAAGCGACGATGCCGGTGGCGATGGGGCGCGACGTCCCGAGACCGCGCTGCCGCCAGGCGGCGGCCACAGCCACCGCGACCACGACCGCCTCCACGGCGTAGAGGAGTGGCCCGAGTCCAAGCGGGCCGGCGATCGCGTAGCGCCGGGTCGGCTCCCACTGCGAAGCCAGCGAGAGCACGTCGCGGTATCGCTGAAGCCCGTCGGGGCCCAGCATGACCACCGCCACCAGCCCCATGACGGCCGTCGCCGCCAGCCAAGCGCCGAAGACCCGGCCGTGTCGTGACACGAGCAGGCACAGCGGAACGAGCAACGCGAGCTGCGGCTTGATCGCGATCAGGCTGAGGACCAGGCCCGCCGGCACCGGCTGCTTGCGCTCGGCGAGCCACCACGAGGCGGCCACGGCGGCCGCCACCAACGCCACGGGCTGGCCGACCATCAGCCCGAAGGCGGTCGGAAACAGGCCGAGGAACAGGGCCAGGTGGGCGGCCCGGGTCAGGCCTGCGCCGGGCGCGACCAGCCGCCATGCGAACAGCGCAGCCCCGACCAGAAGCGCCGTCCAGAGCAGGAGGGCGAGATCGAAGGGCAGGCCGAGGAACGGCGTGGCTACCCAGGCCAGCGTTGGAGGGTTGAGGAAAGGCGACCAGTAGGTGCCTGGTTGAAGGCCCTCGACAGTCGCCTTCTGGGCGGCAAGGTCATAGAGGCGGCTGTAGCCGTGCTCCCAACCGTTGAGCGCCGCGCCGTAGATAAGCCGGAAATCGTTGCGGACCAGGTGCTGCGGGATGTAGGTGGTGACGGCCGCATAGAGGTTGAAGGCGGCAAGCAGGATGCCGGCCCACAGGCCGGCCGCGGCCCACATCCGGGTCCGCTCGCGGAAGTAGACGACCAAGGCAGGCAAAAAATAAGGGCTGCGCCGTCTGGCGCAGCCCTCAGTGGCTTTTTAGTTAGTTGACCTCGCGGTAATCGGCGTCGACCACCTCGCCTTCCTTTTCCGTCTTCGTTTCGCCGGACGGCGAGCCATCCGTGGGGGCGCCGGTCGGCGCTGAGGCGCCGGCCTCCTGGTAGATGTGCTGGCCGATCTTCTGCAGGGCCTCGTTGAACTCGTCCATCTCGCGCTGCAGGGCTTTGGTGTCCGAGCCCTTGGCCGCGGTCTTGAGCGATTCGAGCTTGGCGTTGACCTCGTTCTTGACGTCCTCGGGGATGCGGGCCTCGTTGTCCTTGATCACCTTTTCGGCCTGGTGGATCATGTGGTCCGCCTGGTTGCGGAGCTCCACCTCTTCGCGCTTGGCCCTGTCCTCGGCGGAGTGCACCTCTGCCTCCTTGACCATCCGGTCGACCTCGTCCTTGTTCAGGGTCGAGGACGCGGTGATCGTCACCGACTGCTCGCGGCCGGTGCCCTTGTCCTGTGCCTTGACGTTCAGGATGCCGTTCGCGTCGAGGTCAAAGGTGACCTCGATCTGAGGCATGCCCCGCGGCGCGGGCGGGATGCCGTCGAGGTGGAAGCGTCCCAGCGTGCGGTTGTCGCGCGCCATCTCGCGCTCGCCCTGCAGGACGTGAACCTCGACTGAAGTCTGGTTGTCCGCCGCGGTCGAGAAGACCTGGGAGCGAGAGGTCGGGATCGTGGTGTTGCGGTCGATGAGCTTGGTCATGACCCCGCCCAGGGTCTCGACGCCCAGCGACAGCGGCGTCACGTCCAGGAGCAGGATGTCCTTGACCTCGCCCTTCAGCACTCCGGCCTGGATCGCCGCACCGACGGCGACGACCTCGTCCGGGTTGACGCCCTTGTGCGGCTCCTTGCCGCCGAGCAGGTCCTTGACGAGCTGCTGGATGATCGGCGTGCGGGTTGCACCACCGACCAGCACGACCTCGTCGATCTGCTGTGGGGTCAGGTTGGCGTCCTTCAGGGCGGCGAGGAATGGACCGCGCGTCCGCTCGGTCAGGTCCGCCGTCAGCGACTCGAACTTGGCGCGCGTGAGCGTCATCTCGAGGTGCTTCGGCCCGGTCTGGTCGGCCGTGATGAACGGCAGGTTGACGGTTGTCTCGAGCCGGCTCGAGAGCTCGATCTTGGCCCGCTCCGCGGCCTCGGTGAGGCGCTGGAGGGCCTGACGGTCGGTCTTCAGGTCGATGCCGTTTTGCTTCTTGAACTCGTCAGCGAGCCAGTCCACGATCCGCCGGTCGTAGTCGTCGCCGCCGAGGTGGGTGTCGCCGTTGGTGGACTTGACCTCGAACACGCCGTCGCCCACGTCGAGCACGGAGACGTCAAAGGTGCCGCCGCCGAGGTCGAAGACGAGGATGGTCTCGTTGGCCTTCTTCTCCAGGCCGTAGGCCAGAGAAGCGGCGGTCGGCTCGTTGATGATGCGGAGCACATTGAGGCCCGCGATCTGCCCGGCGTTCTTGGTCGCCTGGCGCTGGGAGTCGTTGAAGTACGCGGGCACGGTGATGACAGCGTCGGTCACCTTTTCACCCAGGTAAGCCTCGGCGTCGGCCTTCAGCTTCTGCAGGATCATGGCCGAGATCTCTTCGGGCGTGAACTCCTTGTTGGCGTTCGGTACGAACACCACCGCCCGGTCGTCCTTGCCCGGCTTGACCTGGTAGGGCACGATCTTCCGCTCCGAGTCCACCTCGCCGAATTTGCGGCCCATGAACCGCTTGATCGAATAGACGGTGTTCTCGGGGTTGACGGCCGCCTGCCGACGAGCCAGCGTGCCCACCAGCCTTTCACCGGACTTGGTGAAGGCGACGACGGAGGGAGTGGTGCGCGAACCTTCGGAGTTAGGGATGACCACAGGCTCGCCGCCTTCCATGACGGCGATGACTGAGTTGGTCGTCCCCAGGTCGATGCCTACGGTTTTTGGCATATGTCAGCTGTTCCTCCAGATGGGATGGATTCGATTCAGATTGATTACATTTGATCTTGTTCCCCGCTTCGGGGGCAGCAAAACCACTTAGACGTAGTCTTACTTCGATGGCCATCTACGAGCTCGACCCGGTCGACCGGATCGAGGTCGCGGCCGTCGGCGAGCCTGGCCAGCGCCGATTTTTCCTCCTCGCCACGGGCTCCGGGCGCACCCTGACGCTGAGCTGCGAGAAATCGCAGATCCAGGCCCTGATCGTTCGCCTCCACCAGATGCTCGAGGCCCAGCAGATCGAAACGCCGGAGCACGCCGCCGAGGCCGCCTCAGCCGGTCCGGTCCCGGGCGACCCGGAGTGGCAGATCGGCGAGATGGGCCTGGGCTATCACGAGGCGCGCCAGATGTTCGTGCTGGTCGCCAGCCAGTCGGCGGCCCCGGAGGCCGCTGAGTCCGCAGAAGCACCGCCGGCCGACGACGCGCCCAGCGTGCGTTTCTGGCTCAGCCCCGACCAGGTGGTCGCCTTCTCCAAGCAGGCCGAGTCCGTACTTTCCGCCGGCCGGCCGCTGTGCCCGCGTTGCGGCCTCCCGATCGACCCCGCCGGCCATCCTTGCCCGGTGATGAACGGTGCCCGCCCCATCTTCTGAAAGGACCGAGCGGCTGCTCCGGGAGCTGCCCGACGTCAAGCTCCTGGGCCTGCTGCACGGCGCCTCGAACTACACCTTCCTGACCCGCCTTGGGCCACATGCGCCTTCTGGCTTGCGCGCCGTCTACAAGCCGGCCCGAGGCGAGTCGCCGCTGTGGGACTTCGAGGCAGGCACGCTGTACCAGCGCGAGGTCGCGGCGTACGAGCTGAGCAAGGTCCTGGGCTGGCCGCGCATCCCTCCGACCGTGGTCAGGCAGACAGCCCCGCATGGGGCCGGTGCGATGCAGCTGTTCATCGACGCGGACGGACGGCACTTCCTGGGCGAGCACAAGGCGCTCCACGAGACGTGGGTTCGGGTCGCGTTGTTTGACGTCATCACCAACAACGCCGACCGCAAGTCGGGGCACTGCCTGTTCGACCCCGAAGACCATGTCTGGGTCATCGACCACGGCCTCACCTTTAATGTCGACGACAAGCTGCGGACCGTGATCTGGGATTTCTCGGGCGACCGGCTCCCGCCAGATCTGTGCGGCGACGTGGAGCGCGCGCTGGTCGGGTTGGAGCGCGGCCCCCTGGCGCCAACGATGGAAGGACTGCTGAGCCGCGGCGAGGTGCGCGTCTTGAAGCGGCGGCTGCGTGGCGTCCTGGACCCGAAATGGCGGTTCCCCGAACCCACTTCGGCATGGTCGATTCCCTGGCCGCCCGTGTAACGAAACCGGCCGTGCTATCGTTCCCGGGCTTCATGCGTCTCCTCGGGGTTCTCTTGTTCCTGCCCATCTCGCTTCTCCTCGTCGCCGCCAACTCGCCGGGTCCATCGGCCAGCCCGTCGCCGACGACCGAGGCGTCGCCGTCCCCATCCACGAGTCCACCCCCTTCGCCGTCGCCATCCGCGTCTCCCAGCCCCAGTCCAATTCCGGTCAACGCCTTCCTTTCTCTTGATGTGACCGCCGGCGGACCCACCACGCAGATCACCGTCAACGGCGGCGCGTTTCTGCCCAACGAGCAGATGACGCTCTACTGGGACCAGGCGACCAAGATCGCGGGGGGCGCCAACGCCGACGGCAGCGGCAACTTCGTCACGCACGTCAAGCCGTTTTCCGGCGACGGCCCTGGCGCTCATAAGCTCTGCGCCAGCGTGCAGCCGAACCCCTGCGCGACCTTCACCCTCGACGCCACCCCGACGTCGCCATCCCCCTCCCCGTCGCCCAGCGAGTCGCCGTCGCCCTCAGCCTCGCCGGAGGTTGGTACGACATTCACCCCCAGCCCGAGCCCCGTGGCCGCCACCCTCAACGGAATCGATGTCATCACCAGCCCGCCGTTCGTGTTCCTCCCGATAGCCGGCGGACTGGCGATCCTGCTCTCGGTCGGTTACTGGCTGGTCAGCGTGATGAGACGTCCGCGAATCGCCCCGCTTCCCGCCGCGGCCGTGGTACACCGCGCGACGCGCCCGGACTACGCGGCGGGATTCGGCACCCCACCGCCGACGCCCGCGGCCGAGTCGCATGAGTCCTCGGCGTGGAACGAACCGATGCCGCATACGCAGGCGTTGCCCGCGGCTCCGCCGCCGGTCCCCGCGCCGGAACCCCCGGCTGCGTCGGAGCCTGCGACTCCGCCTGCGGCGGATGGAACGGACTATTCGCCCGTGGAATGGGGGCCCGGTGGTGGCGGCTGGGGATACGCGGAGCCCACGCCGCCAGACGAGTCGCCGGAGACACCGCAGCCAGGCGACTAGTTGGCCTTGCGGACAGGGTCAACTTAGACTCTGGCTGATGCCGCTCCTCGAAGTTCGCGACCTGAGAGTGCGCTTCGGCGGCATCATCGCCCTCGACTCGGTTTCCTTCGACGTGCCGGATGACGCCATCGTTGGTTTGATCGGACCAAATGGCGCCGGCAAGACGACACTTTTCAACGTAATCAGCCGCTTTTACCCGGTGGAGCGCGGCGATCTTGTCTTCCGCGGCGAGAGCCTCCTCCACGAACGTTCGCAAAACATCATCCGCCGCGGAATCGCCCGCACCTTCCAGAACGTCGAGCTCTGGCCGCGGATGACTGTGCTGGACAACGTCCTCGCCGGCTATCACAGCCGGTTCCATACCGACTACCTCCACTTCGTGAGGGCCGGGCTGCGGCTGCCAGGCACGCGCCACATGGAAACAGAGGCGAGGGACAAAGCCCTCGAGATCCTGCGCTACATGGGGCTCGAGCGTGTGGCCGGCCACCCGGCACGCGGCCATCCGTTTGGAGTCCTCAAGAAGATCGAGTTGGCGCGTGCGCTCGCCTCGGCGCCGAGCCTCTTGCTCCTAGATGAGCCAGCCGGCGGGTTGACGCACGAGGAGGTGGATCGGCTTGCCGGGCAGTTGCGTCAGATACACGCCGACTTCAAGGTGACCTTGCTGATCGTCGAGCACCACATGAACCTCGTCATGAGGGTCAGTGACCGCGTGGTGGTTCTGGACTTTGGCCGCCTCATCGCCGAGGGCACCCCACGCGAGGTGCAGACCGACGCCCGAGTCATCGAGGCCTATCTGGGGACGCAGCAGAATGGCGCTCCTTGAGCTGAACGACGTGGTTGCCGGCTACGGGCCGACCACCGTGCTCCACGGCGTCTCGCTCAGCGTCGACGAGGGTGGAATCGTCGCCCTGCTGGGGGCCAATGGCGCCGGCAAGACAACCACACTGCGAGCGATCTCGAGCACAGTTCGCAGGACAGGCAGAGTGGTGTTCGACGGTCATGACATCTCGTCACATGCCCCGGAAAACGTCGCTCGTCTCGGCATCGCACACGTGCCCGAGGGGCGCGGCACCCTGGGTCAGCTGACGGTTTGGGAAAACCTCCAGATGGGCGCCTACATTCGCCGGGGCGGTGTGGCCAAGGCCGATTACGACAGGGTGTGCGAGTACTTCGCCTGGATCCCGGAACGGCGCCGCCAGGTTGCGGCCACCCTTTCGGGCGGCGAGCAACAGATGTTGGCCATCGCGCGCGCGCTGATGATGCGGCCCCGCATGCTGCTGCTCGATGAGCCGTCGCTCGGTCTCGCCCCCCTGATCGTGCAGGAGATTTTCAAGATCGTGCGCGCCATCAACGAGCAGGACAAGGTAACGGTCCTCGTCGTCGAGCAGAACGCCAGCATCGCGCTGCAGGCGAGCGCCCACGCTTACGTCCTCGAGGTCGGTCGCGTAGTGGTTTCAGGCACCAGCGTTGAGCTGCAGAAGGATGAGGCCGTGCGTCGCTCCTACCTGGGCTACTGACGATGCTGGCTTTCATCCAGCAGATTGTCTCGGGCATCGCCACCGGGGGCATCTATGCCAGCCTGGCGCTCGGGCTGGTCCTGATCTACCGCGCGATGGACGTGGCCAACTTCGCTCAGGGCGAGATGGCAACGTTCTCGACCTTCATCAGCTACTCACTGATCGAATACGCGCACTTCGACTTTTGGAGCGCGTTCGTGGTCACGATCCTGGTTTCCTTCGGGCTCGGCGTCGCGATCGAACGCCTTCTCATCCGGCGGTTCGAGGGTGCACCCGTGTTGACGCTCCTGATCGTCACGCTTGGCCTCTTTACCATCTTCAACGGGGTCACCGGACTGATCTGGGGCTACGTATTCAAGGCCTACCGTGGCGCGTTCCCCAGCACGCCGGTGCAGTTCGGAGGCCTTTACCTCAACACCCAGGACCTGGGCGTGTTCGCCGTGGTACTCGTGATGCTGCTGCTTCTCTACCTGTTCTTCTCGCGCACCAAGGCCGGCCTCGCGATGCGGGCTGCCTCTCTATATCCGGACAGCTCTCGCCTCCTGGGCGTTCGCGTGGGCTGGATGTTGGCGCTCGGCTGGGGCTTGGCGTCCACGGTGGGCGCCGTATCGGGGATGCTGGTGGCGCCGATCATCTTCCTGGACCCCAACATGATGCAGGCGATCCTCCTCTTCGCCTTTGCAGCTGCCGTCCTGGGTGGGATCGAGAGCCCGTTGGGAGCCGTCATCGGCGGTGTCGCAGTCGGCATCGTGATGGCGCTGGTGGGGACCTATATCCCGGGCGGCCAGGACCTCCGTTTGGCGTTTGGACTCGTCGTCATCGTCGTGGTTCTACTGGTGCGCCCAGCCGGATTGTTCGGACGGGCGGCGGTGAAGCGGGTGTGAGACGGCTACCCAGGGTCCGTCCGGAGCTTCTGGGGCTCGCCGTGATCGGTGGCATTGTGGTGCTCGGAGTGCCGACGGTGACAAATCAATTCGTCACCTTCGAGTTCGCCAAAGTCGCCATCTTCGCCATCGCACTGATGGGTCTCAATCTGCTGACCGGATACAGCGGGCAGATCTCTCTTGGCAACGGGGCGTTCATGGCCGTCGGCGGCTACACGACGGCAATCCTGGTCCAGCGGACCGGCATCCCTTACTGGACCACGATACCGGTGGCGGCCCTGGTGGCAGGGGGGTTCGGGTTCGTGATCGGCATCCCCGCCCTCCGGCTGACCGGTGTCTACCTGGCGCTTGCCACCTTCGCCCTGGCGCTGAGCGTTCCTCCCGTCCTCAACCACTACGACACATTCACCGGAGGCCACGGAGGCATCGTGATGCCGGCGGTCCTCCCGCCGTTCAGCCTTGACCTCAGCCAAGAGCAGTGGCTCTACTACATGGATTCGGGAATAGCGCTGCTCCTCTTTGTCTTCGCGTGGGGCGTCGTCCGGAGTCGCACCGGCCGGGCCTTCATGGCCATCCGCGACAGCGAGACGGCAGCCACCGCGAGCGGCATCAGCCTTGCCTACTACAAGACGCTGGCCTTCGGACTGTCCGCCGCCTACGCGGGCGTTGCGGGCTCGCTCCTTGCCATCGCGACCAGCTACCTAAACCCGGATACTTTCGGCCTCAGCCTCTCGCTGGCGCTGCTTGTGGGGGTGGTCATCGGCGGGCTGGGGCTGGACTTCGGAGCGGTCTTCGGGAGCCTTTTTGTGGTCTGGCTTCCCTACTACGCCGAGAAGGCTTCCGGCCTGCACATCGGCGCCTTGTCCTTCGCCGGCAAGCCGGACATCTTTTACGGGGCGCTGCTGATCGTGATCCTGTTCTTCGCGCCCAACGGCGCCGCCGGCCTCCTCCAGCGCGCGTGGCGATGGTACCTACACCGGCGCACTGCGGTCAGATCGCCGCTACCCGAGCCGGTGGCCGAGCGCTAGGCGAAGCGACACCGGCTCACGGACTCCCTGTTTGCCTCCTCATTGCTCGATTGTTACGCTGTCGTTTTGAACAGACTTGTCGGCTTCAACAGGGGAGGAGACTCTATGACAAAGGCTGGGTCTCGTATCGCTGCGTTGGCAGCGTTTCTGATCACGTTCAGCGCGTGTGGAAGTCAGCAGTCGGCCGGGCCCACGATCACAGATCCCGGTATCACCAAGGACGAGATCAAGATCGGGGCGACGTATCCGGAGAGCGGCACCGCGTCCTTCTATTACGCCGTCGCCAAGGGCGCGACGGCCTATTTCCAGTACATCAACACCGAGAAGGGAGGTGTCAACGGACGCAAGATCACCTATGTCGTCCTCGACGACGGCTACGACCCCTCCAAGACGCCCGACAAAGCCAGGGAGCTTGTCCAGGACCAGAAGGTCTTCGCCACTTTCGGCAACCTGGGCACGCCGAATAACAAAGCCGTGCGGGACTACTACAACGCGCAGAAGGTCCCGCAGCTTTTCGTGTTCACCGGCGCGAGCATCTGGGGCTCGCAATATGACCAGTACCCGTACACGATCGGGTGGCAGCCGGACTATGTCACCGAAGCCACGATCTACGCCAAATACATCCTGCAGAACGCGCCCACCTCAAAGATCGCGATCCTCTACCAGAACGATGCATATGGCCAGGACGGCTGGCAGGGCTTCAGGAGCGCTCTTGGTGACAAGGTCTCGATGATCGTCGGCGAGGCCAAATACAACGCCGGCGACCCGAGCGACATGCGGTCCCAGGTCAACGCGCTCAAGGCCAGTGGGGCCGACACCTTCTTCGTCATCGCCACCCCGGCATACGCCGCCAGCGCCGCCACCAATGCCTACACCAGCGGCTGGAAGCCGAAGATCTACATGAACCAGGTCGCGGCCAGCACCGTCACATGGCGCAAGGTCGTCCAGCAAGTCGGCAGCTCGGCTCCGGTCGACGGCATGATCTCGACGCGCTACTTGAAGGACCCCAACGCCACCGAGTTCGCCAACGACTCGGGCATCGCCCTCTATAAGCAGATCCTTGACAAGTACGGCAACGGCTGCCTGGTCGCCGACAACTTCTGCGTGGCCGGGATGGCCTTCGCCTACTCAGTCGTGGACGTTTTCAAGAAGGCCGGCAACAACCTGAGCCGTAAGAACGTAGTCGACATCGCGGCGGGCCAGATGAACGAGACGGATAACTTCCTACTGCTGCCAGGGATCACGGTGCGGACCTCCAAGACACACCGCTTCCCGATCTCCCAGCTACAGACCATCAAGTGGAACACCGACCATTGGGAGGCGTTCGGTTCCGTTCAGGATGGCCGACCAGGCTAACTCCTCGAGTCATATTGGCGGGGCCGGCGCAGCCGGCCCCGCTACCATCTTTCGCCGTTGGTGAATCGCCTCACTTTGCCGGGCGGGCGCGGGGCGCACCCCTATTGGCTGCAGGCCTATCTCCTCGTTTTCACCGCGGTCGGGCTATTCGCTGACAGCCGGGTCACCGCGCTGTGGCAGCAGCATCTGCTGGGCGGACTCAGCTTCACGGTCCTGTATCTCGCCGCCCTCAAGGCGCCTCGCGAGCAGCGCCTGCAGGTGTGGATTTGCGTCGTGGTGGCTACCGCCTATGAGGTCTTCGGCTCTCTTGTCTGGGGCATCTACCACTACCGCTTCCACAACCTGCCGGTGTACGTGCCCGCGGGCCACGGCATCGTGTACCTGTTCGGACTGCTGGCGGTCCAGACGCCGCTCGTTGCGCGTCACGGCCGGCGCCTCGCCTACGTGGCCCTCGCCGGCGCGGGGACGTGGGCGCTGCTGGGGCTGACAGTGCTGCCAGCGGTCACGGGTCGGCTCGACGTGCAGGGCGCGTTGTGGCTTCCGTACTTTGCGTACTTCTTGCTGCGGTCGCCGCGCTGGCCAGTTTTCGCGGCGATCTTCATCATCGTGAGCGAGCTGGAGATCTGCGGCACCTCATTCGGCAACTGGTACTGGATGCCCGTTGCCCCATGGACGCACATCCCATCCGGCAACCCACCCTCAGTCGTCGCGGGCGGTTACTGCGTGATCGACGCGTCCGTGCTGTCTGTGCTCTGGCTCGTCAGGAACTACAGGGTGGGCTTGAACACCATCATGACGAGGATCAAAACCACGATCAGTCCAATGCCCGGCCCCAGGATCTGGTTTCGGCGCGCGAGCCGCGTGAAGTCTGGCGAGGTGGTGTCTCCGGCGGCGACCAGCTTGATCTGATCCCGAAGCAGGGGTGAGTAGAAGGCCACCGCGACCAAGATGAGGACGGCGAAAAGAATCAGCGCAAGCACAATCCACAGCGACGTGATGGGCAGGCGGCCCACGAAGACCATCAACAATCCTGTCAGCAGAAGCACGCCGTAGGCCGGGTTCGCGATCCGGTCGTCGAGGAATTTGATGCCCTTGAGAGCAAACCCAAGGTGCGCCGGATCGGCGTGGGAGCGGGCGTTCCACACTCCGTAGGTGATGTTAGAACCCACCGCGATGATGGCTGCGAAGATGTGGATGAACTTCAGCACGAGGTAAAGGGAGAACATCAGGCGCCCAGTTGGACTGTGGCCGCACCTACCGTGGTGCGCTTGCCGGAATCGTCCTCCCCCCAGACCTCCAGCTCGACCTCGTCACCGTCGACCCGGGTGACCCGTCCGCGACAGCGGTACGGGTGGCCTGGCCGGTCGATTCCGCGGTAGCTGACCTCGAACGTCTTCAGCGTCCCGCGATCGCCGAGCCAATCCGTGACGAGCTGGCCGAGGAACGCAGCTTTCAAAAGCCCGTGAAGGATGACACCCGGCAGCGCGACGCTCTGCGCGTAGGCCTGGTCGTAGTGGATCTCGTAGAAGTCGCCCTGCGCGCCCGCGTACTGGACCAGCTGGCGCGTGGTCGGGTGCTTGACAAGCTCAGGCAGCTCCTGCCCCACTTCTATGTTCATCTCCGGATCGCGGTCCCCTTCAGCCGCGCCACCTGCTCGCCACGCTGGTTGACGTACTCGGTTTCGAAGATGATGAATAACAGGTTGCCTGTCGAGCCTGGTTTCTCGTAGACATCCGCGACGCGCCCGGTGGCGGTGATGCGGTCGCCGATCACGACGGGCGCGAAATACTCGAACTGGTTGCCGCCGTTCAGCCAGCCCTTCCCGTACCCCTCGGCCTCGGCCAGATGGAGCGACACCGGCGCGAGGGCGACCAGAAACGTCGGCGGCGCTTCCTTGTTCCACCGTGGGTTGGGATCACCGATGGCTTCCACAAATCGCCTCACATGACCGGCCTCGACCGGAGCCGTGATCGGTGGGCCCTCGAGCCCAATCCGGGCTCGCAGCCGGTCGATCACCGAGGTGGTGGCGCTCACCGGCCGCGCGGAAGACCGAGCACGCGCTCGGCGATGATGTTGCGTTGGATCTCCGACGAACCGGCGTAGATGGTTTCGGCTTGCGCCCACATCCAGCCGTACTGCCATCGCCCATCCTCGATCGCGAGCGCCGATTCCGGCGCCAGGGCGCCGTACATGCCTTCGACTCCGACCGCAGTTTCCTGGAGCCGTTTGTCCATCTCGCTCCAGTAGAGCTTGGTCACGCTGGCTTCGGGCCCCGGCGCCTGGCCGTGCTGTGCCTTGGTCAAGTTGCGCAGGCCGATCAGCCGGAAGACGTGCGCCTCGATCTGGGCCTGGGCGATCTTCTGCCGCGTCGGGGCGTCAGCGCCGGCGCCTCGCTCTCGGGCCAGCGCCGCAAGCTCGGCGACCGCGCGTTCGAAGCGGGCCGCCTGGGCCAGCCCTCCACGCTCGAAACCGAAGACAGTCATCGCGATCTTCCAACCATCTCCGGGCTGGCCGACCAGGTCGCGGTCATTGACCTCGGCTCCGGATAGGAAGATCTCGCAGAACTCGCCGCCGCCGGTCATCTGCTTGATCCGCCGGACTTCGACCCCCGGCTGGTTCATGTCAACGAGAAAAAAGCCGATGCCGCGGTGCGGCTCCGCGGCAGCGTCCGTGCGCGCGAGCAAGAAGCTCCTGTGCGAGTAGTGGGCCCCGCTCGACCAGGTCTTCTGGCCGCTGAGCGTCCATTTGCCGTCACGTCGTTCGGCCCGCGTACGCAGGCCCGCGAGGTCGCTGCCCGCGTCCGGCTCGCTGAAGCCCTGGCAGAAGATCAGCTCGCCGCTGAGGATCTTCTCGATATACGTCTCTTTCTGCCAGTCGCTCCCGAGCGCGACCAGCGTCGGTGCCAGCAAGGTCACGCCGAGTCGGCCGAGGATGCCAGGCGCGCCCGCCCTCGTCATCTCCTCCTGGTAGATCGCCTGCATCACAGGCGTCGCGCTGCGACCTCCCACCTCCTTGGGCCAGCCAAGCTTCAGCCAGCCGCCTTCGTACAGGCGCCGCTGCCATTCGCGCTGGACTTCGGTCTCCTCTTCCTCGCGGAAGCCACCTGCGGCACCGTGCCGCCACTCCGCGGGCAGGTTGGCCTCGAGCCACGCACGGATCTCGAGCCGGAAGGCTTCCTCCTCAGGCGTGAAGCCAAGATCCACGGTTAGGACGCTAACAAAATTGGCAAACTGGAGGGGATGGCATCCGAGGTGCTGTGCGGGCGCTGCGGGGCGCTCCTCACCAACCCGACTGCTCCGTGCCCCCGATGCGGATCGCCCGCGTCAGGCGCCTATTACGGTCCGGTCGCCCGACCGCGGAAAAGCCCGGCGCTTGCAGCCGCCCTGGCGATCGTGCCCGGTCTCGGGCACTTCTACCTGGGCCACAACATGAAGGGCCTCGCCTACATGCTCGGCATCGGCGGCCTTCAGTTCTTCGGCTTCGACCTCGACCTGACGGTGATCGGCGCCGCGGTCGGAGTGCCGATGGAGCTTGGCGGCGGCACGCTGTGGATTTTCAGCATCATCGACGCGTACCGCACCGCCAAGCACATGGAATCGACGGGCCCCTAGGAAGCCGCCCTACGTCTTCGGGTGGTCACCTTCCGTCGCCGTCCGTTCGCCGGAGCGGCGGCCTTGCGGCGCCCCTTCGTGGTCGTTGTTCCGAGGGCTCGCTGCACCCGTCGGGAGATCGTGCGAAGTTCGCGTTCAACGCCTTTGTTAGTGGATGAGGCTCCGGCCCGCTCGGAGAGCTTGGTCACCTGGCGCTGCAGCTGGCGGTTCTTGCTGATCAGCTCAGCTACCATCGCGTTGAGCTGCGTGATGAGCTCTCCGCCCGCTGCTCGCTTGCTCCGCGTCCGCGTTGTTTTCGAACCAGGCGGACGGCCGCGACGGCGCGGCGGATTCTGCTGTGCTTCCTCGGGTGACATATCTACTCCCCTGCTCAAAAAAAGAAATTGGGCGCAGCAATATTAGCTGCGCCCAGTGAATTTCTCTGTAAGGACTTACGCGGCGACCAGCATCTGCGGTTTGGAAAGACTCTTCAATCCCTCGCGCGCAAGCTCGTGCGCGGGATTTGCTTTACGGCTCACATAACGGACCACGCGCCAGCCACGCCGGCATCGTTCGCGAACTTCGTGCACTGCGATGCGAAAGCTGTCACTCGACGGCATGCGGCTGCGCACAACTGGAGCGCAATCCGTGCGCACGATCACACGGTGATAAGGCCAGCGCGCGGCGGCAAGATCGAGCGCGCCCGCGCACACGTGCGCTTCCAGCTGAGCCGAGCCACCCATATGCGAAAAGCCGAACGACTCCGTGTAGACCGCCCGCCCCCTAACAAAAACGGCCAGGCCACATCCGGCCCGGCCATGCTTATCCAGCGCGGCGTCCACGTAGATCACCAGGCACTCCCGCAAACTGCATTCCTCCCGTATGGCGGTCCTGGCGGTCGGCCCGCCAGGCCAGGATTTCGGAAGAGCCTAACATGATGTTGCGCGCTTGTCCTCAGCTGAACACAACATCTGGGGTCAATCAGCGGGAGGTAGTTCAGTCCCCATCGCGTGGTAGCCGCCGTCGACGTGCAGCAGCTCGCCGGTGGTCATGTCCATGAAGTCGGACAGGAGCACCGCGACCGCCCGCCCGACGGGCGATTTGTCTTGCAGGCTCCAGCCGAGAGGAGCGCGCTTTTCCCACACCTCTTCGAAATCCTTGAAGCCCGGTATGCCGCTAGCGGCGAGTGTTGCCAGCGGGCCCGCGCACACCGCGTTGACGCGAATCTTGTAGCGACCGAGATCGCGCGCCAGGTAGCGCGTCACGGATTCAAGCGCAGCTTTGGAAACACCCATCCAGTCGTATTTCGGCCACGCGCTAGTCGAATTATCGAAATCGAGCGTGACCATGGATCCGCCATGTTCTCGCATGAGCGGAAGAAATCCGCGCGCCATTTCCTTGAACGAAAAAGCGCTCACCTGAAGGGCGGTTGCGACACTTTCCCACGGCGTGTTGAGAAATTGGCCCCCGAGCGCGTCCGCAGGCGCAAAGGCAACCGAATGCACCAGCCCATCCACTCGGTCCCAGCGCTTTTCGGTTTCCTTGACAGCCTCGGCGATATCCGAAGGCTTGGTCACGTCCATCTCGAGAATGTCAGGCACTGGATCGAGCTTTTTCGCGGTCATCTGGGTGATGCTCATCATCCGGCCAAAGCTCGTGAGCAGGATCTCGGCGCCTTCACGCTGCGCCTCCTGCGCAATTGAATAACCAATGCTCCGCCGGTCCGACATGCCGGCGATGAGCACGCGCTTGCCCTTGAGGATCACAGGGTCATAACTCTAAGGTTGTTCGCCGGTTGCGACGGGAGCGTCGCGACGTGACCAATCGCTCCAGGCACCGGCGTACAAGCCCGCGTTGGGAAGCCCCGCGATTTCCATCGCCAGCAGGTGATGGGTCGCGTTGACGCCTGAGCCGCAGTAGAACACGGCTCCGTTTTCCGCGCCCAGCGCCTCGTAGCGCCTGCGCAGCTCTAGAGGTGACTTGAAGCGCCCGTCCGGGCCCAGGTTCTCGCTGAAAGGGGCGCTGAGCGCGCCCGGGATGTGCCCGGCCTTGGGATCGACCGGCTCCTTTTCGCCGCGGTATCTCTCGCCGGCCCGCGCGTCGATGAGCGGGATACCGCGCAGGGCGCGGACAGCTTCGAAGTCGAGCAGCCGCGGGTCGTGGGTCCGCCGGCTTTTGAAGGCGCCGGCCTGGACGCGCGGCACTTCCGTTTCCAGCGGCGTTCCCCACGCCTGCAGGCCGCCATCGAGCACCGCCTGGGCTCGGTGGCCGAAAAGGCCGAGCAGGAACCACAACCGCGCCGCCACCGAACCGCCCGCGTCGTCGTAAGCGACGACTTTGGTGTTGGGGTCGACACCGGCCCGGCGCATCTCACGCTCGAACTGCGAGGTTGTCGGCAGCGGATGGCGCCCGGCCCCCTCCCTGCCGGTGACGTCCTCCAGGTCGACAAAGACCGCGCCGGGCAGGTGACCGCGCTCATATTCGTCGCGACCGTTGCGTCCCTGCAGATACCAGCGGAAGTCGATCACCCGAACGCCGCCGTCGCGCAGGTGCTTGCGCAGCCAGTCGGTTTCAACCAGGGGACCGAAGGCCATCAGAATGCGAGCACTCGCGTGTCATGACAGAAATGGACGGCGTGAGGCTGCAGCGCCTGGACCTTCTTCAGCGAACGCGTCCAGTCGCCACGGTCTTCATGCTGGCCGGGCCACGAGCTGAGGTCGGCTTGGTCGGCATCGCGGTAGATGTCCGCGGTGTAGGCGGCATCGCCGATCATCACCGCCGCGCCGTCAGGGGTGTCGACGAACACGCTCTGGTGCCCGATTGTGTGTCCCGGCGTGGCGACCACACGCACGCCCTCGGCGATCTGCGCATCGCCGTCGAGCAGCTCGAAGCGGGCACCCGCAAAGTCGAACCACTCTGAAGTCGTCTTTTCGTGCTTGCGTGCCCGCTCCAGCTCTGACCGCTGGATGTAAAACGGCGCGTGCTTGAAGATCGCGTTCTGGCCACAGTGGTCGAAGTGGAGGTGGCTGTTGATCACGATCTTCACGTCCGCAGGGCTGAGCTCGTGCTCCGCGAGCGCGTCGGCGGCGTGCCGGTTCACCACCTTCCATTCCTTGAGGAGCTCGATCGGCCAGCCAACCCCGGTGTCGACCAGGATCGCGCCCGCCCGTGGGTGCTTGATCACGAAGCCGTGGACCGGCACGTCATTGAACTTGCCGAGACGGGCGAGGTGAAGGCGCACGATCTCCATCAAGGAAGGAAAGGAGACACGGCGAAGACGGCGAAGAGCAGCGCCACGTAGACCATCGAGTACGTCCACAACCGTCTGGTCCAGCGCCGCCCCTCGAGATCAAGGAGTGAGATCCCAACCAACCCCACGCCGAGCACGATCGCGCCCGCCAGGTAGACGCTGCCCGCCGATCCCGTGAAGAATGGCACCAGGCTCGCCGCCACGGTCAGGGCGGCGTACACGATGCTCTGCCGTTTGGCCGACTGCTCACCGGCGACCACGGGCAGCATGGGTACGTGAGCCCTCGCGTAGTCGCTCTTGATCAGCTGCGCCAGGGCCCAGAAGTGTGGCGGCGTCCAGAAGAAGATGACTCCGAACAGGGCCACCGCCGTGAGGTCCAGGTGTCCGGTCGCCGCCGCCCAGCCCACGAGCGGCGGCATGGCGCCCGCTGAACCGCCGATGACGATGTTCTGCGGCGTCGAGCGCTTCAACCACATCGTGTAGACGAAGACATAGATCACCGCGCCCGCCAGCGCGAGCGAGGCGGCCAGCAGGTTCGCACCCAGCCACAGGACGCCGAATGCCAGCGCGTTGAGGACGACGCCGAGGACGAGCGCATGCCACGCCGGGAGGCGACCGTCGGGCAGGGGCCTTCGACGCGTCCGGTTCATCTCGGCGTCGATGTCGCGGTCGAACCAGCAGTTGACGGCGTGAGCCCCGCCCGCCGCAAGCGCGCCGCCCACGAACACGGCCAGCACCGAGCCGACGCGGGGGTGTCCGTGGGCGGCGGGAACCATCACCCCAACCGCCGTCGCGTCGAGGAGCAGGACCACGCGAAGCTTGAGCAGGCTGAGATAGTCGCGCGCAACCGCAGCCAAGCCTCTCTCGCGCTGCAAAGCCTGGGCGACGCTCACGCAGGCCGCTTGTCCACAGCGAGCCGGGAGAGGGCCGGCCGCCGGTCGGCCCGCGGCAGCGTCACGAGCGCGATCGACAGCATTCCTGCCCACACCAGCGTGGCCATCGCGACATGCAGGCCGTTGAACAATGCCGCGCCGGTCACGGCCGCGCCGGCGCCGACCGCCACCTGCAGTCCAAGCACGACCAGCGTCGCCAACGCCGCCGCCTTGGTCGCCGGATGGCGCAGCGCCTGGATCAGCGTGTAGACGAGAACGGCGCCGATCACGAGCACCGCGCCACGGTGGAGCATCGTGAAGGCGTTGGCGCCTGCAAAATCAAAGGCAAAGCCGCTGGCGCACAGCGGCCACGCACGGCAGGCCTCATCGGCCGAGCTGGCGACCACGGTCGATCCGGTAAGCAGGAGCCCGTAGGTCAGAGCCGTGGCGACCGCGGCGAGGCGCCGGAACGAAGGGTCGGAGGCGCCGGTCGAAGCCGGCAGCGACATCACCGCGGTGGCGATGAGAAACCCAAGGATGATCATCGCGAGGCCGAGGTGGACGAGCACCAACCAGGACGCCAGCTCGTTCGCCACCACCACCCCACCCAGCGCCCCCTCGGCCGCGATCGCGACCAGGGACGCCGTCGCCAGCCACGCCACGAGCGGGCGCCGCTGTCGAAATACCACCCAGGCCAGGGCGACGGTGCCGATGAGGAGCACACCTGTGATCGTCCCGACCGAGCGATGCGAGTACTCGATGATCGAGTGGATGTCAGCGGCGGGATACGGACGGCCGTGGCAGAGCGGCCAGTCGGGGCAGCCCAGACCCGATCCGGTCACCCGGACGACGCCGCCAAGCGCGATCTGCAGGTAGGCGAAAAACGCAGTCAGAAACGCGAGGCGTCGAAAAAATCCGACTGAAACCAACTCGGGCCCAGTCTACTGACTGACCAGATTCGACAACTCCGCGGTCAGGACGCGCTCGTCGAGCTCGCCGACCTGGCGCCTTTCGATCGTGCCGTCGGAACGCACGAAGACAGTGGTCGGCAGAGCCGCGACGCCGTAAGCCCTGCCGACGGCGAGGTCTGAATCGAGAAGCGATCCCTGGTTGATGCCGACGCGGGATAGAAACGATCGCGCAGCCTCCGCACTCTCCCCCCAGTTGATGAGTACGAGCTGGACCTTCGACTGCGGTCCGACCCGCTCCTGGAGGAGCGGCATCTCCGCCCTGCACGGCGGGCAATCTCCGCGCCAGAAGTTGATGACGAGCGGCTTGCCGGCGAGGGCCGCCAGGCTCACGGTCCCCCCGCCCGTCGAGGCCAGCTTGAAGCCCGGCGCATGGCCGCCCGCCGGCTGCGGCGACTGCTCGGGGCCCGCGATCGTGAGCAGCGACTGCAGCACATCCGGCGCGCCCCAGCCGTCCCCGCCCGACGCCAGCTGTCTGAGCCCCGCCGCGCTCAGCGAGGTGACCAGCGAGGGCGGGATATCGTTGCCGATGCTGGGCGCGCCGCGGTACACGAGCCTGATGTAACCATGGCGGTCGAGCAGCGCCAGCGTGGACGTGTGCGTGTCTCCGGTGGCGAGATCGACGCCGAAAGTCTTCCAGAACGAGGCCACCTGTTCGCGAGTCCCGGTCGCAAGCTCCCACGTGGCGCCAAGTCGATTCCTGTAGTCGAGCAGCACCGCCGGCGTGTCGACATCGGGATCGGTGGTGACCTCGGCCAGCGTCACCGTGGCGGGCACCCTTTTCGCAAGCTGGAAGAAAAGGGCGGTGTAAAGCGGGCAGGTCTCGTGGCACGTGGTATGGAAGGCAGCGATGACGACATCCTTGCCGGCTGTGGTCGAGGAGTTGAACGCACGAGAGCTGTGATCGACGAGGTCGAATGAAGGCATCGGGACAAACTTGCCGGCGAGCTCACCCAACCCCAGGTTGACTTCGTCGTTGCCGGCATAGACCGCGCCGGGGATCAGGTTGCCGGCATCGATGCCCAACAACAATGGCTCTACCTGCCCGGCGGTGACCGTCACTGACACGCGCTCCACGTCGCCCCGAAAACGTATGTGGTCGTAGCTCGCCGCTGGGAATGGCAGCGCGATGAGCTGTCGCTGATCCGGCGCCGGTGGAACATTGCCGGAAATGCTGCCGGCGGTCACCCAGGACCCGTCGCCCCGTTGGAGCATCAGCGTTGAAGCGGTGAGCGACGAGGCTGACCTCCCGGCGGCGACAACCACGAGCGTGCCCGTCGCTGGTTGCAAGCGGGGCGCAGCCCACAACGCAACGACTGCGAGGATGGCAACCACGGCGGCCGCGATCCACAGAATCCGGGGACGGGAGCTGCGGCGGGGCCCGGTCGACGGATCTTCGGCGCCCAGGCGGCCCATCTTCGGGCTCACCTCCTGCGCTGCTCGCTCACGAATGTTCAATGCGCTCGCTGCGCTGCTCGTCGGTTCGCCCGAATCTGGACCACCTGGATCGCCGAATCTCTCGCCGCCCGGCCCCGCCGCAGCTCCTCAGCGCGTTACGCCACCTTCAATGGCGCGCCGCCGTAGCGCGCGGCGACCCGGTCGATGTACGCGACGCACATTTCGGCCACTGCCGCGCTCTCGATCTGGATCACGTTCTCGGCATTGCTTTCGCCGCTGTGCGAGAGGTTGAAGCTCCCCGTGTAGACGTAGTCGTCCGCGACCAAGATCTTCGCGTGCATGAAGTCATGGATCGAACCTTTCGCGTAAGGCGTCGAACGCTTGGCGCCGAAGTGCGCGGCGCCGATGATGCTGTGGAATGCGGTGATTTTCCATGCAGCGCCGGCCTGGCTTCCCCACTGGCGCTGGACTTCGTCCATCTGCGTCGCATCGTACACACCAGCGACGTCGACCTTCCGCTGCTCGCAGACCTCGGCCAGCGTGCCTAGTATCGGACCGGATGTCATGACAGGCGAGCAGACGCGAACCCGTCGCCGTGCCGACGCGATCGACCTTGACATGGCGTGCACGAGCTTGAGGCTGCGTCCCGGGCAGAAGTAGGGCCGCACCCGGGTGCCGTCGGCGAGCGACGTCCATGGCGACGAGATGCGCCCGGAGAGGGCCACCACGGGCTTGTCCCACAGGCCCTGGAAATTGACTGCGAAATCGGCGGCGATCTCGCCCGACGCGATGGTGAACATCACGTTCTCCTCGCGGGTCCACGAGTCGTTGGTCCAGTTGGTCGAGCCGGTCAGGAGGGCTGACGCGTCGGTGCCGGCGTCGCGGACGACGTATTTGTGATGCATCAGGTCCGGCACGCCTGGAACCGCCTTGACCTGCACGCCAACCGATCTGAGGCGGTCGACGAATGCCCAGTCGATCTCAGGCGGCGGAGGATCGGTGATGCCGGCCGGGTGGTCCTGGTTGAACATGAGCCTGGCGGTGACGCCGCGCTTGACCGCGGCCTCGAAAGAGCTCAGCACCGTCGTGGCCGGAGACTCGTCCAACCGCAGGTCATAGATGGCCACGTCCAGTGTTTTGATTGCGCTGTCGAGGAAAGCGGCCAGGCGCTGCGCGACGGCGTCGGCGGCCTGCCCCCCATCGCTCAGAAAGTAGAAGTCGAGCGGGCCTATCGCGCGTCCGCCTTGGGCTCGCCTGTCTGCTCCCGCGGCTCGTCGATCCTCACCGGCAGCGGACGCGTGGCCATCGCCGCGGCTTCTTCGGGGTCGTCGGTGAGCGTCATCAGCTTGAGGTCGTCAGGAGCGATCGCGCCGGAACCCAGGACATGCTCCTCGAGCCAGCCCAACAAACCCTTCCAGTAGGGGGAGCCGAAAAGCACGATCGGGAAGTGCTCGATCTTGCCGGTCTGGGCCAGGGTGAGTGATTCGAAAAGCTCGTCGAGCGTGCCAAATCCGCCCGGAAAGATGACGAATCCCCGCGCGTACTTGACGAACATGTTCTTGCGGACGAAGAAGTAGCGAAACTCGACACCGAGGTCGACGTACTTGTTGAGCGCCTGCTCGTGAGGCAGCTCGATGTTGCAGCCGACCGAGAGGCCGCCGGCCTCGTGACAGCCGCGGTTGACGGCCTCCATGATCCCGGGCCCGCCACCTGTGATGACTGCAAAACCGCGGTTGGCGAGCGCGGCCCCCAGGGCCATGCCGGCCGCGTAGTACGGGTCGTCGGGTTTCGCTCGGGCCGAGCCGAAGACGGTGACCGCCGGCCCCACCTCGTTGAGCGCGTCGAAACCCTCGACGAACTCGGAAAGGATGCGCAGCACGCGCCATGGGTCGGCGTGGTGGCTGAGCTCCTCGATCGCGCTGCGCTCGAGCAGCGTGCGGTCGGCCGGAGCCTGCTCGCTGGGGACGACAAGCCGACCGGCACGGCGACGATCGGTGAGGTCCCGCCGTCCCGCGTCGTCCATCAGGCCTCCGGGCTTGATTCTTCGCGTGGTGCTTTGTCGTCCTCCCCATTCATGGGGAGGTGACCTGAAGCGCCGGAGGGGCTGGCGGCCGGCTCAGCTTCCGCGGCTGGAAACAGTGACACGCGCTTACGGGACTTCCTCGCGGATTTCTCATCGCCGTTGGAGGGGGCCGCCTGGGCAAGCGCCGGCGCGGGCTCCTCCGGCAAGACCTCTATGGCGACGGGTTTGCCGGGCTGCGCTGCTGGCGACTGCTCCGGCATCTCCAGGAGGTGATCGAGGTGCGCCCGGAGCGAGGCGACTTCCGCCTCGAGCTCGTGGACGCGGTGGCGGTGGCGCATGTGCTCGGTGAAGTGGTGGAGGCTGTTGAACCAGTGGTAGACGGTGCCCGCCACGAGCACGACCGCGAGCGGCACCAGGGCCACGGTCCAGAGCGGCACGCTGGCGATGTGAAAGACCGACCAGCCGACCGCGACGTGAGACGTGTTGCTATAGCCGAAAACGGTCGCCGCCACCCCCAGGACGAGGCCGAAAAGCAGGGCGCTTGCGAGCAGGAAACGCTGCCAGAGGTGGCTCAAGTCAGGCACCCGGCGAAGGTTACTCCGGTTGCTCGCCGGCCGGCGCGGGTTAAGCGGCGTGCTCCGAGTCGACTCGCTCCAGCACGATGACGGGGATCCTCCGGCTCGTTCTCTGGCGGTATTCGTTGAAGCCGGGCATCTTCCGCGCGTGCTCCCGGTAGAGGCGCTCGTAGTCCTGCTTGCCGTCGATGACCCGGGCTCGGGCTTTGAACGTCTCGCCCAGCGCCTCGACCGTGACGACCGGGTTTGCCACCAGGTTGTGGTACCAGGCTGGGTTCGTCGGCGCCCCGCCCTTGGAGGCGACCACGACGTAGTCGCCGTTTTCGCTGGAGAAGGCCAGCGGGTTCTCTCGGGGCTTGCCCGTCTTGGCTCCCGTGGTGGTCAGGATGAGGACATCGGCGCCCTTGAAGGGGCCGCTCGAGGCGCGTCCCTGGTTGGCATAAGCCAGCGCCTTAGCCCGATGGTCTTCGGGCTCGGTCGAACCCTCGGGATCGGTCGAGCTACCCATCGATCCCGACATCGGCAACGACCGCCTGCTGCTTTTCCTCACGGCGCTCTTGAGCACTCGCGAGCGCGTGTCGCGATAGAACGCCGCATCGCCCAATGCGTCAAGAATCAAAGCCAGCTCTGCAGGGGTGATCTCAACTGTTTTAGTCATGCAACTCACTCCCTATCTCACGCCCGTGAACGCTTTGAGAGAAGCGTCGAGAGCCCGAATCGTGTAGACGCCTTAGCTAGCCACTACCTGAGCTTGATGAAGGCGAATGTTGCCAGTACGAACCCGATGAACATCATCACTAGTCCACGCGACAGCCACACCGAACACACATAGGCCCACAGGCGGAGCGACTTTGATGGCCACGAAGGCGAACCACGATTCAAGCGGTCGCCTTCGACGCCGCAGGTTCATCGCAAGCGCGAGTCCGCCGAAACCTGCGAACAGCACTCCGACAAGAATGAAACTCATCCCCAATACCGCCCCTCCGGCGGCTCGGGCGGCGGATACTCGCCTTTAGTTCTGCGAATGCGAGATGGCTTGCGCGGACGCCTATCGAAGTTGATGCCCACCTTGGCTACGGCGAAGATGCCACCGATGGTGACTGCAAGACTCGCAGCGACTACCGCAAACCCGATCCAATCCACGCCGTTAGTCTGCGCGCAGCACGGCTGATCGGATTCGTCTTCAGGTGACGAGGTGACATCCTTGTGCTGCGTTCTTGATGGCGTCGGCATACGCCATTGGAAACAAAAGAACGCCCGCGATTGGCATCACGACGAAGAGGTACACAACCCTGGAGTACGCAACCTCGACGAGTGCAACCGCGATGAGCGACCCCAAAACAGCAATTGCGAGCCACCAAATGAATAGGCCGATCCAGTACTCAGGCGGGGGGCGCATGGTCCGTCGATTCTATTTCCGATACGCGACGATGGCACGTCCCAGTCCGAGGACCTAAGCCACGAAGCCACAGAATCGATTGAGCGGCCTTCGCAGTAGCCGAACCCTCCGATCGGGGTTCGCGGCTTCTCCACCGATTGGGTAGCCCGGAGCGCGGCTGCGCCACAGGCCGTCGGCGGATCCTGCAAGCCAAAGCATCAAACAGAGGACAGAGGACATCGATGGTTATCCTTGACACGATTCTTAGTGGAAGCTGTCGTCGCCGCTGCCGTTGCCGCCGCCTTTGGAGCATTCATCCTTTATGCGACTACACATCCCAGCACCCGCATATCACGTGCGTTTTTCTGGTGGAGTATTCGCCACGGGAACGGCCCGGAAGTTTCCCGCGTAACCCAGTTCTTCGGCTATGTAACGGCACTTTTCTGGCTGGGATTGGCTCTCGTAACCATCTTCGTGGCCACCACCGCCCGCTGACGGGTGGCGAACGTTTAAACCAGCAACCTGAACGTGGTCGTGCGATGCAGCAGGCAACATTGGCGAGCGACGCTGATCCGGGCTACCGGGGGGGGCGGAGTGACCGAACGACTCGCTGGCGCGACGAGGATCCCGGTCCCGACGGCTTCCCTTGTCTACTCGACTGGGACTGCCACGTACGGGTCACTCTGTCGCGCATGCCTTCAACCGCTCCCACCGCTTCGACATCCAGGTCACCCTGCGGTCTGGTGCAGCGAGTCGTGTCGGCTGTGGGCGTATCGGCACCCGGGCGAGCTGCGACCGGCAGGCGGGCGGCGCTGGTATCGACCGGGTTGGCTCGGGCTGCATTCCCGCGATCAGCGCAAGCGGCGAACCAAAGCAGCCTGGGCTCCCTGATCCCCCTGCACCTTTTTCGGATCACTTGGTGTTGGCCACTCCTTCCACGGAGTCTGCTGACTGAACGAGAGCGTCCGGCCGTACCCCGGGTAATTGACGAGTCGATGGTTGATGGCCGGCGACATGCCCGTCACGGTGGGAAGAGCAGGACCGCCCGAGCTCGTCGTGACCTCGAAGCTGACCTCGAAGATGATGACCGCCATCAGGTGTTCTTTGCGGCCAGCCTTCGCCTGGCGCGCGAGGACCTCTGTTACGGCGGCCTCGAGCCGATCAAGTCCATCTTTCCCGAGGTGGAAGGCACCGATAGCCACGATCCCTGAGTGCTTCGGGTCTAGCTGTCCACCCGTGGTCGCAGCTGCCCGATCGATAACGTCGGCTGCAAGTTTCCTCGCGTCGACGCCAACAAACTGCTTGCCGTGGCGAAGCACAATCGGTGTCTTCACTTCGATTTCAAGTCGCTCGATGATTCGCGGCACAAGAACGACGTCGCAGACTCGATGCTCAGCCCCCGAGTGGTCAACCAGTTCGACCCCATTGCCAGCGTCAACCAAGAGACTTGCGATTCCCAACGTCATCACGGAGTGCTGTACCTCTGAGGCATTGACGAGAGAATCCCTGAGACTCGGCCACGCCGGGTGATGTCGCCAACGCATGAACAACTCGACGGTTGAAACCAGCTCACTTAGCGCGTCCCCGTCAAGCTCGATCGGCTCCTCAGGCTTGCGGTTGGCAAGCTTGTGGGCGGCATCCTCCGCGTACCGGATCAACTCGATCAACCGATGTCGATGCGCCGGAGGGGTCGACGATTTCAGTCCTCGCTCATCTGCCTCCA
>VBDR01000075.1 GCA_005882135.1 Chloroflexota bacterium
ACGAGCGTCCACGTCGACGCGAGCGCGACGCCGAGCACGAGCCCGCGAAGCTTCCAGCCGATGTAGAACGCGACGGGCGGGCCGAACGCGTCACGGAGAAAGCGCGGACCGCCCCCGAGGAGAAGCGCTCTGAACGACGGCGCGGTCACGCGGGGGGCGCGCGCCGGGCGAGGAACTCGCCGGGCGGGCCGGCCAGCGTCGGCATCAGCGGCCCGGCGCCATGTGCCGCGGCAGCCACAGCGCGAGATCGGGGACGAGGAAGAGCAGGACGACGAGCATGATCATCATGATCACGTACGGGGTCGTGCCCACCGTGACGTCGCGCGCCGTCGTGCCGCGCATCAGGTTCTGGATCACGAAGAGATTGAGCCCGACGGGCGGCGTGATGAGCCCGATCTCCAGCCACACCACCATGATGATGCCGAACCACACCGGATCGAAGCCGAGCCCGGTCACGAGCGGGAACAGGATCGGCAGGAGGATGATCATCACGGACAGCTCTTCCAGCGCGTAGGCGATCACGAGCAGGAAGCCGAACACCGCGGTGAACAACGCCCAGCGCGGGAGCCCGAGCGCCGTCACGAGCTTGAAGAGCGCCGTCGGCGCGCCGATGAGCGCCATCACGTGCGAGAACATCGACGCGAAGATGATGATGAGCAGCACCATCGAGGTGGTCCGGATGGTGGCGTGGAACGCCTCGCGCAGCGCGCGCCACGTGAGCGTACGGAAGGCGGCGGCGAGCAGGAGGCTCACGAAGGAACCGAGCGCCGCCGCTTCCGTCGGCGTCACGATGCCCAGGTACATCGAGCCGAGGACCACGAAGATGAGCAGCGCGACGGGCGCCACCTCGTAGAGCGAGCGCAGCTTGTCGAGCAACGACCCGCGATCTTCCTCCACGCGCGGGGCGGTGTGGGGCCAGAGCATCGTGTACCCGATGACGAAGCCCGCGAACATCACCGCGAGGACGACGCCCGGAATGATGCCGGCCATGTAGAGGTGGCCGATCGACGTCTCCGTCATCACGCCGTAGATGATCATCGGTACCGACGGCGGGATGAGGATGCCGAGCGTGCCGCCGGCCGCGATGGAGCCGAAGATGAGCGTGCGCGCGTAGCCGCGCCGCTCCATCTCGGGGATGGCGATCATGCCGATGGTCGCCGCCGTCGCCACGCTGGAGCCGGAGATCGCCGCGAAGATCGCGCACGAGAAGATGCTGGCCACCGCGAGCCCGCCGGGGAGGAACGAGACCCACCGCGCCACCGCCGAGTAGAGGCCCTTCCCGATGCCCGAGTGGAGGAGGATGCCGCTCATGAAGATGAAGAGCGGCACCGCGATGAAGGAGAAGCTGGAGGCGTTCGACCATGCGATGGAGCCGACGACGCCGAGACCGACGTTGAAGCCTCTGAGGTAGAGGAGCCCCACCACGCCGACGATGCCGAGACAGACCGAGATCTCCACGCCGAGCGCGAAGAGGACGAACAGGAGGAGGATCAGGAGGGTGCCGAGGAGCGGCTCGGTCATCCGTCCTGGTCCGGCGCCACCTCGTCACGCCGGGCCGCCGGCCCGAGCGCGAGCTTCACCTGACGGACGAGCGCGACCAGCATCGCCAGCTCCATGAGCGCGAGCCCCGCGGGCACGAAGGCCATCGGAAGCCAGAGCGGATAGAGCATCACGGCGGAGACGCGGCCGTAGGAGTACGCCGTGTAGGCCGAGTGCGTGGTCACCCAGATCACGACCGCGAGGAACACGACACCGAGCAGGAGGGTGCCGAGACGCAGCCACCCCCGCACCGCGGGACGGAGGATGCCGGTGATCAGGTCGACGCGCACGTGACCGCCCACGCGAAACGTGTACGCGGCCCCGCCGAAGATCACGAGAACCTGGAGGAAGCTCGCGACCTCGTCGACGAAGAGCTGCGGCCGGTCGAAGAAGTACCGCATCAGCACGTCGTACGAGACGAGCAGCACGATGGCGAGCGTGGCGAAGCCCGCGAGGAGCGCCGCCACGTCCGCCGCGCGCCGGATCACCGCCCGAGGGCTCTCAACGCGAGCTCCATCCCGCGCTTGCCGTCGGCGCCGGTGCGCGTGAGCCAGATGTCCCAGCCGCTCTTGGCCTGCCGGCGGGCTTTCTCGATCTCGTCGCGGGTCGGATCGACCACCGTCATGCCGAGCTCGGCGCAGCGCTGCCGCGCCTTCGCATCCCATGCAGTCGCGTCCTCCCATTCCTTGTCCTCGAGCCGCGAGTCCTTCAGCGCGTCCATGACGACCTGCTGCAGGTCTTTCGGCAGCGCGTCGAACGCTTTCTGGTTGGCCACGAACCACTCACTGCCGGCGCCGGCGAGGTACCAGTAGTTGATGAACTTGGAGACTTCGAAGAACTTCATGGGCTCGGCGTTGGTGGCGGAGGTCATCGCGCCGTCGACGGTCTTCTTCTCGAGCGCGGTGTAGACCTCGCCGAAGCCGATGCTCACGGGCGCCGCGCCGAGCGCGCGCGCGGTGTTCGCGGAGTCGGCGCCGTAGACGCGGATCTTCTTGCCCTTCCAGTCCGCGACGGTCTTGATCGGCTGGAGCGAGAAGAGCTGCTGCGTGGGCCACGCATTGATCGCGAGCAGCTTCAGACCTCGCTTCGCCAGCATCTCGGTGAAGAACGGCCGCAGCGCGTTCGCCGCCTTCCTGTGCTCCTCGAGGCCGCCGGTCATGAACGGCAAGTCGAGCGGTCCGATCTCGAGCAGGATGTCCGT
>VBDR01000034.1 GCA_005882135.1 Chloroflexota bacterium
GATCTGGGTCTCCTCCTCGGGGGCAGCACGCTCCGCGGTCGCGGTGCCGAGGTAACGCTCGTACCAGGCGGCGATACGGCGCAGCCGCTCGACGCGCCGGTCCGGCCGGCCACTCCGCGAAAGGTCGTGCGACTCCTCAGGGAATCGCACGAGCTCGACCGTCTTGCCCAGCAGCCGCATGGCCCCGAACATCTCCTCCGACTGCGACATGGCGCACCGGAGGTCCATCTCGGCCGCCGTCAGCAGCAGGGGCGTGCTGATGTTCTGCACATAGCGGATCGGCGATCGCCGCCACAGCTCATCGAGGTCTGGCCAGGGCGGCGGGCCAAACTGCAGAACGCCCCAGAGCACGATGTCGTGCTGCGCGTACTCGCTCACGAGGTTGCAGATCGAGCGCATCGAAACCGCCGCGGCGAAGCGGTTGGTCTGGCCGATGATCCAGTTCGTCATGTAGCCGCCGTACGACCCCCCGCCCACCCCAAGTCGGGTTGCGTCCATGTAACCGGTGCGCTCGATGACCTGGTCGAGCGAGCTCATGATGTCGACGTAGTCCTTGCCCGCCCAGTCGCGCACGACCTCGCGCCGGAAGCGTTCGCCGTAGCCGTCGGAGCCGCGCGGGTTCATGTAAAAGACGACGAATCCCATGCCGGCGAGGATCTGCAGCTCGTGGAAGAACGACCAGCCGTACTGGCCGTGCGGCCCTCCATGAATCTCCAGCACGGCCGGATGCAGACGGTTGGGGTCGTAACCCGGTGGCTTGAGCACCCAGCCCTCGAGCCTCCAGCCGTCAGGAGCGTCGAAGTGGTGCTGTTCCGGTTGAGCGACATACCGGTCGTGCAGCCAGGGATTGAGGTCCGTGACCCGAGCTTCAGCCCCATTGGTGAGCATGTAGAGCTCGCCCGGATGGTCCGGATCCGAGGCACAGAATGCCAGCACGCCGGATGCGACATCAAAGTCGTAGATGCGCCGCTGCCCGCCCGCCTCGTCGCGCACGTTGCCATCGAGATCGACCGACTGGACGGCGGTCACGCCTGGGCCGCTGGCCAGGAAGTAGACGCGGTCGCCCCCGGTCGACCAGCAGATCCTGGTCGCATGGCCCGCGCGCATGTCATTGATCACGCTGTCGCCGACGGCCCGGTCGAAGTTCAAGGTCAGGCAGCGCGGCCCGCCGCCGTTCAGCGGCACGACCCACAACCGCTCGAGCAGACCGACGTCGAGGCCGTTCGGCGCGATGAAGGCGATCTGGTCTCCCCTCGGCGACCAGATCGGAGAGCTGAGATAAAAACCCCCGCCGAGGCGGAGTCGGTTGGCGTCGAGGTCGATGAGGTAGAGGTTCAGCTCCCGCTGCAGATCGGCCCCAGTTTCAGCATTGCCCGCGACGACGAGACGTTTGCTGTCGGGAGACCAGTCGAAGTCGGTGACGTCCCAGGAGCCGCTGGTCAGCTGATTGGCGTCGCCGCCGACCGCGGAAACGGCAAACAGGTGGCGATAGCGGCCATCCACGTAGCCCTGGCCGTCGTGCTTGTAGTCCAGCCTGCGCACTACCCGCGCGACCGGCGGACGGCGAACTTGCTCACGACCTTCGGGCAGCCGTGGGTCGTCGACCACCGCTTCCGGATCGGAAAGGACGCCGCCGGTGAACGCGATGCGGGCGCCGTCAGGCGACCACAGCGGACTCGATACGCCTTCGGGCAGGGTCGTCACCTGTCTTGCCGGCGCGCCGGTGGTCAGGTCGAGGACGAAAAGCTGGTCTGACGCGCCCACCTTGCTCAGAAATGCCAGCTTGCGGCCATCCGGAGACCACTCCGGCGAGTGGTCTCGCAGCGCCCCGCCGGTCGGTTCGATCGGCTCGGGATCGAGCAGGCGCCGGACCACGATCCGGCTGCGGTTCTGCCGTGAGGTCGCGTCCGCCCAGCCGACCTGATACGCGACCCGCTCGCCGTCCGGGGCGAGGCGAACGTGGTCGATCCAGCGAAAGCGATAAAGGTCTTCGGGGGTGATCGGGGCGGCCATGCCGACCCGCGGATGCTACCAGCAGCGGCGAATCACCTACAGTGCGCGCGTACCTTTCGTTGGTAAAGAAAACGACATGAATTGGTCCCACCGGGAGTCCCCATGACCCGCAAGGAAGCGGCGTTCGGAGGGTTCGGCTGGGGTTGCATCGGCGGCGTGGCGCTCGTCGGGTTGATGTACTACGCGGGCGTATTCCTCGGGCTGCGTCCGCTCCCCCAGCTCCTCAACGAGCCGCTCCTATCGCTCATGCCTGGCTTCGTCTTCGGCTTTCTGATCGACACCTTGCAGCACGCGGGCAAGGTGGTGGAGGAGCTCGGCCTGATCATCCTGATGGTCGCCCTGCTGGGAGCGCTAGGCGCTGCCTCGGCGGTGGCCGGCCTGCGCTGGACGTCTCGATACCTGCCCTTCGCGTTTGCGGCGATCGGGTGGCTCGCGGTCACTGCCATTGTGCTTCCGCTGGGCGGAGCCGGATTCCTCGGCCTCAACGACGGACCGGCGACGCCGCTGATCTGGGCGGCGCTGTTTGCGATCTACGCCGTGGTGCTCCAGTTCGGCGAGCAGCCGCCGTCAGGGGTCGATGCCGGTCGACGCCGCCTGCTCAGCACCGTGCCGGTCACGATCGGCGTCGTCAGCCTCGGGGCGCTTGGCCTGCGCCTCCTGCCCGACTGGTACCGGGCGATCTTCAACGCGCCCGAATCGGGGACAACCGGGATTTCGCCCCCCGTGACGCCGGTCGGGAACTTCTACGTCGTCTCCAAGAACTTCGGCGATCCGGCTGTTGACGGCCAGGCCTGGCAGCTGCACGTGGGCGGACTCGCGGAGCGACCGCTCAACCTCTCCCTCGCCGAGCTCCGGGCGCTGCCTTCAACGGACGAGTATGTGACCCTCGAGTGCATCAGCAACAACGTCGGCGGCGAGCTGATGAGCACCGGCCAGTTTCGCGGCGTGCGGTTGCGCGACCTGGTCGCGATGGTGCTGCCGCAGGCTCAGGCCAGCTGGGTCTCGTTCAAGGCCCGCGACGGGTACACGGAAAGCCTGCCGCTGAGCCTGGTCGAGGGCGCCCCGGAGATCCTCGTCGCCTACCAGCTCGACGGCGCGCCGCTTCCGGTCAACCATGGATTTCCGGCCCGCATCCTGATCCCCGGCCACTACGGGATGAAGGGTCCCAAGTGGCTGGAGAACATCGACCTGGCCAATCACGAGACGGGGGGCTACTGGGAGCAGCAGGGCTGGGACCACAACGCGGTCGTGAAGACGACGGCCCGATTCGACGTGCCGCGCGAGGCAGAGATCCTCAAGGTCGGCACGATGGAGATTGGCGGTGTTGCGTTTGCCGGGACGCGGGGCATCAGCAAGGTCGAGTACACGACCAACGGCGGATCGACGTGGGAGGTCGCGCAGTTCGATGCGGCGCTGTCACCTCTCACCTGGGTCGTGTGGCGGGCGACGTGGACCCCCGGGTCAGAAGGCGCTTACCGGCTCATGGTGCGGGCTACCGACGCCTCCGGCGCGACGCAGGATTCGCACAACGCGCCGAGCTATCCGAGCGGGGCCAGCGGATTCCACACGATCCACGTCAACGTCAGCGGGTAGGGGGTTACCGGCTCACTTCATCGCCCACAGGCTCTTGAGGCCGTCCCAACCCAGGCGGAAAAGGCCTTCCTTGCGCAGCATCTTGAAGATTCTTCTCTGCTTGTCCCACTTCGATGTTCCGTCGACACGGAAGAATTCGTCCAACGCTCGATCGAGCACCTGGACATCCTTGGTGAGCAGCTGCGGGTTGTGCTCGAGCAGCGGCACCGCCTTGTCGTACTTCTTCATGTCGGCCATGATCCAAGAGTGGTCGAGCCGGCCCCGGTACTCGGCCAGCCGGCGTTCTGAGAAATCGCCCGCCTCTTTGCAGTGGACGATGGTCTCACCCGCAAGCCGTCCCGACTCCATGGCCAGGTTCGAGCCCTCGCGGTGGACCGGGTTCGAGAGCATCGCCGCGTCACCGCACACGAGATATCCCGGCCCGTAGACCTTGGGGATGCCGCGATAACCGCCTTCCGGGATCAGGTGCGCCAGGTACTCGACGGTTTCGGCGCCGCGCAGCAGCGGCTTGACCGCCGGATGTTGCTTGAAGTGCTCCATCAGGTCGTTGGGTGTGCGCAGCGTCTTGTTGAACTCGCTCAGCAGCGCGCCGCCGCCCACGGACAGCGTGTCGCGGTTGGTGTAGATGAACATGAATCCCGACATCCCCATCGTCGAGTCGCCGAAGCACTCGACGGTGCAGCCTTCACCGGCCTCGCAGTTGAACCTTTCTTCGATGAGGCCCGGGTCGAGCTGCATGATCTCCTTGACCGCCATCGCGACTTCGTTGGGGCGGAGCTTGCGGCGGAGCGGCCTGCCGTCGATCACGGTACTTTCCAGCAGCCCCGCGCCCAGCCCGATGCCCTCGCAGACGATCGTGACCTCTGCGTAGACATCGTCGCCGCGCCCCGTGCCCACGCCGACAACGCGCCCGTTCCTGGTGATCAGGCGCTCGACGACCGTCTCGGGCACGACGGTGGCACCTGCCTTTTCCGCCTGCTCCGCGAACCACGCATCGAAGCGCGCCCGCAGGACCGAGTAGGAATGCGGATGGGTGCGGTTGCGGAGGTTCTTGTAGTCGAGGCTGATCGCGGCATCCGGGGTCATGATCCAGCGCCGCTCCTCGATGATCGGTCGCTCGAGCGGAGCCTGCTTCCAGTCCTCGCCTACGATCTGCTCGAGGTAGTGGTTGTAGAGGATGCCGCCCATCACGTTCTTTGATCCAGGCTTGGCGCCTCGCTCGAGGATGGCGACCTCCAGCCCCGCCTTCGCCATGGTGATCGCGGCCGCCGTGCCCGCCGGCCCGGCGCCGACCACCACCGCGTCAAATTTCTCCTCTTCAGCCACTCACGCAAATTGAAGCTCATTGGGCTGACAGGCGGCGCGGGGTCGGGCAAGTCCACCGCGGCCGAGATGTTTCGCGAGCTCGGAGCCGCGGTGATCGACGCTGATGAGGCCAGCCATGCCGTCTACGCCCCACAAACCCCTGGCTTCGACGCCGTGGTGCGTGAATTCGGTCCCGAATATGTGCGCGGCGGCCAGGTCGACCGCGCGCGCCTGGGAGAGCTGGTCTTCCATGACGACGACGCTCGCCGGCGCTTGAACGCGATCGTGCATCCGCTGGTCCGGGAGTGGATGGCCGAACGCACGGCCGAGGCGGACCGCGACGGCGCCGAGGTCGTGATCCACGACGTGCCTCTGCTTTTCGAGAATGGGCTCGAGGGACTTTACTCCGACGTGGTCCTCGTGTACGCACCGGAGCGTGTCCAGATCAAGCGCCTCGTGGAAGGCCGGGGCATCAGCGAGGATCGGGCTCGTGCCATCATCGCCGCCCAGCTGCCGATCGACGAAAAGCGCGGCCGCGCCCAGCGCGTGATCGACAACAGCGGCAGCCGCGAGGTGACGCGCGCTCAGGTGAACAGGGTCTGGGACGAGCTGGCGCCGGCTAGATGACGCCGGCCGTTTTCAGCTCCTCGAGCGTCGAGTCGTCGATGCCAAGCTCGGCGAGCACCTCCTTGCTGTGCTCACCGAGCCTGGGTGCGTCCCGGCGGCGCCAGCCTTCGCTCAGGCGAATCGCGGGTCGGACCTCGACGCCCGTCTCGTGGGTTTCGATCAGGCGTCGCGCCGCGATCTGCGGGTGCGATGGGACTTCGTCAATGTCGAGCACCGGCTCGCAGCACGCGTCGAGAGCAGACAGCCTTCGCTGCCACTCGAGACGCGTGCGCGACGCGAACATCTCCTCGAGCGCGACATGGACGACCGAGTCGTCGGAATACTGCAGGTCGACGAGGTCAGGGCGCTCGAGCGCGCTGCAGAGCGCGCTCCAGAACTTCGGCTCCAATGCGGCCACGCTGTAGTAGCCGCCGTCCTTGCACGCGTAAACGCGATAGCAGGCAAACCGTCCGGAGAGCCGCTGGTGGCCCCGCGCGACCGTCTCACCTCCCGCGTGGGTGGCGAGCGCCAGGGCGAGCCAGCTCACAGCGCCGTCCGTCATCGAGGCGTCGATCCAGCGGCCTTCGCCTCCACGCTGCACGCCTACCAGGGCGCCCAGGATGGCGACCGCCGGCTGGAGCCCTCCGCCGCCGATGTCCGCGACCTGGACCGCGGGCGGTACCGGCGGACCGTCGCGCTCGCCGTTGAGACCCAGGCCCCCCGCTGTCGCCATGTAGTTGAGGTCGTGGCCTGCGCGGGACGCGAACGGTCCGTCCTGCCCGTAGCCGGTGATCGAACACATGACCAACCGCGGATTTCGCGCGTGCACGACTTCCCATCCGAGACCCAGCCTGTCCATCACGCCGGGACGATTGCCTTCAACCAGCACGTCCGCACCTTCCACCAGGCGCAGCAGGAGGTCACGCCCGGCATCCGCCTTCAGGTTCAAGGTCACGCTCCGCTTGTTGCGGTTGATGGCGTTGAAAAGGGCGCTCTGGCCGCCGGCGAGCGGCGGCGTCCAGCGCATGTAGTCGCCGGCGCCCGGCTCTTCGACCTTGATCACGTCGGCGCCCATATCCGCGAGCAACAGGGTGCAATAGGCTCCGGGGAGGAGCCGCGTCAGGTCGAGGATGCGGATCCCCGTCAGCGGCATCGATAAATTGTGCCTTGCTACTGCGTTGGTAGGAGACTTTCGGTAGCCGGCCATGCGTTAATAGGACATGGAAGAGTCCGGTCCCAGCATGCGTTCCAGCCCCCAGAGCCGAAATCTTGGCGAGATGACCATCAAGGTTCCCGCGCCGTTTGCTGGGATCTCCGACCTTGGGTTCACGGCTCAGTACCGCGCGCAGAACTTCAACGAGCCGCAGCGGGACGTGGCGTTCCTCTTCGAGGGTCCACAGCCGCCGATGCGTAGGCTCACCGAGGTGCTGCAGCAACTCAGCGAGACCCACTCCCTCACCTATGCGTGGACGGATCCGGTGATGCTCAGTGATGAGATCGTGATCCTTGCGTATCGGGACCGCAGCGTCGCGGGTCAGAGGCTGGCCGACGGCGCGCGGATCGCGGACTACGTGCTGAACCTCGTCCGCCCTGTGGTGTTCACGTTCCTGCACGACTGCGCGGTGATCGCGGATCTGCGCCTGTCAGAGGTCATCGAGATGCGCGTGAGCGCCGAACGCAAGTCAGTGGTCGAATTCGCGCTTCCCCTGCAGGACATCGTGCAGCCGAACGGCGAACGACTCCTCTGGGGAGTAGCCGGTTAGGGACTGGGCGAGGGCGACCTTGCAGGGCTGGCAGTCTCCACGCTGCTGGCGCGCGCGCTGCTGGTGACGGAGATGTTCGGCGTCGCCACCGGACCCGGTCCCTGGTTGGCGAAGTAGAGCGCGAGCGGAACCACGATCATGCCCGCGATGACCGTCAACACGAACGTCACCGCCCCCCACTCCCGACGCAGCAAAGCCCAGTTCACGAGCCGAAAAGTCTAGCGGTCACCAAAAATCGTCGTCGCGATAGAGGTCCTGACCTGGCCCCCCGCCCCAGCCCCCTCCGGCGCTGCCCCTCCGGCGCCGCCCCTCCGGCGCTGCCCCTCCGGCGCCGCCCCTCCGGCGCTGCCCCTCCGGCGCTGCGCGCCACCTCCCCACAAGTGGGGAGGAGCCACCTCCCCTAAATCGGGGAGTTGGCTAGTAGTCGTCCTCTTCGGAGGCCCCTTCCTCTTCCTTCTTCTTACGCTGGTTCAGGAGTCGGATGAAGTCTTGCGCCCGCGCGAGCGCTTTCCAACGCTCCGGGAAGAAGTCTTGAACCAGGATCTGGCGGTCCGGCTGCTGGTAGACGGTGACGCACCATTTGTTGAGGGTGCGCGAGACTTCGACCTCGAAGTCCTTCTCCGCGGTCTCATACCGAACAACTTTGTCGTCTTCGAACCTTCTTCGTCCTGAAACAGCCATAGGTAAATCACTCGGGCGGGAATTCGGCTCATTGAGCGTCTCCTGATTATAGGGCTGGGATTCACGAAGCCTCGGGAGAGGTTTGGAGCAGCTCCCGGAGCAGCGGATACAGGTCCTCGCGGAGCCCTTCCCGCCGCATCGCGAGCATCAGGTTGGCCCTCAGGTAACCCGGCACGGTCCCGGTGTCGTAGTAGTCACCCTCGAACTCCAGGGCCACCACGGGGTGGTGGCCCAGCACGCGCTTGATGGCGTCCGTGAGCTGGATCTCCTTGCCGGCGCCCGGCTCGGCGCGATCCAGCGCCGCGAACACCGCCGGCGTGAGGATGTAGCGGCCGAGGATCGCCAGGTCTGACGGCTCGGTGCCTGGCTCCGGCTTTTCGACCATGTCGGTGACCTCGTGGATCCGCCCCTGGCTGCCGTTGGTGACAACCACCCCGTAGCGGCCGATCTCGCTTCGCGGGAAGCGGCGGACCGCGATGACCGTGGCGTCGGTCTTCTGGTGAGCCGCAATCAGCTGCTTGAGGCACGGCTCGTCGCCCAGAATGACGTCGTCGGCAAGCAGCACCGCGCAGGCCTCGCCCTCGACGAGCCGGCGCGCCGTCCAGACCGCGTGCCCGAGGCCGAGCGGCTCCTTCTGCTGGATGTAGGTGATGTCGACCTGGTTGCTGAGGTCGTCCACCTCGCTGAGGATGTGGAGCAGGTCGCTTTTGCCACGCTCCTCCAGGTAGTGCTCGAGCTCGAGCGAGCGGTCGAAGTGGTCGACGATGGCGCGCTTGCCGCCGCCGGTGACCATGATCACCTGCTCGATGCCGCTGGCGATCGCCTCCTCGACGCCGTACTGGATCGTCGGCTTGTCGACCAGCGGCAGCATCTCTTTGGGTTGGGCCTTCGTCGCCGGCAAGAAGCGCGTGCCGAGACCGGCGGCCGGAAATATCGCCTTGCGTATAGGTCGGGTCGTCACAAGCGACAATCTATCTGGTGGACACGATCGAAGGCATCCGGCCAGGCCTCGAGGGCCGGCTGGAACGTGTCGTGGAGGGCGACTTGCTGACGCGTCATGTGGGCGGGAAGGGTACGTTCTCCACGCCGGCCATGATCGGCCTAATGGAAATCACCTGCCATCGCTCCATAGAACCCTTGCTGCCCGAAGGTCACACATCGGTTGGCTATGAGGTTCATGTGCGGCACCTCGCGCCGACCGCGCCCGGAAGCACCATCGTCGTTACCACACGCGTCACCGAGGTGAAGGGCAACAAGCTGCTCTTCGAAGTGGACTGCTACGAAGGCGAGACCCTCCTCGGCTCGGGCATCCACAAGCGGGCGGTCGTCCCGGCCACCTTTTAGACATGCCGTACTGGGATGTCGTCATGCGCTCGTTCCGGATCAGCTGGAACCACAAATACCTGTGGCTGATTGCCCTGTTCTCGGGCGAGGGCGGCGGCGGCTTCAGCTTCAACTACTCCCAGCCTTCCACTGGCAGAGGCGCTTCTCCCAACTTCGCCACCATCCAGCAGCAGGTCACGACCTGGGTTGCCGAACATGTGGCGCTGATCGTCCTGCTGGCGATCCTCTGGCTGCTGCTGGTGATCGTGTTCTTCATCCTGGCAGCGGTCTGCGAGGGGGCGACGGTGCGGGCTTCCGCCGAGCACGACGCCGAGCGTCAATTTGGACTGCGCTGGGCATGGAGGTCGGGGGTGACGACCATGTGGGTGATCGTCCGCTTCCGGCTGCTCCTGCTCGCCCTCGTCCTGCCCGTCTTTCTCGTCGCCGTCGGCCTGGGGACTGGAATCGCGGTGTCGCTGGCGAACGGAAACTCGGGTGCGGTCGCGGGGCTGGTGGTGCTGGGTCTCTGCTTGGCCCTGCTCACGATCCCGTACCTGATCTATCTCTCGCTGCTCGATCGCCTCGGCTCGCGGGCCGCGGTGCTGGAGCAGATCTCCGCCAGGCCCGCCATCGTCCGCGCCCACCGGTTGCTGCGAAAGCGACTGGGCCGCGCACTGCTGGTCTGGTTGCTTTCGATCGCCGTCGGCATCGTGCTGGCGATCGCCCTGGCGTGCTTGCTGGCGATCGTCTTCGTCCCGCTGTTCCTGATCGGAGCCGTCGCTTTCGCGAGCGGCACGGCCGCGTTCCTGCCCTTCGTGATTCTCGGGGTGGTCATCCTGCTTCCCGTGGCCCTGGTCGTCCAGGGATTCGTGGCTGCGCAGAGCTCGACGTACTGGACCCTCGCCTTCAGGCGGCTCGACCTCGAGCAGGCCCCGGCCTACTCCTACCCTTACCAGCCGACGCCTCAGCCACCGCAGATTACCTCGTGAGTGACGAGCTGGATCGCCTTTCGCCGCGCGAAGACGCCCACGCAAGGGCCCGCGACAAGAAGGTGCGCGGGCCGAAGGTCGTCTCGGTCAATCCAGGGTTGAAAAAGCTGGCGCAGCACCTGGCCGACAAGCGGCGCAAGAAGAAGACCCGCTGACGATCGAAGCCACCACCGTCTCGACAATCACCACCGCCCTACGTCCAACGAGAAGTCGCGGTGCTCCTGACCGGCGCCAACGTCACTGAACAGGTGCTGCTGCGGGCGCTCAAGACGCGCTGACGCGAGTACGCTGAGGCAATTCCGGCCACGTAAAAGACTGGGGGTTAGACGATGAAGGCCTACGTCCTCATCAACGCGTCACCTGGACGGGCGCTGGAGGTGGCCAAGAAGATGGAAGGCGTGCAGGGCATCTCCGCCGCTGACGCCATCACTGGCGAGTACGACGTCATCGCGGTTTGCGAAGCCCCCGACGTCAACTCGATCGGGTCGCTGATCGTCGACAAGATTCAGAAGATCGACGGCGTGTTCAAGACGATCACCTGCCTCGCGGTGAAATAGCGCGGGTGAGGACAGATGTCGCGCGCGGAGCGCGATAAGGATGGTCCTTACTGATTGCTCCCCCGCGGGATCCCTGCTCTCCCTAGCAACGATTGGACGCCAGGGGACGGCCGGAATGAATCCGGCCTGCATGCAGCGTTTTTTATCTGCCTCGCGGTGAAGTAACCCCCGCCGCGACAGGCGGCTCGACGAGGGCCGCGGAAACTTCCGGCAGGCGCGCCAGCCACGGCGCCATCGCAGGCATCTCCTGTTCGAAGCTGCCGACCGATGGCGACCACGTCAGCTCGCGCCGCGAATACGAGTCGTCGTAGTAATGGGGTTTGCCGATCACGTCGACGGCATAGATCCCTGGCCAGACCACCGCGCCCTGAGGGGTAAGAGTCTCCATGCCCAGCGCGCGCAGGTAGGCGACGTCGTAGGGGATCGATCCCACATCGGCGGCGAAGCCGACCGCGCGCGCAGACGAGACAAGAAGGTCGCGCCACGTGGAGTCGAAGCCTCCGACGAGATAGCGATGCCCAGGCCGGCCGCGGTCGGACGCCGCCAGGCACGCGCGACCGACGTCCTCAGCGGAAACGAAGGTCTGCTTGGCCCGCCCTCCGCCGGGCAGCCAGACGCGACCGTGCACCATCGCGTTCATCAGACGCGGCAGGATCCAATCCTCGCCCTCGCCGAAGACACGGGCGGGTCGCAAGATGACGACCTCGAGATCCTCGGCCGCCCCTAGCAACCACTCCTCTTCGAAGAGCTTCATGCGTTCGAAGGCATGCGCCGGCTTGATCGCGGACTTCTCGTTGACGCGCGCGAAATGTTCGGGGCCGTAAACGTCGGCGGTCGAAACATGGACGAGACGGCGCACCCGCGCCGCCCTCGACGCGTCCACGACCCGCCCCAAAATCGTGGGCGGAGTTTTTCGGTAGCGGACGCGGCGCGCGGGCGAGCTGGTCTGGGCGCAGAAAACCACGACCTCGATTCCGGTGATGGCGTCGGACAGAGTTTCGTCATCCGCGTCGGCGTTGAGCTCGATCACCGGCACGTGAGCCGCGAGCGCGCGCGAGACGTGATGCCCGAGGAACTCGCCGGCGCCGATGACCAGGTGCAAAGCTGACAGATTCTATGCGCGGCGGCGTGACAGGGCGGTTGCGATGGCTTTTCGCACGCTCTCGACGACGCTGGACACTCGACGGCCGAGCTCCCACCATGCCGGGACGTCGGGCAGGATCGGCGCTCCGATCGACACTTCGACGCGGCCGAACGGCCTGAGCGCGTCGGTGCCTCTGACCGCCACCGGGCAGATCGGCACGCCTGCCTGGAGCGCGAAGTAGCCGATGCCGTTTTTCAGCGGCCGCAGGGCGCGACCGCGGGAGTAGCGGCCCTCCGGAAAGATCAGCATCACGCCGCCTCGCTCGAGCACCTGGTACACGGTGCGCAGGCCCTGCTCGTCGAGCTCACCCCTGTTCGGCGAGATCGGGAAAACGCCAAGCATGGGCAGCAGCTTTCGCTTCCACGCGCGGTTGAAGACGGTCTCGCGCTTGGCCATCGTGTAGATGAGCGGACGCTCCGGATAGAACGGGATGATGAACGCCGGGTCGAACCACGCCTGATGGTTGGCGGCGATGATGAAGGGCGGCTTGGGGATGTTCTCGAGGCCGCTGACAGTGACGCGAAAGAAGTGCGTCACGATCCACCTGACCAGACGCCTGAGGAAGAGGTAAAGGCGCGGAGGCTGCCATGGCGTCGGATGGACGAGCGGGTCGAGTGGGGCGGCGACCAGGTCCCGATATTCGGGACTCCGGTAGCGGTCCTGGCCGGGCGGACTACCGGTCGAGGAAGGCGTGGAGGACGCGGTTGAACTCCTCTGGCCGTTCGGCCTGCGGCGTGTGGCCGGCGCCGTCGATGACAGCCAACCGGCAGCGAGCGATCAATGAGCTCGCTCGCTCGGCATGCGCGAGCGGGAAGAGAGGATCATCCGCCCCCCAGATGAGCTGAACGGGAATCTTCAGCTCGTTCAACCGCTGTGTCACATCGTGGTGGCCGCCGAACAGCGAGCGCGGATTCACCAGCGAGCGCAGCGTGGAGAGGTAGGCGTTGCGGAACGCATCTGTCGCGTACATCTCGCGCAGGTCGTCGAGGTAGATGTTGTCCATGGTGCGATTGAGGTCGGAGGTCGCGCCCGAATATCGAGCGGCGACACGGCGGACCATCGCGGCGGGCGCCCACGTCAGGGCGTCCCGCGTGAATCTCATCACCGCCTCCCCCACACGCGGGATGGTCACGAGGCCGTAGGCCATCTGCGCCATCCGGACCTTGGGCCGGCCGAGACCCAGCGTGTTGACCAGCACGAGCTTGCGCACGAGCTTGGGCTGCTCGAGCGCCACCTCCAGGGCGATTCGTCCGCCGAGTGATGCGCCGACAAGCGCGGCCGAGCGAAGGCCGCGATCCTCCATGTAGCGCCGGATGAAGCGGGCGAAGTACGGGACCGTGTAGCGGACGCGCGGCTTGTCGGTGCGGCCGTAACCCGGGAGGTCAGGGGCGAACACGCGATGCCTGCCCGTCACCTCCTCCAGGTTGTGCCGCCACTCCATGTAGCCCGACGAGCCGAGGCCGTGGACAAAGACCACGGCCGAGCCGTGGCCGCCCTGCATGTGATGCACCCGAAGCGAGCCGATGTCGACGAATCCCGAACGCACCGTAGACGTCCGTCTGGCGGGCTGGATCACTGGCTCGGAAGCATACGGGCGGGGGTCGCAAGCCCGGTGATCTTCAAGCCCGTCGTGAATCGCCGCGTCTCAGTCCCTTGGATGACGGTCACAGCGCCCGGGCCCGCCGCGCGCCAGGCGCCGTCAGTCCATACCGCCGCACTGCGCTCGTCGATGCCGAGCAGCGTCACGCCCGGCAGCTCTCGCTGGGCGGACTCGACCCAGCGATTGCCAAAGGTGTCGAAGTGCGGAAGCACCGCCGTCTCCGGCACGACGCCCAGGGCGCCGGCCGGCCGGCGGTTGAACCGGTTCGGCCAGCTGGCCCGGATCAGGGTGTGGCTGCAAAGTGCCATCGCCCCAGCTGATGATCCTGCGAGCGAGGCTCCGGCCCGCCAGGCGTCGAAGATCGCTGCCCACACGCGTGATTCGCGCAGCACCTGCGCGACCAGGCCAGGATCCCCGCCGGCGAGATAAAAGAACCCCGCCGCGCGGGCCTTCTCGGCCAGCTCCTTCGAGTTGGCGTCCGCGCGCTTGAGCACGGGAAGCTCTTGCAGCGTGAGCCCCAGGCCGTGGAACCACGCGGTGGCGTGGGCGACGGCCTGCTCTGGACCCTGCCGCGCCGCGGCGGTCGGGACCACGAAGGCCGGACCACGCTTGGCCCGCGCGGCCAGCAGCCGGTCCTGGTCGTCATTGCCCGCCTTGAACTCGTCGCCTCCGACCAGGGCGAGCACTCCAGGGGCTTCATTCACGTCCGTAGGATATGGCGGTGTCCGTCCGGGTCAGGATCGCGCCGAGCCCCACCGGGTTTGCTCACCTCGGCACCGCCAGCACCGCGCTCTACAACGTGCTGTTCGCGCGCCAGCGAGGCGGCACTTTCGTGCTGCGCATCGACGACACCGACATCGAGCGCAACCGTCCTGAATACGAGCTGCTGATCTACGAGAGCCTGCGCTGGCTCGACCTCGGCTGGGATGAAGGCCCGGACCGGGGCGGTCCTCACCAGCCATACCGCCAGTCAGAGCGCCTGGACCAGTACAGGGAACAGGCCGAGCGCCTGCTGACTGACGGGAAGGCTTACCGCTGCTACTGCACGCCCGAAGAGCTGGAGGCCGAGCGCAAACAGGCGCAGCTCGAAAAACGGCCCTACAAATATTCACGCCGCTGCCTGACCAACCCGCCGGCGGGCCGGGCGGTGTCTGCTGTGCGCTTCAAGGTGCCGGGTGGTGAGGTCACCTTCACGGACATGGTCCGCGGCGAGATGAAGTTCGACGCCGACCTGATCGGCGACTTCATCATCATCAAGTCAGACGGCTATCCGACCTACCAGTTTGCGAGCCCGGTCGACGACGCGGTGATGAAAATCACACATGTGATCCGCGGTGAGGAGCACCTTTCCAATACGCCCTACCAGCTCATGCTCATCGACGCGCTGGGCTACGAGAGGCCGATCGCTTACGCGCACATGCCCCTGATCCTTGCCCACGACGGAGCCAAGCTCTCCAAGCGAAGGCATCCGGAAGCCAACCTCATCCTCTTTCGTGAGCAGGGCTATCTTCCGGAGGCGCTCCTCAACTACCTGGCCCTCCTGGGCTGGAATCCGGGCACTCCGCAGGAGCTCTTCACGTTCGACGAGCTCGTGCAGAAGTTTTCGTTCGAACGCGTTCAGCACGCCGGCGCGCGCTTTGATTGGGAAAAGCTCAACTGGATCAACGGCGAGTACATCCGCACGCTCGATGACTCCGAGCTGGCGAGGCGGTTGCAGTCATTCCTTCCGAACCTCGATGTGGCAACCATCGAGCGCGCGATTCCCGCGCTCAAGACGCGGATGCACAAGCTCGCGCAGGCGGTCGACTATCTGGACTACCTGTGGAGCGATCCCACTCCGCCGGTCCTCGAGCCAGACACGTCGGAGCGCGTGCGGGCGGCGATCGACGCGTTGAAAGACGTGTCGTGGGAGCCGGCCGCAATCGAGGCTGCGCTGGAGAAGGCCGTCCAGCAATCAGGCGTCGGAAAGGGCAAGTTCTACACGCCATTGCGCGATGTCCTGACGGGCAAGAAAGTTTCGCTGCCGATCCACTACACGCTGGCCTTGCTGCCCAGGGAAATCGCACTTTTCCGGTTGCAGCGAGCCACCAACCCCCCTGATTGATGCCGCTGACCATCATCATCGACCTCGACCCCAACATCGTCCGCCTCGGGCCGCTGCTCATCACCTGGCATGGCGTTTTCGCAGTCCTGGGCATCATCGCGGCCGCGCGCCTCGGCTTCTGGCTGCTGGAAAAGGATGTCCCCCATCTGGAGGGGACCGGGGACGGGCTGTCCTGGATGGTGGTGGCGGGGTTGATCGGCGCGCGTCTTCTATATGTGTGGGAGAACTTCAGGCTCTTCGCAGGCGGCCAGCTCCTTCGCGTCTTCGCCTTGACCGAGGGCGGCATCAGCCAGTGGGGCGGGCTCTTCGGAGCGATGGTCGGCGCCTATGTGTGGGCGCGGCGCTCGAGGTTCTCGTTCTGGAAGATCATCGACGCGGGAGGCGCGGCCGCGATGATCGGGCTCGCGGTCGGTCGCATCGGCGACGTGATCAATGGCGAGCACCATGGGACCCCGACCAGCCTGCCCTGGGGCGTCGAGTACGTCAACCAGAACACGCTGGGGGAGCCTGGCAAGGTCGTGCACCCGGAAGTGGCGTACGAGATGGCGCTGTGCCTGCTCATCCTCGGCGCGCTGCTGCCCTTCCACCAGCGCCTGAAGGCGCGGCTTCCGAACGGGGTGCTCGGTCTTCTTTATTTCGCGGTCTACGCGGCGGGACGGTTCTTGCTCAGCTACCTGCGCACCGATCCGGGCATCTTCCTTGGCCTGCGACAGGCGCAGATCGCCTCGCTGTTGATGGTGCTGATCGCGCTCATCGCCGCACCGGTTCTTTTCCGGCGAGCCGGAGCAGGCGCTGCGCCAACGCCGGCGACCCCGAGTCGTGTTTGAAATAGACATGCACCTCGTCGTGGGTTGCGACGGCTGACCGGACCTCGTCGACCCACGGGCGTAGCGAAGCCGCGGAATAGCCGCGCCGCAAACGAAAATAAGCGACGGAGCCCAGGTCGACCAGCGGGGCCCGCGGCCACTTCGCCTCATCGGTGACCACGAGCGCGCCGCCGTGCTCGCGGATGACCCCGTACGTCTCCTCGTCGAACCAGGACTCGTGGCGGAATTCCGCGGCGGCGGGCCGGCCGAGTGCCGACAGCAGCGAATCGAGCAGCAGGATGTTCTGCTGCCGCGCGGGTGGGAACTGCAGGAGGACCGGCCCCAACCGCTCGCCAAGGACGGCGATGCGCCGGGTGAAGATGCTTGCCAGCCCAACCCGGTCGAAGCCCTCGGCAGAATAGGTCAGGCCCCGATTCGCCTTCATGCAGAAGCGAAAGCCGGGTGGCGTGTCGCTCGCCCATTTGAGCAGGGTCGACTCGGGCGGCGTCCGGTAAAAGCTCCCGTTCAGCTCGACGCCGGTCAGTTTTTGCGCGTAGTAGTCGAGCATCCTGGCCCCGGCCAGCGCCGGCGGGTAGAACTTGCCCTTCCACGTTGCATAGCTGAACCCAGACGTCCCGGTATAGAGCGTTGGCTCAGACTCCGGCGGTCTGGCGACTGCGCATGACGCGTTCGTGCAGCTGCCCGCAAGCCGCATCCGCCTCCCGCCCACGAGTGTCGCGGACGGTCACGTTCAAGCCCTGGGCTTCGATCATATCTTTGAAGGCACGGATGGACGCCCGATCCGGAGCGCGATACGGCGTGTCCTCGACCGGGTTGAACGGAATCAGGTTGACGTGCGCCAGCTTGCCCTTCAGCAGCGCGCCCAGCTCCCTCGCGTCGCGCTCCGACTGATTGACACCGGCGAGCATCACCCATTCGTAGCTGACACGGCGCCCCGTCCTGTCCGCGTACGCCTGCGCCGTGTCGACCAGGTCGCGCACGGGGTACTTGCGGTTGATCGGCACCAGCACGTCACGCAGCTCGTCGCGCGCCGCATGGAGGGAGATCGCGAGGGTGACTGGAATTTTTTCCTCGCCGAGCTGGGTGATGCGCGGGATCAGGCCGCTGGTCGAGACCACGATCCGGCGCGGGCTGATGCCGAGGAGGTCGGGGTCGGCGAGCCTGCGCACCGAATCGACCACGGCGTGGTAGTTCGCCATCGGCTCGCCCATGCCCATGAAGACGACATGCGAGAGGCGGCGGCCCTCCTGCGCGAGGACGCGCGCCGCGTCGACCGCCTGCTCCACGATCTCGTGTGCCTTCAGGTTGCGCCCAAACGGGAACTTGCCGGTCGCGCAAAACGGACAGCCGATCGGACAACCAGCCTGCGAGGAGATGCAAAGCGTGGAGCGGTCTGCGTAGCGCATGACGACCGCCTCCACCGAGTGGCCGCCGTCGAGCTCGAAGAGGGTCTTGGTGGTGAGACCGCGGTCGGCCTCCGAGACCGCGATCGGCCGGAGCGAGGTCGCACGAAAGGCGGTGTCGAGCGCACCCCGCAACGCCTTCGGCACGTCAACCATGGCCTCAAAGGTGGTGGCCCCACGAGCGAGCCAATCCCAGATCTGCTTGCGCCGATAGGTGGGCGCGCCGTGATCGGCGAGCCATTGCTCGAGCTCGGTCGCGGACAGGGAGAGGATCGGCGGGGCCACCGCGCCTAGATTACCGACGCTTCGTAGACCTCACCGCGCTCGCGCACCACGCCGTCGTCGACCAGCTTGCGCAGGTGCGCGCGGAGCGTCATCTCGGCCGCGACCATCAGCCTGTCGTCCAGGTCGCCGTATACGCGCCGGGTCAGGTCAGTCGGGGTGCCGGCGCCGCGCCTCACCTCGGCCAGCACCTGCGCCTCGCGTTCGAGTCGGTGCCGGCGGTACTCGTCGATCTTCGCCATCGCCTCCGTCACAGGATCCCAATGCCCGGGAAAAAGGATCTGCGGTTCAAGGGAGGCCAGGCGATCGAGCGAGTGCAGGTAGGCGGCGACGTCGCCCTCGGGGTAGGTGACCATCGAGCTGCCCTGGCCGAGGATCAGGTCGCCGGTGAAGACCGCCCGATCTTCCGCGATGAGGAAGCAGAGGTGGTCGGCGCTGTGTCCGGGCGTGTACAGGGCGGTGAGGTTAAGCGCGCCGGCGCGGACGATCTCACCGTCGCGCAGCTCCGGATATCGCTGCACGGAAGCGTGGTGGGGAGCGGCAAATCGCTCGGCGAGGGGAAGGTGGTCCGGATGCCCGTGTGTGACGAGCACCACCGCGACCGTCTTGCCCGCGAGGCGCTTGTCGAGCGCATCGAGATGAGCATCGTCGTCGGGGCCGGGGTCGATCACGGCGACGACCGGCCCGCCGTCCACGATCCAGGTGTTGGTCCCAGGCCCCGTGTAAGGACCGGGGTTCGGAGCCACGACCCGGCTGACTAAAGCCACATCCGGGACCCTGACCGGGGCTCGAGCGTCAACGCGAGCGATAGGCCGGCAGGTAGATGTCGGCGCCGTCGGGCCTGCTGGCGTCCAGCCAGCCGTCGAGCTGGGTGTCCACGATGAGCCGGACGAGCGGTTCGCCCAGCTCGGGGACGCCCTGGGCGTTCGCTTCGCCGGTCGCGGTGACGTGGATCTTCCACCAGGAGCCCAGGGGCTCCGCCGCGATGCTGAGCGAGCTCCCCAGCCAATCGCGCGCGCGGGTGAAGGCTTCGACCAGCGCCGGCTCCGAACCGAGCACCGCGGCGTCCGGGGGCAGGTCCTGCGCCGCGGTCGGCAATGCCAGGTTCAGCACCGCGCCGAGCACGACGCCCCGCGCGCTGTCCTTCGGCTCGACCGCCGCCGCCTCGAGGGCCGCGGCGCGCCGTCCAACCTCCTGGGCCTGCTCGAACAGCCCCTCGAGCAGCTCGGGACGGCCGAATGCGGCCTGGCGGGCCGATTCCTGGAGGGCGAGCACCGACGATCGGAGCTTGTGGCCGAGGCGCGCCAGGAGGTAGTCGCGCTGCTCGTGGGCCAGGCGCTGCCCGATCTCGGCGCTCTGTCTCGCGACACGCAGCCCGCCGTGCTCGGCCCAGCCCACCAGGCGGCCGTTCAGGAGGAGCGCCTCCCAGGGTCCGCCGGGCGGCGGAAAGTCGGTGTCGGCGGGGCCGTGGCGAAGGTGATCGGGAACCGACTCCATCCCGCCGCCGACCCGAACCCAGATCGGCGCCGTGGCGCTCATAAAGCCGTCTAACGGCAACTAGGTGCGAATCCGGGCAGGAACCGTGAATCTAAATGTCGTTCCGCGGCGATCGCTCGCCGCGACCCAGATCCGGCCGCCGAACGAGCGCTCGACGACCAGCCTGCAGAGGTAGAGGCCGAGGCCGAGGCCTCCCTGCGAGCGGCTGCGACCTGCCGGGCCCGTCTTTTCGAACACGGTTTCGAGGGTCGCCGCGGGCAGACCCTGCCCGCTGTCGGAAACGGTGATCTCGAGCCATCCCCGCTGGACCTGCCGGGCCTCGACCAGCACCGCCCCCGACGTGTACTCGAGCGCGTTGCCGATCAGGTTGGTCAGCACCTGGCCGAGGTGGGCCGGCTCGCAAAAAGCCGGCGGCAGCGCCTCGGGCAGGTTGACCCGCACCGCCGCGGTCCGCTCCGCGTAGCGGTGATTCAGGACGGCGAGCACCCCTCCCATCGCGGAGGCGAGGTCGACCGGTTCCGGCGCCGGCTCGAAGTGCCGCGTCTCGAGCTTGGCGATGATCAGCTGGCTTTCGACCAGGCTGAGCAGGCGGTCCGAGGACTCGTAGGCCTCCTGCAGCAGGGTCCGGCGCCCCGTGGAGTCGATCGTCTCGTCCCACTGCATGATCCCGGCCAGCGTGTTCTTCATCGCGGCCGCCGGGCTGCGCACCTCATGCCCGATCGCGCGCAGCATCAGGTCCTTTGCTTCCAGGGCCTGCCGCTGCGCGGTGACATCCTCGTGCAGGGTCAGCACGCCGGCCGGCTCGCCCTCGAGTCCCGGGATGACGACCCGCCGGACGTGGACGGTGCGGTCGGGATCCTTCATCCGCAGCTCCAGGGTGCCTTCGGCGTCGGCGTCCTCGGCGGGCGCGGCGCCGGCGGCGGCGAAGACCTCGTCGGGCGTGCGGCCTGGCATCTCGGAGGCCTGGAGGCTGTAGATGGATTCGATCTCCGGGTTGGCGTAAACGATGCGCCCGGCGGCGTCCTCCAGCATCACGCCGACCGGCGAGTGGCGAAGGATCGCGTTCATCATCCGGCGCTCGCGGTCGAGGGCGTCGACGAGCTCGAGCTGGCCGAGCAGGACGGCTGCCTGGCCGGCGAGCACCGCAGAGAGCCGGCGGGTCTCCGCGGCGCCCGACGTCATCCGCGCCACCAGCAACCCCGCGAACCTGCCTTCGACCTGGATCGGGATGGCGAAGGCGTCTTGCGGAGCGCCCAGCAGGTCGAGCAGCGCGCGTAGGCGGCGACCTCCAGCCGTCGACGTGAGGGCGCGCAGCAGCTGGGCGCTGTCGGTGACCGGCACCTTCGGCGAGACGTCGCCGTCGTCTGACCGCCGCACCAGCTCGCCGTCTTCCAGGAGCCACAGCTCACCCTGCGAGCCGGCGAGGGCGCGGCTGACGAGGCGAGCCATCTCCGAGCGGGCGCGGTCGGGTTCGGTCGGCGTCAGCTCGGTGAAGGCGGCGACCGCTTCGAGCGTTCGGATCCGGCCGCGAGTCTCGGCCACGAGCCGGGCGTTCTCGATGGCGACCGCCGCGTGGCGCGCAAAGTCAAGGGCGGCCGCGCTTGGCTCGGCGACCAGCGTCGAGGCATGGACCGCGCCGATCGCGCCCACCAGGCGGTCGCCATACCAGAGCGGGATCAGGTTCCACGCGAAGTCGTGAGCGGTGCCGCTGATGATGCCCGCCGGCGGCACCCGGTCGTCGGAGCTCAGCCCGGCCCAGCCCAGCACCTCTTCGGCCGGCGTATCGCCGCTGCCGCGCGTGGCGGTCACACGGCCATCGGTGTCGAACGCCCAGCACGCGGTACCGGCGCACTCGAGCATGGTTCGCGCCTGGTCGGCGATGTTGGCGACCACGCTCATCAGCTCGTGGCCGGCCAGCGCGGCCAGCTCCTGGATGCGCACCGACTGCGCGAGGGCCAGCTCGTTGGCGTGGTGCAGCCGCATGGTGCGCAAGGCGATCCCGACCACCGGCATGGCTGCCTCGAGCAATTTCAGATGCGTGGCCTGGAAGCGTGCGCCGTCGTTGCGCATCACCACCAGGCCGGCGACGACGCGGTCGTTCTGCGTGATCGGGGCCCACGCGACGTGGCTGGGCGAGCGCGTGAAGACATAGCTCCCGATCGGGCCGGCAAGGTCTCCCGGCTCGGGCACCACGGCTTCGACCACCTCGGTGCCGCCTTCGATCATGCGGCGGAAGAAAGGCGCGCCTTCGATGGCGACCGGACCGATGAGGGTCGTCTCCTCGCCGCTAGCACCCGCGAATCCCGCCACCAGGCCGGCCACGTCGACGTACGCGAGCACCGTGTGGGTCGAGCCAAGATAGTCGGCCACCACCGAGAAAACCGCTTCGGCGAGCTGGCGCTCATCCGATGCGCTGGCCACGCCCATCTCGAGGACGTGAAGGGCTTCCAGGCGCGCCCGCTCGGTCTGCGCCTGAGCGAAGTGATCGGCGTTGGCGAGGGCCAGGCTTACATGCGCGGCCACATCCTGCAGCAGCTTCACGTGCCAGTCGTCGAATGCGCCCTCCGTGTAGGACTGCAGTGAAAGCATGGCGGTGATGCGCTCCCCGCTGAGCACCGGCACCCAGACGAAGGAGCGGGACACCCGCCGCTGGTCGGAGGGCGGGCCGGAGACGAACACGGCCGCGCCCTGGCCGACAGTCCAGACCTCGCGCTCGAGGGTTTTGCCCTCGAAAGAGCGCGCCCAGGGCGACTTGCGCACGAGCACCGGTTTGCTGGTCTCGTAGGCCTCGCGCGAGGGACCGGTGACGGCCAGCGCGACGGGCGGCACGACCTCTTCTACGCCGCCCACGTACTGGTAACCCTCGGCCAGCGGCCCCTCGGGAGTCTGGGTGATGGTGGCGAGGATGAACCCGTCGAAGCTCAGGTTCGCAGACAGCTCCTCGCGCAGCGTGCGCATGATCGACCATCGGTCGAGGCTCGAGGCCAGCCGTCGGCCGACCGAGTTGACGACCTCCAGCCGCCGCCGCTGGTCTTCGATCGCCTCGTAGCTGCGTGCGTTGCGCAGGGCGAGGGTGACCTCATCGGAAACGAGCTCCAGGAAGGCCGCCGTCGAGTCTTCGTACGCGTAAGGGCGCGAGCATTTGATGCCCAGCGCGCCCCTCGCGGCGCCGCCCTCTTTCAGCGGCACCCAGAGCGACGAGTGCGGGTGGTGCACGAGGACTCGCTTGTTCTCGCCGACGACGTCGCGCGCGGTGGCCGCCAGCGGCGAACGCGCGGGAAGCGAACGCGAGGTGAGAACAGCGTCGCCTTCCATGTGCAGGTAGCGCGCCCGGTCGGCGCCATCCTGAAGGGTGATCATCTCGAGGGCGTCGACAGGGAGCAGCTCCCGCAACGTGCCATAGAGGCCGGTGAGAACGCTGGTCTCGTCCAGGGTGGAGGTCATCGCGCGGGCAATGCTGTTCAGCGCCTCCAGGCGCCGGGCCTGGTTGCGTGTGAGCTCGTTGAGCGATGCATTGGCCAGCAGCACCCCGAGCCTGCGGTGCACGTCTTCGAGGAACTGCAGCTCCACCGTCGGCACCCGGCGCTTGCGATAGGTGTGATACGCGACGCTGCCGATGACCTCGCCCTGGTGCATGACCGGGACCCAGATCACGAGCTTGCTGCGGACGCGGGCGCCGGGGCCCTTGCCGACCTCCTGCCGCGCCGACTCGACTGGCAGGACGGTGGTCTTCGGGTTCGAGTACTGGCGCGCGAAGGTCGACTCGCGCACCGGCCGGCGACGCACGTCCTGCAGCACGCCGGCGTCCATGGGCAACGAGTGGTACCAGCCCTGTCGTTCCAGGACCTGCAGGTTGATGGCGTCGTAACCGAACCTCGCCCCCAGCCCCCGATAAAGGACCTGGACCAGGTCCGCTTCGGTGACGCAGCTGCTCAGCTCGTGGACCAACGCGGCCGCCGACGGGCCTGACGATTTGCTGACGGCCAGGGTTCTGAGCGCGGGCTTCGCCCCCCTCAAAGGTGGCTTGACCGTCGCCGCCGAGGCATGCGACCTGCCGTTACGCCGGGCTGGAGTGGCCATTGCCACCGATATACTGCCCCAGAAACTTACGTGCCGTTCACCCCGCCGAAGCCAATTGCGCCCACACCCGAAGAATTGCGGGGCTCAACCGTGCTCGTGGTAGACGATGAGCGCGCGTGGCGGGTGATCCTCGAGACCGACCTCAAGATGCTCGGCTACAGGGTCTCGATGGCGGAGGATGCCGACCAGGCGCTCGTCCGGGCGCAGGCGGACAAACCCGAGGTCGCGATCATCGACCTCATGCTCCCCGAGCCGATGGACGGTTGGGGATTGCTGAACGAGCTGCGGGCCCGCGGGCAGAAGGTGCCTGTCATCTTCTACACCGCCTACCCCGTTTTCCCCTCGGGCACCGACGATCCGGACGTCGTCGGCTACATGAGCAAAGCGATCGATCGGGCGGATCTGTACGCCCTTTTGCCGGTCGCCATCCGGCGCTCACGCGAGCGCCGAGATGCAGATTCTTAGTGGCTTACCAGTCGAGACTCGAGAAGGCGTCGACCCACTGCGCGCCAGCGGCGAGCGCGAGTGCACCAAGCACGAGCAACGCGACGACCACACCCTGGATCTTGAATCGCCAAGTCATCCCCAATTTACCCCTTTGTTTTTCCAACTACGCTAAGTCCGGCCCAAAGTATGACGAAATCCGGACGTATTTGATCATTCAAGTTTAATCAATTCTCGTTAATAATGATATAGGACAGGTCTTGGAAAACCGAAGCATTCGACATGGATCGGGCAACGGCGCAAGGCGCGAGGTCCGGCTGCCGCCGCTGCCGCCGGGGCTCGAGGTCTACCGTCCGGTCGATGTTCTCGGCTCCTCCGTCCTCGTGGTGGAGGACGAGGCCGCGATGCTGCAGCAGCTCCGGATCGACCTGCACGATCTCGGTTACCGACCTTCGGTAGCCGCGAATGTGCCGGAAGCGCGCAACGTCCTCGAGCATGAGCGGGTCGCGGCTGTGCTCCTCGATCTCGTGCTGGACGAGCACGAGGACTCGGGGTTCGAGCTGTTGACCTGGATCCGTCAACACCATCCCGGGCTGCCCGTGATCGTCCTCTCGGCGGCGCAGGTGAACTCGGCCGCCATCCGCCGGGCCTACGAGCTGGGCGCCAGCTCGTACTTCGTCAAGGGCAACGTGCCGATGGCGCACATCTACTCCGACCTCGCCGCGCGCCTGGTCGAGCGGGGCACCGGGCGGCCCGGGAGCTATCGCTTCGGGCGCCTCGAGTTCGATCCCACCCGCCGCACCGTAAAGGTGGGCGAGCGTGACGTCCGCCTTACCCAGCAGCAGGCCGCGCTGGTCCTGTTCCTCGCCCAGGGCTCGAAACCGGCGACCGCCCGCGACCTGATCCATGCCGGCCTCTTCCGCAACAACGCGGCCCACTCGACGGTGCACTCCGCGCTCCTCACCCTGCGGCGCCGCCTCGACGAGCTCGAGCCAGGGCTGGGGGCGACCTTCGTTCGTGCCTCGGCCCGCGGGTACAGCCTGGTCGCCATTCATGAGTGAGGAGCACGCGACCACACCGCTGCCGAGCAAGTCGGTCCTCGACGACGTGGTCGACCTGCGCCGCCACTTCCACAAGCATCCGGAGATCAGCTTCAGCGAGCACGAGACGACGCTCTACCTGAAGGAGCGGCTGCGCGAGCTGGGCGTCGACCTGGAAAGCGGACCGACGGAGACAGGTGCGGTCGCGCTGCTAGACACGGGCCGGCCAGGCAAAACGGTGATGCTGCGCGCCGATATCGACGCGCTTCCGATTCAAGAAGAGTCGGGCGTCGACTTTCAATCTCGCATCGACGGCCGCATGCACGCGTGCGGACATGACGCGCACATGGCGATCATGATCGGCGTCGCGCGCACGCTGATCGACCGCATCTCGGACCTCGGCGGCAAGTACCTGTTCGTCTTTCAGCCGGCCGAGGAGATCGTCGAGGGCGCGAAGGCGATGATCGCGCGAGGCCTGCTCGACGACCACCGACCCGATGCGGTCATCGGCCTCCACATCGTGAGCTTCATGGAGTCCGGCACAGTCATCTCCAGGCCTGGCTTGATGTGGTCGGGCTCGGATGCCTTCGACGTCAGCTTCTCCGGCCCAGGCGGGCATGGCGGGATGATGGGGCGGCGCGGCAACGTGCTCGCCGCGCAGGCTTTCTTCGTCGAGCGTCTGCATACCGTCGTGGAAGGTCTCGAGCACGAAGGTGTGCAGTGCCACACGACGATCGGCAACATCAGCAGCGACGGGGCGTGGAACATCGTGCCCCGGGGGGTGCTCGTCCAGGGCAGCCTGCGCACGTTCAACGACGAATTGCGAGAGCAGGCCCTCGACCGAATGCGCGACCTGCTGCGCGAGGCCCAAAGCGAATTCGAGGTCCAATCGAACCTCGAGCTCGTCCATGGCACGGTGCCCTTGATGAACGCACCCAATGTGACGCGCACTGTGATGGAGGTCGGGCAGGAGCTCATCGGCGACCGGGCGAGCGTGCTTGGCCGGCCACTGACGGTGAGCGATGACTTCGCCGAGTTCCTCACCCGCATCCCGGGGTGCTACTTCATGCTGGGCGCGCGGCCTGAAGGCGACACGCCGCCCGCGCATCACTCGCCGGGGTTTCGCATCGACGAGGCCGCCCTGCCGGTGGGTGTGAAAGTGCTCGCGGGAGCCGCGTCTCGACTCGCCGCCGAATAGACCCTCATGCTGTGGTTGTTTGCGATCGTGGCCGGCCTCCTCTTCGGCCTGGTCGTCGGCGGCCGCATCGGCAACCTGGCGCGGCTGCGATTTCGCTGGCCCTGGCTGATCCTCGCCGCGGTGGTGGTGCGAGAAGCCGTCGCTCTCACGCCACTCAATCGCGTCCCCGGCGCGCAGTACCTCTACGTCGTCTCGCTGGCGGCGATCGTCGCCTGGACGATCTGGAACTTCAGCCGCTTCTACGGAATCTGGCTGATCACGGCCGGCGCCGCGCTCAACCTCGTGGTGATCACGGTCAACGGAGGCCGCATGCCGGTGGCGCCGGAGTTCGCCGGCTCCCTGGTCCGGCACGGGAGCTCCGGTCAGTACACGGTCATGGGATCGGCGACCCACCTCAACCTGTTGGGCGACTGGATCTCGCTCTACCCGGTGCCCGAGGCGTACAGCCTCGGCGATGTGCTGATCGCGATCGGGCTGGCGATCCTGGTCTTTGTCTCGACCGCAACCCCAACCCGTATAGTGGATTGACCCCGCCGTGATCATCTTCTGGATCTTGACCCTGTTCGTCGGCGCCTCCGCGTTCGCGTTCGCGCTGATCGCACTCCAACTCGGCCTCGCGTGGTCCTTGGTGTACGCAATCGTCGCGATGCTTGTTTGCCGCGGAGTTCTCACGCTGCTGAAACGTTGGCTGATCCTCAGTGAGCGCATCGCACCTGAGAACGACCCTGATGAGCGAACCCTCGAAACCAACCGGGCTTTGTTCTGGCGCCGGATGCGGAGCTTGGCGATCCTCTTCGGAATCTACTTCGGTGTTTTCTTTTTGTTCTACGGCCTGAGTCCGCTGGAAGCGATGGACGCGTTACCCGGCGTCATTGCCGCCGCCATACCCCAACTTGCGTATTTCCTGGTGATCATGGTGGCCAACTTCATGCTGTTCTTCGGGGCCTTCTTCATCTACGGGCGTATCGGACGCAACTATGTGGATCCGGGAGAGGCCAACTACGAGGTCAAGATCGAAGACGTGCGCGGCCAGAAGTCGGCGGTCGAGGAGATGCGCCGGATCCTGACATTGATGGAGCAGGGCCGGAACTACGTGCGCGCGGGTGGGAAGCGCGAGCGCGGCGTCCTCATGGTCGGCCCTCCAGGCACCGGCAAGACGATGCTGGCCAAAGGCATCGCGTCGTCGATGCACGTGCCGATCATCATCACTTCGGGCTCGTCCTTTCAGGGCATGTTCCTCGGCATGGACGCGCTCAACGTTTTCATGACGGTGCGGGCCGCGAAGAGCCGCGCCAAGCGCTGGGGTGGAAGCATCGTCTTCATCGACGAGTTCGATGCCCTCGGCAATCGCCGCAGCGGGATGAGCGGCGGCGGGGCGGGTGGCATGGGTGGGATGTTTGGTGGAGGCCAGCTCGGTCTCAACACGCTGCTCGTGATGATGGACGGCGTCGACAACCCCGGCTATTTCAAGCAGATGGGCCGGCGGATGGTGAACATCACGCTGGATGGGCTCTTCTTGCCCAGGCAGATCGGAGTGAACGGCTCGAAGATCAAGCTTCGCGTCCCGATCCTCCGTGCGCCTCGCTACAACATCCTCTTTGTCGGCGCGACGAACCGGCCGCAGGTCCTCGACGAGGCGGTCGTTCGTCCGGGCCGGTTTGGTCGCCAGATCATCTTCCGGATGCCGACGAAAGACGACCGCAAGGACATCGCGGATCTTTACTTTGCGAAGAAGAGGCACGATCCCGAGCTGGACACGCCCGCTCGGCGCGATGAGTTCGCGCGCGTCGCCGATGGTTACTCGCCGGCCATGATCGAGCAGGCGCTCTCCCTCGCGCTGATGTACGCGTTCGAAGACAACCGCGACGCTTTCACTTGGCGCGACATTCGCGAGGCGATGGGCAACATCGAGGCCGGCCTTGCGCACCCCGTCGTGTACACGGAGCGCGAACGCGTCGCGGTCGCCCGCCACGAGCTGGGCCACGCGGTCGCGGCGCGATATTTCTTGCCCGACGCGGTATCGGTGCGACTCTCGATCCGAATGCGATCAGGATCGCTGGGCCATCACCGCGCTGTGGACAAGGAAGAAGAGTTCTCCAAGTTCAGGTCGCATGCCGCCGGTGAGCTGCGCCATGGTCTCGGAGCGATCGCATCCGAACGTGTCTTTTATGGCGAGAACTCGACCGGCGTGAGCATGGACCTCATCCAGTCGACGGACCTCGCGTCGAGGATGATCGTGAACTGGGGCATGGGGCCTGACCCGCTGCCGCCGCACGTCTCGCGCCTTGCGGTCAGCATCGGCGAGTACCTGATCTCGATGGCGGCCTCCGTGCAGAGCGAGCTGACCGGCGAAGCAAGCCCCGCCGCGAAGGCCATGCAGAATCCGCGATCCCGTCAGGCAGTCGCCCAGGTTTTAGGCTCGGCATACATCGACGATTGGCGCGTGATGAACGTGAACAAAGAGGCGATCGACCTGGCGGCCGAGGCGCTGATGGCGCAGGGCGAGCTGGTCGGAGACGAGATCGGCGGCCTCCTCGACTCGGTAGGGCTCCGGGAACCGAATGAGAAGGACCCGTATCCGGCCGAGATCCCGCTGCCGCCGGTGCTCGAGCCGCTCAAGATCGAAGCGGAGCAGACGGCCTGATCCGACTCCGGCTCGCGGTTGTGGTTGCCGTGGTCCTGGCGCTGCTGCCGCGGGCGGCTTCGGCCCAAGATCCCGGCGCGGGGCCCAACGCGCACCACGAGGCCGCGCGGATCATCGCCGCCGAGCTGGCGATGCAGGACGCGTCCACCAGGCTGGAGGCGCTTGCCGCCGAGAAACCATCGGGGCTGGCCGAGAGCGTCCGTCATGAGCTCGCGGTCTCGGCGGCCACCTACAGCTTCCGGCAGGCGGCGCGGCTGGAGGAGCTTCGCGTCTACGAGCTGGGCGGGTACGCGAGCGTCGAGTCCGCTGTCGTCCCGCTCCTGCCGAGCGGCATGCGGGGCTCGCTCCAGGATTCGATCTCGGCCCTCCACTCGCTCTTCATCCTCGCCGGGATCGATGAGTACTACCTGGTCAACGTGCACTTCACTCACGCGTACTTCGATGCGGCGCCCCTGAGCTCGCTGCGCTCGTTCTACCTGGAGGCGCAGCGGCGGTACGGCGTCGACGCGAGCTACCTCGCCTCGATCAACTTCATCGAGAGCAACTTCGGCCGCGTCAACGGACCTTCGACAGCGGGCGCCATGGGACCGATGCAGTTCCTGCCCGGTACCTGGAACAACTACGGGCAGGGCGGCAACGTCATGGACCCGCACGACTCGATCCTCGCCGCCGCCCGCTACCTGGTGCACTACGGCGCGCCGTACAACATGCGCGTTGCCATCTGGCACTACAACCTCGACTACGACTATGTCGACGCCGTGGAATCGCTCGCCAGGGCCTATCGGGCCAACCCCGGCTGGCTCGACCGCATGTACTACTGGAACACCTTCGGCTAGGGTCCGCGTCCGCGGATAAACCCTGTCGCCCGGCGCACCGGGTCACGCGCCATCAGCGCGATAGGCATAGGTCAAATGTCCTATGCAAAGACCCGACGGATTCGAGCCTCGACGACGTTGGTCAGAGTCGGTGGGAGTGCTGACTCGACTCGTCGGAAGCGCGCGCCCAGGCCGGAAGACCTGGTGCTGCGAGAGCTGTCGCAAGGCGGCCCTGCGTCATGAGCACGACGCCGCCAAGCTGGAGGGCAACGCGCCTGCACGACAGCCGGCTCAGGCCGGCCCTGAGTATCGCCTCTCCCGCCAAGCCGCCGAGTAGCCGGCCTGGCGGCTGCGGCCCGGCCTCGTGCGATCGTTAGAGTAAGTACTCATGGAGTATCGGATCGAACAATTGGCCCGGGCGGCCGGCGTGGCCGTGGACACGATCCGCTTCTACCAGGGCAAGGGGTTGCTCGAGTCGCCGCGGCGGGAGGGCCGCGTGACCTGGTACGGCGACACCCACGTCGAGAGGTTGAAGAGGATCAAAGAGCTCCAACAGCAGGGCTTCACGCTGACCGTGATCCAGCGCTTCCTGGCCGGCGAGCTGGAGGCGTCAGATGAGGCCCTTGTAGCGGCGGTGACCCGGCCCACGGCCCCGCAGAACCTGACCCTGGGCGAGCTGGCCGAGCGCAGCGGCGTCGCGGAGCCATTGCTCAGCAGCCTCGAGCAGGCCGGCTTGTTGGTGCCGGTCGAGGGCGGCGAGCAGCCCCTCTACCCCGCCGACGATCTCGAAGCGATCGCCGCCGGCATGAAGCTGATCGCCGCGGGAGTCCCTCTCGGCGCCCTGATGGAACTCGGCAAGGAGCATGCGGCGGCCGTCGATCGGACCGCGCGCCAGGCGGTCGACCTGTTCGATCACCATGTGCGCGAGCGGATCCAGGCCGAGGGCGGCGAGACCGAGGCCGCGGAGCGCAAGCTCCTGCAGACATTCAACGACCTGCTCGAGGCCAGCGGCACGCTGGTCCGTCATCACTTCCAGCGCAGCCTGCTGCGCGCGGCGCGGGAGCACATCGAAAAGAGGGGATGAGGAGCAAGTCCGGCGCAGCCCCTCCGCCTGGCTTCGCCAGGCACCTCCCCATGAATGGGGAGGAGCTGAAATCGTGGGAGCTCGATCGCAACCCCGACCTGATCGATCTGGTGAGTGCCGCTCGCGACGCCGGGCATGAGGTGATGCTCATCGAGCGGCCGATGCCCGACGCGGTGAGCGTGGCGGCGATCGGGCGCGCGTTCGACATCGTGGCGGCGCCTGGCGGCGTCGCGCTCGAGGGCGCTGACGGCAAGACGATCGATTTCGAAGCCGGCGACAACCGGATCCTGGCCGCCTCCCGGCTCTGGCACAGCCTCAGCGCGTCGCTCGACACGATCGCGGTCGGGGGATTCGCCTACCGGCCGGACCGCGATCCAGGCGGCGCCTGGTCCGGCTTCCCGGCGCTCCTCTTTCGCGTCCCGGCGTTGGCAGTCTTGCGGCGCCGGGGCCGCACCTATCTGTCGGCGGCGACCCCTGACGCCGAATCGCTCCTGGAGCTGACCGCCGCCACCGTGCCCGCGCCCGCGGCACGGCGGCTCGACGTGACGGCGGTGCGAAACCCGGTCGCGTGGACAGTGGCCGTGGAAACGGCCGCGACGCGGCTTCGTGCCGGCGAGGCGGAAAAGGTTGTGCTCGCCCGTGAGGTGCTCGCACGCGGCGATGGCGTCGTCTCGGCAGGGACGGTCGTCCGCGGTCTGCGGGCGGCGTATCCATCGTGCTTCACCTACCTCGTCACCGGCGCCGACGGGACCGCGTTCGCGGGGGCGTCGCCGGAGCTGCTGATCCGACGGTCCGGAACCCACGCCTTCGCGCAGCCCATGGCCGGATCGGTGGCGCGTGGTGTGAGCGACGCCGACGATGAGCGCCTCGCGCGGCAGCTTACTGAGAGCGCGAAGGATGCGATCGAGCACCGGGTGGTGTCCGAGTTCGTGGTTGGGGCGCTGCGGCCGTTTGCGTTGCATGTCACCGCCCACGACCCAGAGGTCGTGCGCTTCACCAACATCCAGCACCTGGCCACGAGTGTGGCCGCGGAGCTGGCGCAGCCTCCGGCGGACACGCTCACGCTGGCCGCCGCGCTTCATCCCACACCGGCGGTCGGCGGCTGGCCGCGGGCAGCGGCCGATGCGCTGATCGACGAGCTCGAAGGCATGGAGCGCGGTTGGTATGCGGGTGCGGTCGGGTGGATCGACGGACGCGGCGACGGCGAGCTCGCGGTCGCGCTGCGCTGCGGCCTCTTGTGGGAGGACGGCGCCCGGCTCTATGCGGGCGTCGGAGTGATGCCCGACTCCGACCCGGCGCGCGAGCTGGAGGAAACGGAGCTGAAGTTCAAGGCGCTGCTGACCGCGCTCGTCTGATGGAAGCGGACCGCTGGCGCCAGACAGGCTTAACCTGACGCTCGGACGCGCCCCGCTGACGACAAAGATGCGGAATTCCGCTAGCGCCGGCTAACCCTTGAGCGCGGAGGCAGCCGCCTCCCAGCACAGGCGATGGCCGTTGACGCTGTCCTCGCGCTTGAACCGGACGACAACCATCGTCGGAGTCGGGGCGGCGATGGCGTCGGCGATCGCGGGCTCGAGACCCGAGCGGTCGGACACCGGGCTGTAGACCAGCCCGTACAGCCTCGCCACCTGCGACAGATCAAGACCCAGCGGGGTGGCGAAGATCTCCTCGAAAACGTCCAGGTGCTCGGCCTGGGGCAGAAAGTTGAAGATGCCGCCGCCGTTGTTGTCGCAGACGACAAGCGTGGCCCTGATGCCGTGCCGCTGCAGCGCCCACAGGCCGTTCATGTCGTGATACAGCGACAGGTCTCCCAGGAGCAAAACCGTCGGCACGGCGTCGCGACCCGTCGCCACTCCGAGTCCGGTCGACACCAGTCCGTCGATCCCGCTGGCGCCGCGGTTGCCGAAGAATCGCTGCTGCGGCCGGGCCAGCGGCCAGAAGCTGTCGGCCGCGCGGATGGGCATGCTCGAGCCGATGAAGACCTGGCCCGGGTCGGGCATGCGCGAGCTCAGCGCCCGGACGACGTGGCCTTCATGCATGGGCGTCGACACCATGGTGGCCGCGATCGCCGCCGTGGCACGCTTGCCGGCGCTCACCCACTGCTCGCGCCACGCCGACCGGTCGGGCACGGGCAGGGCCTCGAGCAGCGGCTGTGGATCGCACACCATCACGTTGGTCGCCACGTGGTCTTCGTCGCGCCACGCCCGGTCGGGATCGATGAGAAACGTCGGCGCGGCCGCCGCGGCCAGCCATCGGTTCATGACTCGCGACGTCGGTGTGGCGCCGATTCGAATGACCAGGTCGGGGCCGTGCTGCAGAGACCAGCCGGCACGGAGCAGCGCCTCATACGACTCGACGACCGCCCCGGCCTCGCTGCGCCGCAGCTGCGATGTGGGCTCGGCGAGGAGGGGCAGGCCAAGTCGGTGCAGCGCCGGCGCCAACCGCTCACCTTCCCGAATCTCTCCGGCCACCAGCAGCGGACGTTGCGAGCGCTGGAGCGCCGACGCAAGCGACGCGACCTGGGCCTGGTTTGGCAGCAGGCGACCGCCTGTCATCGACTGCGCCGGCGCGGCCTCGGCGGTGGGGACCTGGCCAGGTGGCGGCACCAGCGGCTCGCGAAACGGAAGGTTGACGTGAACCGGCCCGGACTCTGCTTCGGCGACGGCCCGGGCGGCGAGTCGACGCCACACGCGCGCGGCGTTCGGCATCTCGACCGGGACACCCGGATCGACGAACCAACGCACGGCGCTGCCGAAGAGGTGCTGCTGGTCGATCGCCTGGTTGGCCCCCACCCCCTGCAGCTCGGGCGGACGGTCGGCGGTGACGACGATCAGAGGTGTGCGCGAGTACGAAGCCTCGACCACCGCGGCATGAAGCTCCGCGGCGGCGGTCCCCGACGTGGTCAACACCAGCGCCGGTTTGCCCGTCGCCTTACCGAGTCCGACGGCAAAAAAAGAGCCGCAGCGCTCGTCGATGTGGACGATGACCTTGATCCGCGGATGCCGCTGGAGAGCCATCGCCACCGGCGCCGAGCGCGACCCCGGGGAGACGCATGCAAACTCGACACCGTGCGCTGCCAGCTCGTCGACAAAGGTGGCGGCAAAGGACTGGGCGACGTCGGTCATACGATCGAGTCGTGATTCTGGAGGGTAGGGACGCCAGGCTGAGCTACTTTGTGGCCGGCGACGGACCGCCGGTGACACTCCTGCACGGTTTCACTCAGAGCGGCCGCAGCTGGCGGGAGGTCATCGCGAAGATGCCCGAAGGTTGGCGATGGATCGTGCCTGACCTCCGCGGTCACGGCGAGACGCAGACCCCGCCTGGCGAGCCGTGTTCGATGGACGCCTGCGCGGATGACCTGGTCGCGCTGTGGAACGAGCTCGGCTTCGAGCAAACGCACCTCGCCGGCTACTCGATGGGCGGACGGCTCGCCCTCCACGTCGCGGCGCGGCGGCCGGAGCGGGTCCTCTCGCTGCTGACGATCGGCGCCCATGCCGGGCTGGACAAGGATGCGCGCGACGAGCGTCGACGAGACGACGAGGCGCTCGCCGAGCGAATCGAGAGGGAAGGCATCGAGCCCTTTGTCAACTACTGGGGCGCGCTGCCGATTTTTGCCGGCCTCGAGCGGCGCGGACCTTCGTACGTCGCCCAGGTGCGGGCCGAGCGCTTGCAGAATCGCGCGGCCGGGCTCGCCTGCTCGCTGCGCGGGATGGGTGCCGGCGCGATGGAACCGCTGTGGGACGAGCTCGCGGAGGTGAGCTTCCCCTGCACGTTTGTGGCCGGTGAGTCCGACCAGCGCTACGTCGCCACCGCGCACCGCCTGGCAGCCGCGGTGCGCCAGGGTCGATACGAGATCGTTCCCCGGACCGGGCACGCGGTGCATCAGGAGCGGCCCAATGCCTTCGCTCGCGTGCTCGACGCTCACCTCGCCGCCGCCGCGGCGGACGTCTCGGCTTCGAGCTCGACCTTCGACTGAAGCCCGGCCGCGTATCGGGCCGCGCCAAGCCGCTCCAGGTCGAGCATGCCGCCGTTGTCGACGCGGCAGAGGACGAACCTTCGGTGCCCGTCGCGAGTCAACATCTCGACCTGACGCGCAACCTCGATCGGGCGTATCGCTGTGAGTCGCGCCCTCACAGCAGGATCCCAACCGTGAAAAGCAATGCGTAGGCGAGCTGGGCCGCCGCCATCCGTTTGAGTGCCAGCACGAGCACCGCGGGGGACGTGCTGGCGAACGCGGTCCGCACCGGCACGGAGGCGATCGGGATCCCGAAATGCATCGCCATCACCGTCACCGCAGCGAGCTTGGTCATGAAGATGACGATCGGGACCGCGAACGCCGCGGCGACGAGCACGAGCAGCAAGATGCGGGTTCGCTCACGGCCCAGCCGCGTGGCCAGCGTTCGTTTGCCGGCGGCCGCATCGGTTTCGATATCGCGCAGGTTGTTGAGGACAAGGATCGCCGTCGCGAGAAATCCCATCCCGCATCCCATCAAGACGCTGAGCGCGGTGATCCGACTGGTCTCCACGTAAACCGTGCCGACCGTCGCCACGAGGCCGAAGAAGAGGAAGACGAAGATCTCGCCCAGGCCGAGGTAGCCGTATGGTCGCGGCCCCCCCGTGTACAGCCAGCCCGCGAGCAGGCACGCCGCGCCGACGATCAGCAGCCGCCAGTCGACGGCCAGGCTGAGTCCGACCCCCAACACGGCGGCGACGCCGAAGGCGGCGATCGACGCCCGCCGGACCTGCGCAGGAGCGACAACCCCCGACGAAGCGGCGCGAACGGGCCCGACTCGCCTGTTGTCGGCGCCGCGCACGAAGTCCGAGTAGTCGTTGGCGAAATTGACCCCGACCTGCATGCCGAGCGCGACCACCAGAGCGGCAACGCCGGCGGCCCATCGCCAGTCACCCTCATGAACTGCAATCGCCGTCCCCGCGAGCACGGGCGCGACCGAGGCCGCCAGCGTTGCCGGTCGCACGGCCGACCACCAGACTCGCGAGGCGCGCAGAGGAGCCGCGGCGCCGACCATTACGGTCGCTTTGGAAACTTCGCGAAGTTCGGCTTGCGCTTCTGCACGTAGGCGTCGCGACCTTCCTGCGCCTCTTCGCTCATGTAATAGAGGAGAGTCGCGTCGCCCGCGAGCTGCTGGATGCCGGCGAGGCCGTCGTCGGTCGCATTGAGGCCGGCCTTGAGCATGCGCAGCGCGAGCGGGCTGAGCTCGAGCATGCGGCGGCACCAGGCCACGGTTTCCTTTTCCAGGTCAGCGAGCGGGACGACCTTGTTGACGAGTCCCATGTCGAGGGCCTGCTGCGCGTCGTATTGCTCGCAGAGGAACCAGATCTCGCGCGCCTTCTTCTGGCCCACGATGCGGGCGAGCAGACCGGCCCCATACCCGCCGTCGAAGCTCCCGACACGTGGCCCGGTCTGGCCGAAGCGCGCGTTGTCGGCCGCGATGGTGAGGTCGCAGACCACGTGCAGCACATGGCCGCCACCGATCGCGTAGCCGGCCACCATCGCCACCACGGGCTTGGGCAGGCGCCGGATCTGGACCTGGAGGTCGAGCACATTGAGTCGACCGGTGCCGCCGGCGTCCACGTAGCCGTCCTCGCCGCGCACCCGCTGGTCGCCTCCTGAGCAAAACGCTTCGGTGCCCGCCCCGGTCAGGATGACGACCCCGATCTCGGGATCGTTGCGCGCGACTTCGAACGCCTTCGACATCTCGACCACGGTCGCCGGCCGGAAGGCATTCCGCACCTCGGGCCGGTTGATGGTGATCTTGGCGATGCCGTCGGAGGTCTCGTACAGGATGTCCTCGTACTCGCCCGTGCGATTCCATCCGGGCGTTGACTCATCTTTCAAGTCATCACTCCTAGAGCGATCACTAGCACGAATGAAATGCTACGCCGTCAACCATGCCGGAGGGTCATCCCCTCACCCACATGGTGGGGAGCCTAGGCGCGCTGGCGGGGACGGCGGCGCGGAAACAGGCGGACGATCTTGGCGTAGTCGTCAGGGGTGTCGATATCGTCGGGCCGGCCCGGGGCAGGAACGATGTCGAGCAGCTCGGGGCGCCCCTGCAGCACCTGGCGCGCGCCGGCGTCACCGGTGAGCGCAAACAGCTCGCCCCACAGCTCACGCGCCAGGATCACGGGCGGCGCCCAACCGTCGTCGTCCTGCGAGACAGCGACCGCAGGGCGCGACCCCTCGCGGCGCCAAGCCCTCAGCAGGGTCGCCACCGTCCTCGAGCCTACGAGCGGCTGGTCGCCCAGCACCACCATCGCGGCCTCGATCTCCGGCCTCATCGCGCGCAACCCAACCTGAATCGATGACGCCATGCCGGTCTGGGCCTTGGCGTTGAAGACGAGCTCGGAGCGGCCGTTGATCGCGCGTTTGACGTCGTCCTCGGCGTAGACGACGACGGTCTGGTGACAGCCGCCTTCGGACGCGGCCTCGAGCACGCGCCGGACCATCGGCACCCCGTCGATGTCCAGCAACAGCTTTTGCGATCCCGGCATCCGCGAGCTGCGACCCGCGGCAAGCACGACGCCCCCGACCGGCAGCAGCGCCGCCGCCAGCCTCTCGAAGGGAGGCCGCACCGAGCGGATCCATTCCACCTCGATGCCGGCGCGGATGGCGACCTCGGCGAAATCGCGAAGGCGCCCGCTGTCCCCGTCAACCAGCAGCAGGCGGCGTCCAACCAGCGCTCCAAGATCAGGCACCTGCTCGGGAAGACCAACCACGGCCACCGAGCGGCAGTCGCTCCGCGCGGACACGTGCTGCAGCGCGGAATCGAGGTCCTTCCCGCGCACGACCATCGAATGCGGCCCGTCAGGCTCGCGATAAGTGCGGCCTCGAATGGCGAGGTCGAGGTCCCCCATGACAAATACTGACAAAGCCCGCCCAGCATGCCAGATGGGACCCGAATTACTCTCTCTTGGATGCCGGTTCTTGGAGCTCACGTCGATTCGTCCGGAGGCCTCCACCTTTCCTTCGAGCGCGCCAAGGCGATGGGGGCGGATGCCATACAGATCCACCCTACTCCGCCCGGGTTCTGGGGATCGCCGAAGCTCGACGAGAACCGGATCGCGACCTTCAAGGAGGCGGCGGCGAAGCACGGCCACCCGCCCTTTTATTTTCACGCCGTCTACCTGATCAACCTGGCAGGCGATGACCCCACGCTGCGCCAGCGTTCCGAAAGCACGCTCGCCGGCTATCTGAAAGCCGCTGACGAGCTCGGCGTCAACGGTGTCATCTTCCACACCGGTTCGCACAAGGGCGCCGGCTTCGAAGCACGCCTACCTTCGATCACCGAGCACCTGCAGCACGTGCTCGAGCGCGCCAGTCCGACATCAGCGCGCCTGTTGATCGAGAACAACGCGGGCCTCGGCGGATGCGTGGGGGCTCGGTTCGAAGAGATAGCCCAGATGCTCGGCGCGCTCGACAATGATCCAAGGGTCTCGGTTTGCTTTGACACATGCCACGCGTTCGCCTCGGGCTATGACGAGCGCACCACGCCTGACGTGAAGAAGACCATCGACGAGCTCGATCGAGTCGTGGGACTCTCGCGCATCGAGGTTATCCACTGCAACGATTCGGTCACCGGGCTGGGTTCCAACCGCGACCGCCACGCGAACATCGGAACCGGCCAGATCGGCGAGCAGGGCTTTCGCGCCCTCCTGCACGAGCCGCGGCTGGCGAAACTTCCTTTCATCCTCGAGGTTCCCGGCGCGGGCGGCGGTCCCGACGCCGAGCAGGTGGCCGTGCTGAAACGGCTGGCAGCATAGGAGGTCAGAAAATGAAGATCCTGGACCAGATCCGAGAGCTCGTGACGGGGACGACGGTTTTTCGCGAGCCATATGAGAAGAACGGCGTCACCGTGATCGCGGCGCTGAAAGTCAGCGGCGGCGGCGGTGGAGGTGAGGACGCCTCCGCGGCGGGCGGCGGAGGGGTCGGCCTCGATGCGAGGCCGGCGGGTGCCTTCGTCATCAAGGGTGAGGATGTCTCCTGGATCCCGGCGATCGACCTCAACCGGATCATCCTTGGCGCGCAGGTCCTGCTGATCGTCGCCATCCTCAGCTGGCGGTCGGTCGCGAGAGCCCGAGCCCGGAAGCGCTAGGCCACATCCTCGGCGGCCGAGGGTCCCTCGATCTCGAGCGTGGGGCGGCGGCGGGGCGGGCGGCGTGTGGCCAGCCCGGCAAGCGAAAGGAGGCGGCGGCCGAGCTGCTGAATCAGCTTCGGCAGCGACGGTCCGCCGCCGTAGAGGCGCGAGTTCTCGACCTCGCGCTGGATGTCCTTCAGCCGCTGCCACATCACGTCCTCGTTCGCATACGGGTTCATCGCCAGCCTCCTCTAACCTGCTAATTACCTACGTCAGTTATTATAACCGATGTTCTGGCTTGTGTGGTTATGGGTAAACTAGACCTCGATGTCTGAACGGGAAACCGCCAGGGGCGAGCTCGGCCTGGTCCAGGCGTTCGTCAACTCGGTCGACCTGCAACCCGAAGTAGAGGAGCTCAAAGACCCAAACACGCTTCGGGACTGGCTGGTTGCAAGGGGCCTGATGGACGGCGCCGAGCCGGTGGATGAATCCGACCTGAAAAACGCCATCGCCGTCCGCGAGGCGATGCGAGGCGTGATCGGCGGGAACTCGGGCCTGCGGATCTACCCCGTCGTGCTGGCGACCCTCAACCAGGCCGCCGCGGCCAGCCGTCTGCGCATGCGTTTTGCCCCCGATGGCCGGCCGCGCCTCGAACCGGAGGCGTCCGGCGCCGTGGGCGCGATCGGCCGGCTGGTCGCCGCCCTCTACTCGGCCATGCAGGACGAGGACTGGGAGCAGCTGAAGCTGTGCGGCTCAGACAGCTGCCGTTGGGCCTTCTATGACCGTTCCAAGAACCACTCCAGCCGCTGGTGCAGCATGGCCTCCTGCGGCAACCGCGAGAAGGCCCGCCGCTTCCGGCAGCGCTCTTCCCCATTTATGGGGAAGTCCCCGGCGAAGCCGGGGGATGGGGCTGGCGGGACTCCCTAGGCCCGAGCCTCTCGCATCGAGACGCCGGATCCCCCGAAACGGACCGCGGTGATCTCGGCGAGGATGCCTAGCGCGGTCTCCTCCGCCCCCCGACCACCCAGGTCCAGTCCGATCGGTCCGTGGACGCGCGCAAGCTGCTCCTCGGTGAAGCCCTCCTTTCGCAGCGCGTCGAAACGATTCTGGTTGGTCTTGCGGCTGCCAATCGCTCCGATGTAGCCGGCTTTCTGCTTGAGCACCGAACGCAGGGCGGGCAGGTCGAATTTCGGGTCGTGGGTCAAAACCACGATGTAGGTGGACTCGTCGATCGGAATCTTGGCGAGCGCCTCATCCGGCCAGGCAACGATCAGCTCGTCCGCCTCGGGGAACCGTTCCCCGGTCGCGAACTTCGCACGGGCGTCAATCACCGCGACGCGATAGCCCATCAGCTTTGCGAGTCGATGCAGCGGGATCGCGATGTGGATCGCGCCGACGATCACCAGGTGGGCCGGCCGGCGGAACGGTTCGATGAACAGGTCGCCCTCGCGCCGGGGAAGCTCGCTTTCGAGCGCCAGGCCCTCGATCAGGTCGGCTTCCCCCGAGACCAGGTTCGTGCGCAGCGTGACCGGGCGGTCTTGATTGATCATTCCGAGCAGGTGCTCATGGACCGCGCCGAATGGTTCGATGAAGACCTCGATGTGCCCGCCGCAGGCAAGGCCGACGTCGAAGGCCACGTCGTCCGCAACCCCAAAGGCCGCGACTTTCGGCTTGCGGGTCTTGAGCACCTTCTGCGCCTCTTCGAAAACAGCGCCCTCGATGCATCCGTTGGAGACCGAGCCGGCCATCTTCCCGGAGCCGGTCACGAGCATCTTCGAGCCGAGCGGGCGCGGGCTCGATCCCCATGTTTCGATCACCGTGGCGATGGCGATCTCTTCGCCCTCGCGCGTCCACTCATTCAGCTCATGCAGTACTTCTCTCATGTCGATTTTCGGATTCGTAACTCCCCATCCGACCGGCCGCTCTCGCGGCGGGTCACCTTCCCCGGCGAGCGGGGAAGGGAAGAGAGCAGCCGGCCGAGGTCTTCGAGCGCGTGGACGTTGTGGGCGGTCAGGAAGTCGTCGCAGTGCGGCAGCGCCGCGGCCATGCCGCGTGTCAGCGGCTCATAGCCCTCGGAGCCGAGCAGCGGGTTCAGCCAGATCAGGCGGTGGGCGGAGCGATGCAGGTGCGCGAGCTCGGTGGACAGATGCGCAGGATCGCCGCGGTCCCACCCATCGCTGACGATGATCACCACCGCCCCATGGCCGAGCACGCGACGTGCCCAGCGGCGGTTGAAATCGCCGAGCGAATCGCCGATGCGGGTGCCACCGCTGAAGTCGTGCACGCTCTTGCTGACCGTGTCGAGTGCGCGGTCGAGGTCGCGCTGGCGCAGCAGCCGGGTGATGCGGGTCAGCCGGGTCGAGAAGACGAACGCTTCGAGGTCTTCGCGGCGCGCAATCGCGTGGGCAAAGATCATCAGCAGTCGCGAGTAGCGCTCCATCGAGCCACTGACATCGCTGATCAAGACCAGCGGCCGCCGACGGACGCGCGGTTTGCGCCGGAACAAGGTGATGAGCTCGCCGCTGGAGCGGATGGCGTGTCGGGCCGAACGCCGGAGGTCGATGCGCCCGGTGCGCGAGGGGCGCAGCCGGCGCGTCCGTCTTTCGGCGACCCGCCACGGAGCCTGCTCGAGAAGGCGCCTGACCTGTTCGGTCTCCGCCCACGTCATCTCGTCGAAGTCCTTGTGGCGAAGCAGCTCCTCCGCGCTGTACCCGCTCGAGCTCGCCGGGAATTCGGCGGGATTCTCGCGGTTCATCTGCGACGCATTCAGGCCGAGCGCGTTCGCCCACGCCTTCGCGCGCTCCGGCGACAGCGGCAGCGAGCGGCCTCGCCCCGGGAGCATGCCGGCGGACGCACGCGGGTCCGGTGGCGCCCAGAAGATGTCGAACGCCGCCTCGAAGGTCGGAATGTCTTCCTTCCGGCTCACGAAGACCGAGCGCAGGGCGGTCCGAAAATCGTCCTGCTGCCTGAGGTCGATGAAGGCGAGAGCACGCGTGGCGTCCGTCAGCCGGCGCGGTCCAGCCTCCAGGCCGGCGTCGTGCAGCAGCCGCGCGAATCCTCCCAGGCGCGGCAGGAGATCTGGACGGGCGGCCGGGAAAGCCCTCGACGGAGCTTCGGCGCCCAGGCGACCCATCTCCGGGCTCAGCGGCTGTGCTGCTCGTTCACGCATGCTCGATGCGCTCTCTGCGCTGCTCGCCGCTTCGCCCGGATCTGGGCCACCTGGATCACCGAATCTCTCGCCGAGGTTTTCCGGCCGCCCGTCCTGTTCAGGCACGCTGCGCTTTCTCGACCAGCGCGGGCACCTGCTCGCGTACGCGCTCCAGGTCCTCCTGGTATTTCAGTGCGGCGCCCATCGTCGCGCTGACGAGGTTGGCATCGATGCGCGTCGCGCCGAGCGCGGCCAGCGAGCGCGCCCAGTCGAGCGTCTCCGCCACTCCCGGCACCTTGTAGAGATCCATCCCCCGGAGGCCCTGCACCAGGGCGGCCACTTCGCGCGCCAGCCCGTCCGCCGCCTCGGGCGCACGTGCACGCACGATCTCCACCTCTTTATCCAGGTCCGGGTAGTCGATCCAGTGGTACAGGCAGCGGCGCTTGAGGGCGTCATGGACCTCGCGGGTGCGGTTGGAGGTGATGACCACAAACGGCACCTGCCGCGCCTTGATGGTCCCGATCTCGGGGATCGAGACCTGGAAGTCGGACAGCAGCTCGAGCAGAAACGCCTCGAACTCCTCATCGGAACGGTCGATCTCGTCGATCAGCAGCACGGGCGGCGTCGCATCGTCGTTGTCGATCGCATCGAGCAGCGGGCGCCGGAGCAGGAACTCGGAGCTGAAGATCTCGCGCTCAGCGACGAGCCTGTCTGTCTTGTTCGTGCCCTCGCCCATCAACCGGATGTGCAGGAGCTGTCGCGGATAGTTCCACTCGTACACGGCGTGCGCGAGGTCGATGCCCTCATAGCACTGCAGGCGGATCAAGCGGGCGCCGAGCACCTCCGCCATGACCTTGGCCGCCTCCGTCTTGCCGACGCCCGCCTCGCCTTCGATGAACAGTGGCTTCTGCAGCTTCAGGGCGAGAAAGATTGAAGTCGCGAGCGAGCGATCGCCGATGTAGCGCCGCTCGCGCAGGCGGCTCTCGATGTCCTCGATCGTCTGCGGACCGCTCACGGAGACAAAGCGTACGAGGTGGCTCGGTCAGACGGGCCGAGCCACCCCTGGCATTCTCTTACTGGCCTTGCGCCTGCTGAATCGCCCGCTTGGTCAGGACGCGGGCAAGGTGCTTTTTGTACTCAGGGCTGGCGCGCAAGTCTCCGGCCGGATCGAGCCCGTCCGACGCGTGCTGCGCTGCCTCTTCCGGCTTGGCTCCCGTCTTGAGAGCCTCCTCGACCGCGTTCGCCCTGACTGGAGTTGGCCCGACGTTGGTGAGCCCGATGCGCCAGCCACCGTTCATCTTCTGGGCCGCCACACCGACGATCGCCCAGTCAAAGAGGCGGCGGCGGAATTTGATGTACTTGTGCGGACCGTTGGCGACAGGAAACACGACCTCAGTCACTATCTCGTCCGCCGCCAGCGGCGTCGTGAACAGGTCCTTGAAGAAATCTTTGGCCGCGATCGTTCGCTGGTTGGTCACGATCTCGGCGTCGAGGATCAGGGCGATGGTCGGGTAGTCGCCGGCGGCGTCTGCGTGCGCGACGACACCACCCATGGTGCCCATGTTGCGCACCTGGTTGTCGCCGACCTCGCCGGCGACCTCGGCCAGCAAGGGGAGCTTCTCGTGGACCACCTTCGAGTTCTGGATGGTCACGTGCCGCGTCAGGGCGCCGATGCGCAGCTTGTGTCCATCCTCTTTGATGTGGTCGAGGTCCTTGATGCCGTTGATGTCGATCAGAGCCTTGGGCTGCGCAAGGCGCAGCCGCATCAGCGGGATGAGGCTGTGCCCGCCGGCCAGCACCTTGGCATCCTCGCCGTACTTGTTGAGCAGCTTGGAAGCCTCCTCGACTGAGGAGGCGCGGGCGTATTCGAATGCGGCTGGTATCACTTGCCTGCCCCCTTCATCATGTGCCAGAGCCTATCCGGGCTCGCCGGCATGTCGACGTGCTTGATGCCGAGTGGGCTCAGCGCGTCGCAGATCGCGTTGATAACCGCGGCGCTCGCCGCGATCGTGCCGGCCTCGCCTATGCCCTTTACCCCAAGGTCGTTGGTTGGTGATGGTGTGATCGTGTGGTCGAGATTGAGCGTCGGGATCTCTCCCATCGACGGGACCATGTAATCGATCATCGTCCCAGTCTTCAGCTGACCGGTCTCGTCGTCGTACACCACTTCCTCATAAAGCGCCTGTCCGATTGCTTGCGCCACACCGCCGTGGATCTGGCCGTCGACGATCATCGGGTTGATGATGTTTCCGCAGTCATCGACCGCGACGTACTTCTGGAGCTGAACAGCCCCGGTCTCGGCGTCGACCTCGACGACCGCTATGTGTGTGCCGAACGGCCAGACCAGATTGGGCGGATCGAAGTACGCCACGGCTTCCAGGCCCTGCTCCATCCCCTCGGGAAGGCCCATGCCGTAGCTGGCGAACGCAACCTCGCCGAAGGCCTTCGCTTTGTCCGGCGAGCCCTTGACGTGGAAGCTGCCATTTTCGTATACGACGTCCTCTTCGGCCGCCTCGAGCATGTGCGCCGCGAGCTTCTTGCCCTTGTCGATGACCTTACCGGCGGCCATGCTGATGGCCACCCCGCCAACCGCCAGGCTGCGGCTGCCGTATGTGCCGTAACCGAATGCCGTGCCCTCAGACGTATCGCCGTGACGGAGCTCGACGCTGTCGTACGGCACGCCGAGCTGGTCGGCAACGATCTGGCTGAATGTGGTTTCGTGACCTTGGCCGTGTGAGTGAGTGCCCGTGTACACGATCACGGAGCCAGTCGGCGTCACGCGGACCTGGGCCGATTCGACGAGCGCGATGCCTCCAGTGGCCGGCGCGGTGGCCGCGCTCGGACCAAACCCACATAGCTCGATCCAGGTGGAGAATCCGATCCCAAGGTAGCGGCCCTGCTTGCGCAGCTCGGCCTGCTTCTTCCGCAGGTCTTCGTAGCCGACCATCTTCAGCGCCACCTCGAGCGCCTTCTCGTAATCGCCCGAGTCGATGACAAGGCCGAAGTTCTGTGTGTATGGAAACTCTTTCGGCTGGATGAAGTTCTTGCGTCGGATCTCGACCGGATCCATCTTCAGTTCGAGGGCGACGAGGTCCACCATCCGCTCAACCAGATGAGTGGCCTCGGGCCGCCCCGCGCCGCGGTAGGGGTCGGTGGGTACACGGTTGGTCAGGATCCCGATCGTGCGCGCCGATATGCCCTTCCATTTATATGCGCCGCCTGCCATCAGGCACGCGCACGCCTGGAAAGCGCTGAAGGTACCGACGTAGGCGCCGACATCCAGGTACTGCGTCATCCGCATCCCCAGCAGCGTGCCGTCCTTCTTGGCCGCGACCTCGACGTCGTAGTACTGGCCGCGACCGTGAGTCGCGTTCTGGATTGACTCAGTCCGCGTCTCGGTCCACTTCACCGGGCGCTCCGAGAGCCGTGACAGGGCCGGCACGAGATAGTCCTCGGGATACGGGCTGATCTTGCTGCCGAATCCACCACCGACGTCGGGCGAGATCACACGCACCTGGCTCTCCTTGAGGCCCATCGCGCCCGAAACGAACAGGCGGATGAAGTGCGGATTCTGGCTCGACATCCAGATCGTCAGCTTCTTGTCATACGTCTCGTACTCCGCGAGAACACCCCGGGGCTCCATCGGGATGGGCGCGAGCCGGTTCTGCAGGATCCGCTCCTTGACGACGACGTCCGCTTCCTTGAAAGCCGCGTCGCTGACCTCAGCGCCGGTGTAGGTGAGATCCCAGGAGATGTTGTCGGCGGCGCCTTCATGCGCGAGCGGGCTGCCCTTCGCCATTGCTTTCTCGGTATCCATGACTGCCGGCAGCTCTTCGTAGTCGACCTGGATCAGGTTGGCCCCGTCGACCGCCTGACCTCTTGTCTCGGCCAGCACGGCGGCGACGATCTCGCCCTGGTAGCAAACTTCCTTCTCAGCGATCGGGAACCGCTCGGGGATGTACTTCTTCTCCGCGACGAACGCCGGCGCGGCCGGGTGCGTGCCCGCGAGCTGACTTTTGAAGTCGCGCGCTGTGTAGACGCTGGTCACGCCCGGCGCTTTGCTGGCGTCGGTGATGTCGATGCTCTTGATGCGCGCGTGCGCGAAGGGGCTGCGCACGAACGCCGCGTAAGCCGTGCCTTGGCGGGTGAAGTCATCGATGTAGTGGCCGTGCCCGGTGATCAGCCGAGGGTCTTCGCGGCGATGGATCTTGGCCCCGACGAGCTGGGTGACCGCCATCTCAGTTGCCTCCCGCCGTGACCGTGGTTTTCCTGGCCGGTGCGGTGCTCATCGTCTTGGCGGCCGTCTGCACCGCCTTGATGATGTTCACGTAGCCGGTACACCGGCAGAGGTTGCCCTCCAGACCCTTGCGGATCTCGTCCTCGGTCGGGTTGGGATTTTGCTCTAGCAGGTAGGCCGCGGCCATGATGAAGCCGGGCGTGCAGTAGCCGCACTGCAGACCATGCTCGTCCCAGAAGGCCTGCTGGATCGGGTGCAGCTGACCATCTTTGGCCATGCCCTCAATCGTCGTCAGGCTCTTGCCCTCGGCCTGGACCGCAAACATCGTGCAGCTCTTGACGGCTTTGCCGTCGACCAGGATCGTGCAGGCGCCGCACTGGCTCGTGTCGCAGCCGATGTGAGTGCCGGTGAGCCCCAGGTTGTCGCGGAGGTGGTGCACGAGCAGCAGGCGAGGCTCGACCTCATGCTCGTGCCGGCGGCCGTTGACGGTTGTCGCGACCTTGTGCTTCATACGGTCCTCCTACTCCCCATGACGGCAGCGCAGGGAGCGCCGCCGTGTCCCAGACCAAGCCAGCGACGAACGGACCTCACTATTGCGCTACTTTTAGGCGGGAAATGCAACTGGAGAATAGTTTTCAGGTGGGCGCGTCACCCGACCAGGTGTTCGCCTATCTCCTCGACGTCAACAAGATCGTGGGCTGCGTGCCCGGCGCCGAGCTGTCGGAAGTCGTCGACCCCACCACCTTCAAGGGCAAGGTGAAAATCAAAGTCGGCCCGATCACGGTCGCGTACAGCGGGACGGCGAGGATCTCAGAGCGGAACGACGCTGACCGCCAGGCGACCCTGACGGCCGAGGGCCGCGAGACGACCGGTCCGGGCTCGGCCCGCGCGACGGCACAGATGAGCGTTCAAACCGCCGGGGAGGGTTCGCTGGTTCAGATCGTGACCGAGTACCACGTAGCCGGTCGTGTGGCGCAGTTCGGGCGGGGCGTGATGGAGGACGTCTCCAAGCGCCTGATCAAGGACATGGCCAACTGCATCCAGGCCAACCTCGAGGGCGCCGACGAGGCAAGCGATGACGTCGCCGCGGCCGTTGCTCGTTCCGAGCAGTCGCATCCGCCACCACCCCGTGCCGCCCAGAACATCAGCGCGTTCTCGCTGCTGCTGCACGTGATCTCCGTCCGGCTCCGGAGGCTCTTCGGCCGGACGTCAGCCTAGATACACCGCCAGCATCAGATCGCGGTTGACCCAGATGTTGGGCTGCGTCCAGCTCTTGCCCGTGACCCCAAAGACGGTCACGGTCGCGTCGAGGATCGGGAAGAACCGGGACTTCATCAGGATCTCCGTGTGCATCGACGGCTCGGTCGCCTTGGGAAACTCGGCCGCCCCGGTGACCATGAAGTTCGAAGCCTGGAACATGACGTAACGCCGAATCATCTCCGCCACCTGGTCGGCGGGAGGCGGCTCGGGCTCGATGGTCCGAATGCCTCCGATCAGGTCTTTGTTGAAGAGACCTTCCGGGACTCCGCTCAGCGGCACCGCCCCTGGAAGCAGCGGCTCGGCGCTGACGTTGCGCATGTGAAACAGCGGTTCCGGATCGTTGATCGTCTCCCGCAGCCGGCCACCGCGAACCTGGACCTCGGCGGTGAGGCGCTGGTAGGGCGTCAGCACGTCGACTTTGCTCCAGGAGAGGTTCGCGCTGGTAAAGCCTCCTGACGGGGTCGACATCAGCCGGCAAGGATAACGCGACGGCCCCCGATCAGAGCCTGACAATGGATTCGATGGACCTCGATCAGGCGCGAGCCCGGATCCGGGAGCGCAGCGAGCTCAACGCCTTCATCTCGGTCTCTGATGAACGGGGCGGCGGGGATGTGGTGGCCGTCAAAGACCTCATCGACGTCAAGGGGATGGTCACCACCGCGGGCGCCGTGATCCTGCCCAACGTTCCCGCCGCCGACGACGCACCCGTCATCAAGCGACTCCGGCGGGCGGGCTGCGCGATCGTGGGCAAGGCGAACCTCCACGAGTTCGCCTACGGCGTCACCAGCATCAATCCGCACTACGGGACGGTGCGCAATCCACACGATCCTGCGCGGGTCGCGGGCGGCTCCTCGGGCGGGTCGGCCGTGGCGGTGGCGACCGGGATGTGCGACTGGGCGATCGGCAGCGACACCGGCGGCTCGATCCGAATCCCCGCGTCGCTGTGCGGCGTGGCCGGGTTCAAACCCGCCTTTGGGAGCATCGGCATCGGCGGCGTGATTCCGCTCAGCAAATCGCTGGACACGCTCGGCCCCATGGCCCCGGACATCGCCTCCACCGCGCGCGCCTATTCGTTGCTGTCAGGGGAATCGATCTCTCTCGACCAGCTGTCGCGACCGCGACTGGCGATTCCGCGCGGTTGGGTGACCGGCCTCGATCAGCCGACCGCCGAGGCATGGGCGGCGGTCTCAGGCGGAATCCCCGAAGTCGAGCTCGGGGACCGCGAGCCCTTCTTCCAGGCCGGGCTGACGATCCTGCTCTTCGAGGCCGCGGCCTACCACCGGCGGTGGGCGGACGAGTGCCCCGAGAAGTACGGCGCCGACGTGCTCGGCCTCATTCGTCGCGGATTCGCGATCACCCAAGCCGACTTCGAGGCCGCGATGCGCGAGCGGGCCCGCCTGCAGAACGCTGCCGAACGCGCGCTTGACGCCATCGACGCCCTCATCCTGCCGGCGACGGCGATCGTGGCTCCGCCCGAGGACACCGCGGACGAGGTTCGAGAGCCACTCTCCCGTTTCACCCGGCCGTTCAACACCACGCATCAACCGGTGGCGGTGGTGCCCGCGCCGGTCAGCGGCCTCCCCGTCGGCATCCAGGTGGCCGGTCGGACAAACGCCGAAACGCTCCGCGCGGCGGCGTGGTTGGAACGAGAATGGAAGAGGCGCGCGGGCTGAAGTCGAAGCAGCTGTTCCCGGCCATCTTCAGCCGTCACGCGACCGCGTACCAGCGGCGGCTGGACGGCATCATGGCTCGCGGAGAGGCTAGGGGCCGGCAGCGGGTGATCGAGCTGCTCGATGTCAAAGCGGGGATGCGAGTCCTCGACCTGGCCTGCGGTCCCGGGACTCTGACCAGGCCGCTCGCCGGCCAGGTCGCGCCCGATGGCGAGGTGGTCGGGGTCGACCTGGCGCCGGGAATGATCGACCTGGCTCGCGCCGCGGGCATTGCCCACGCACGCTTCGAGGTGATGGACATCGAGCACCTCGGTTTTGCCGACGCGTCGTTTGACGCCGCGGCGTGCGGCCACGGGCTGCAGTTCGTGCCCGACCTTTCGCGCGCTTTGCGCGAGGCGCATCGCGTGCTGCGGCCGGCGGCACGATTTGCGGCCAGCGTGCCGCTCAACGGCGGCAAGCAGCGGCCATGGGTCCTGCTCGACGAGGTGGTCGATCGATGGCTGCCTCCCGCGCCGGTGGCGATGGACCAGGCGGCGACCCGCACCACGGTGGCCGACCCCGACGTGTTTCGTGACCAGATCCTGGCCGCCGGCTTCGCCGAGGCCGCGGTCGAGGTCATCGAAGAGCGCGTCCACTGGCAATCGGCGGAGCAGCTCGTTGAGCTCTGCATGAGCTGGTGGGATCTCGCCTCCCGCGTGGAGGCACTCCCGGCTGAGCGGCGTCAGGCGTTCATCGACGATGCCATCGCCACTGTCCGGCGCGAACATCCCGGAGCGATCGAAACGGTCGGCCGCAACCACGTGGCGTTCGCCAGCGCGTGATGCGGCGCCCGGCCGCCTCGTTCCTGTGCGGCCTGTCCCTCCTGACCGCGTCGCCCACACCTTCGCCCGCGCCGATCGCGCTCGGGCCGCCTGAGTACCGCGCGATCTGGGTCGACGCGTTCCATACCGGAATCAAGTCAGCAGCGCAGGTGGAAAGGCTCATCGCCGACGCCCGCCGCGCCAACCTGAACACGCTCATCGTCCAGGTCCGCAAGACAGGCGACGCGTACTTCAACCACTCGGACGAGCCGCGCGCGAAGGACATCGTGGGGCCTGCGGACTTCGACCCCCTGGCCTACGTGATCCGGCTGGCGCACGCCTCGGAGCCGCGGATCGAGGTCCACGCCTGGGTCAACACCTTTTTCTCCGGGCAGGGGAGCCGCGTCTACGCGCAGCACGGCGACGAGTGGGGGAACCGCACGGCTGACGGCCAGACCGGGGGCTACCTGGATCCAGGCGTGCCCGAGGTTCAGATCTATATGCACCGCGTCTTCATGGACCTCGCCCAGAGCTACGACATCGACGGCATCCACCTCGATTTCGTGCGCCATCCCGGAGCCGACTGGGGCTACAGCCCTTCGTCGGTTGGGCCGTACATGGCCGCGACCGGCGCCACCAGCGCGCCTGATCCCGGTGATCCGCAATGGCAGGCGTGGCGGCGTGCGCGAGTGACCGCCTTCGTGCGCGACCTGCACCACGACCTGCAGCAGCAGAAGCCGTCGGTGAAACTCAGCGCCGCCCTGATCTGCTACGGCGGAGGTCCGGTGACTGCCTCTGACTGGACCCTGACCTCGGCCTACTCGTCAGTCTTTCAAGACTGGCGCGAGTGGATCGTCAAGGGATACCTCGACTTCGCCGTGCCAATGAACTACGACAGCGAATGGAGCGCGCGCCAGCAGGGATGGTTTGGTCGCTGGCTGGCCTTCGAGAAGGATTCGGGTTTCGCGAATCGAGTTGTGATCGGAGTCGGCGCGTTTCTCAATTATCCAGAGGACGCGTTGGCGCAGGTGCGCCGGGTGCTCTCTGCATCACCCGGGGGAAATCGAGTGCTCGGCGTCGCGATCTATTCGTATGCCTCCACATCGGTGTATGGGACGGACGACTTCTATACCTCACCTGACCTGGCGAGCGGGCTTCCGCGCCAGCCCTACGCCGACGGAATCAGCAGCGACTCGGGACTCGCCGCCCGGGCGCGGACGTTCAATGAGTGGTTCATGACCCAGCTCGCGCAGCCCGACTACTACCGCGACGTGCAGCGGGGCTGGGTCGCGACGCAACCCGTCTTCGTGCAGCCGGCGCCGGTGCCGGTCGTGACGCCCGCGACCGAGCGGTGATGGTCTGAGAGTGCCGCATCCGAGCGCCGTTTTGCGGCTGCTGGGCTTCGCGGTCGCCGCCGGACTGGCGATGGCCGGGGTTCAACCCCTCGTTGCCGCGACCACCGGCTCCATCGACATCCGTTGGGCGGTCGGGCTGACTGGACCGGCGGTGCTCACGGCCGGCCTCGTCTTCGGCGCGGGGCAGCTGTCCGACCGAGGCGATGGCGTGCAGCCGCCGTGGTACTCGGCGTGGCTGCTGATGCCTGGTTCCTTCCTGCTGGCGGGCGCGGCCGCGATGTGCATCTTCGGCGCCCTCGTCCAGTTCTCGCTCATCCCCTGGACGATGTGGGTGCTGTTGATCAGCGGCGGCGTGCTCTGGACCGCGGCCATGGTCCTGGTCCGCAGCCACTCGCACTAGCCAAGGCCGAGCCGGCGGTCGATCCGGTCCTCCAGCGCCCACCGTGCCTCGCACTCGCGCACGACGCCGAGGATCTCCTCGAGGTGCGCCCGCAGAGGGCGGTCAGCCTGGCGGCTCTGACGCCTTTGCGCCATCTTCTCGAGGTAGAACCTGTAGTTCTCGCTCATGCCGTTCAGACTAAAAATCCGAGGGCCGGCGGCAAAGGTGAGAACTACCTGATCCATGCCCGGGCGGGTACCCCAAGTTGGATACCTGCCCGCGCTGCGGTCCTTACTCTCCCTTCGTCTGGATGTGGGTCAGGGGTCTGGCGGCGGCGGTGGCCGCGCGCGACAGGCGGTCCCGGATCCCTCGGCGCCCGCGCTCGATCGCTCGCACGCCGTCGTCGCCCTTGAAGCCACTGTTCGCCCCACCGAGCAGGCTGTCGAGCTCCCAGGCGAGCTGTTCTGGATCGACACCGGGGTCGATCTCGCCTGCTGCCTGGGCTTCGCGGACGGCACGCTGCAGGCTGTACGACCAGTAGTTCTTTTTCTCCAGCACTGAATCGCGGACGGGCCCCGGCCGACGGCTGTCGAACTCCTCCGCCACCGCCCAGAAAAAACAACCGCCTGGGAAGACGCCCCGCTCGAGGTAGGACAACCACGAGTTGCACAGGGCCCAGACCCGGCCGAGACCTCGCGGCACCTGGAGCGCCGGCCGCAGGACCTCGTCGGTAAAGATCTGCGCGGCCGCCTCGATGGTCGCCATGTGCAGCTCCTCCTTGGAGCCGAAGTGGGCGAAGAGCCCGCTCTTGCTGATGCCAAGGTCGCCGGC
>VBDR01000035.1 GCA_005882135.1 Chloroflexota bacterium
CGGGGGATGGGGCTTACCTTCGGACTTCCGCGCGGACCGGACTAGCTACCTATAGACCCCGTTGTGTCCCAGGCTGTGCAGTCCGGCGTTAGGAAAATATGTCAGGCCGTGGTCTTCCGCGCCCACCGGGATCTTCGCGAGCACGTCGCCACTGGTCGTGTCGAAGACATACACCGTGGCGTGGTAGCGGCCCGATGCCCACAGCTGCGATCCATCGGGACTGAGCTGGAGCATGTCCGGGCTGCCGCCGCCGGCAATGGTCCACTTGGCCGTCACGCTGCGACTGGCGAAGTTGATAACGGAGATCGATGCCTCGAGCCGGTTGGACACGTACAACGACTTGGTGTCACGCGACACCTGCAACCCATGCGCGCCGCGACCCGTGGGGATGAACTGGATCTCCTTCATCGCCACCGGGTCAATCACCGAGACCCCCATGCGGCCCTGGTTGGTGACATAGAAAACACTTCCGTCGGGCGACAGCTTGACGTCGATGGGCAGGCCGCCAACATGAACGAAACCCGCCAGCTTCATGTTCACGTCGTCGACCTTGGCGACGACGCCCGAATACTCGGTCGAGATCATGAAGTAGCTGCCGTCCGCGCTGAAGTCCATGTGATCGGCGCCGGGCCATGGGATCCCCACCGACTTCAACAGCTTCCAGCCGTGGCGCCAGTCACGAAATTCGACGCGCTGCAGTCGCTCCACGACGTCAATCGCCTTGGTGCCGTCGGGGGTGAAGTAGATGTTGTAAGGAAAAGGAATCGGGATCTGACCGGTCGGTCTGCCGGTGTGGATGTCGAGGACCGTGAGGCTGCTCGAACCTTCGTTGTCGACATACAGCGCGCTCATGTCCCAGGCCGGCGCGATGTGGTGGGGGATGAAGCCGACGCGGTAATGATCGATCACCTTGAATGTGCGCGGGTCGATGACGTCGACGCTGCCGGCCTTGCTGTTGGGCACATATACGCGCGCCGGCAGCTCGCACAGGGGACACGGCACGACGCCCGAAAGGGTGTTGGCGTAGACGTTGGAAGCCTGGTCCGGCAGGCTTATGGCCTGCACATCAGGTGCGGGCAATAGGCGAGCGGGCTGCATGTCCTCTGTGGCGGCGGCGCCGGTGCTGATAGGCGGCGCGGTCCACACGACGGCGAAGACCACGGCCGCCGGGCTGAGGGCCGCAAACAAGAACATAGCCGCAAAGAAGATTCGGAACACCCTTGTCCGGAGCGCTCCGACGAGGGTGCGGATCCGGTCTTTACTCGTCCGGAAGATCTTCAAGCTTGGGCGTCAGCTCGCAAACCCATCTGCCGTCGTCGAGGCGACGGATGAAGCGCGCATAACCCTGGTTGCGTGCCACGTTCAGGAACTGCTCCTGGGTGATGAGGGTGCGCAACCGGGCCAGGTCGGCGTACGTGCTGTCGCGCATGATCCCGCCGACGACGCCGGCCAGCTCACGCCACTGGCCTTCAGAAAGCGGCTCTCCGTAGCCCGCGATCGTGACCAGCAAAGCCGCGGTGGCGCCGGTGATGGTGTCGGGGAGGATCTTTTCGGACTTGGCCCGGGCGATGATCTCGCGCCCGGTGCCGATGATGTCCGCAATGCGGTCCCGGCGCACTCCGATGATGTCGCGGCCAGATCCTACGGTCGTGCCCTCGAGGTATCTCGGCCCTGCTTCCATTGTCAGGCCCACTATTCTAGGTAACGCCTAGGTTGGACCTCGAACTTGCGCCCGAGCACGCCGGCCTTCGCGCCGCTGTGCGTGAACTCGCGCAGGGGGTGGTGCAGCCGCTGGCGGCCGAGGTCGACCGCGAACATCGTTTCCCCCATGAAGCAATCAGCGCGGCGGCCGAGGCCGGGTTGCTGGGGGTGCTCGTCCCGCGCCAGTACGGCGGCGCTGGACTGGACGCACTCGCCTTTGCGATCTGCATCGAGGAGCTGGCCCAGGCGTGCGCGTCGACGGCGGTCATCGTGGACGTGCATACGAGCGTGGGTACGGAACCGATCCTGCTGTTCGGCGACGAGGAGCAGAAACGCGAGTGGCTGCCCCGGCTCGCCAAGGGCGAGCTGCTCGGCGCCTTTGCGCTGACCGAGCCTGCTTCAGGATCCGACGCTGCGTCACTCAAGACGACCGCGCGGCGCAACGGCAACAGCTACGTGCTCAACGGCACCAAGGTCTTCATCACCAACATCGGCCAGGCCGGCGTCTATGTGGTCTTCGCGCGGACCGGACCGGATGAGAAGGCCGCCGGCATCACCGCGTTCCTGGTCCCGGCGGAGGCGGCCGGAGTCAAAGTCGGCCAGGTCTTCCAGAAGATGGGCCTGCACGGCTCGCCGACCGGCGAGCTCGTGCTCGAGGACGTTCGCGTCCCGGCGGCCAACCGTCTCGGCGGCGAGGGGCAGGGCTTCGTGGTCGCGATGCGGGCCCTCGACTCCGGGCGGATCGGGATCTCGGGTCAGGCGCTTGGCATCGCGCAGGCGGCCGTCGACGAGGCGCGCGCGCTGATGCGGCAGCGTGGACATGAGCAGGGCGATGACTTCACGCTCGCGGAGATGGCGACCCGACTCGAGTCTGCGCGCCTGGTCGCGTACCACGCGGCTTGGCTGTGCAGCCGAGGGCTGCCGTTCACCCGACAGGCTTCGATGTCCAAGCTCCACTGCACGGACACCGCGATGCAGGTGGCGCTGGACGCGCTTCAGATCGCCGGCGACGAGGGCGCGATCGCAGGGAGCCCGTTCGAACGTCACATGCGCGACGCCAAGGCGCTGCAGATCTACGAGGGCTCGAACCAGGTCCAGCGCATGGTGATCGCGCGGGACTTACTCAGGGCCGGATAATCAGCCCAGATGGACTTCGAGTTCACGGCCGAGCAGGTCGCGATTCGCGACACGATCCGCGAGCTCGTGCAGGACCGCGTCGCCCCGCGGGCGGCGGAGATCGACCAAACGGCCGAGTATCCGAAAGACATCGAGAAGCTCTTCGCCGAGAACGGCATCCTCGGGATTCCGTTCCCTGAGCAGTACGGCGGAATCTCGGGATCGAGCGTCACCATCTGCATGGGCATCGAGGAGATCGCCAAGGCGTGCGCGAGCTCATCCCTGATCCTCGCGGTCCAGGCCCTCGGCTCGTACCCGATCCTGGTCGCGGGAACCGAGGAGCAGAAGCAGCGGCTCTGCCCCCCGCTGGCCTCGGGGGAAAAGGTCGCGGCCTACGCGCTGTCCGAGCCGGGCAGCGGCTCCGACGCCGCGGCCATGCAGACCCGCGCCAAGAAACACGGCAACGAGTACGTGCTCAACGGGACCAAGCAGTTCATCACGCACGGCAGCATCGCGAGCACCCTGGTCGTGTTCGCGCAGACCGATCCCGGCGCTGACCATCGAGGCATCTCGGCGTTCGTCCTCGAGCGCGAGACGAGCCCGTGGACCGTGGAGAAGCTCGAGCACAAGCTTGGGATCCGCGGCTCGCCCACGGCACAGATCGTGCTCGAGGACGTCAAGGTCCCGGCCTCCAACCGCCTGGGCGAAGAGGGCGCCGGCTTCAAGATCGCGCTCGCGGTGCTGGATCGATCCCGGCCCGGCATCGGCGCCCAGGCGCTTGGCATCGCCGAGGGCGCTTTCGACTACGCGCTCAACTACGTGAAGGAAAGGAAGCAGTTCGGGCAGCCCGTCGCCAGCTTCCAGGGCATCCAGTTCATGCTCGCCGATATCGCAACCCAGATCGAGGCGGCCCGTCATCTCGTTTTCCAGGCCGCGACCAAAGTTGACGCGAAGGCGCCCGACCTGACCAAGATTGCGGCGATGGCAAAGCTCTTCGCCTCGGACATGGCGATGCGGGTCACCACCGACTGCGTCCAGCTGCTCGGCGGCTACGGCTACATCTCCGACTACCCGGTCGAGCGGATGATGCGGGACGCCAAGATCACCCAGATCTATGAAGGCACCAACCAGATCCAGCGCGTGGTGATTGCCAGGGCGTTGCTGCGTTGAGCGTTGAGCCGGGCAAGCCGGCGCCTCCGCCACCGCCACCTCCGCCGCCACCGCCACCACCTCCGCCCGTGCCGCCGCACCAGATCGCGCCCTACTACCAGCCCTCGATGTACGGGGCGCCGCGAGCGCTCCAGGGGCTGCGCGCTGACGGAAGGGCGCAAGCCTCGCTTCTCATCTCGAGTGTCGGCCTGATCCTTGCGCTGACAGCTTTCATGCTCGGCGCCACCGCCACGCTGATCGGGTTGGGCGATCTTCTGCTCGGCTTGCTGTTGGGGATCCCGGCCATGGTCCTGGGTCCGATCGGATATTTCTTCGGCCGCTCGGCGCTGGAGCGAATCAACGCCTCGCAGGGCGCGGTCGGCGGTCGGGGCACCGCGACCAGCGGCTGGGCGATCGGAGTGGCCGCCACCGCCCTCGGCGCGACCGCGACCTTGATCGCGCTGGTCCTGTTCCTGCTTGCGAACTTCGGACAGCCACCCGCCTAGCGGGCTGCATGGATCGCATCACCGACGCTTTTGCCTGGCCATTCCGGGATCCCGATTGGGTGAGCAAGATCGCGATCATCGGGCTCATCCTCCTGGTCCCGGTCCTGGGTGGGATGAACGGGCTCGGCTGGATGCTCGCGGCGCTGGACCGGTTGCGGGCTGGAGACGAGCGCCTGCCGCCGGCGAGCTTCAACTACCTCGGCCGTGGCTTCCCGCTGTTCGTGGTCACTGCCGTTTATTACCTCCTCCTGCTGCTCGTGGGAGCCTTGCTCTACGTGCCGGCGACCGTCATCCTGGCGACCGAGGGCCGCGACTCATCGAGTGCAGTGCTCGTTGCGGTCGGTATCTCACTGCTGATTCTCACCTTCAGCGTGGTCTCCCTGGGCTCGCTCGCATTGACCTTCGCCGCGCCCTCGATCGTGCTGGCGGTGTCCCGCGGGGGCATCTCGGGAGGCCTCAGGGCCGATGCGATCTGGCGGATGGCACGCTCATCACTGGTTAACACGCTCATCGCGGGCCTTATGCTGATCGCCGCCCACTTCGTTGCATCATTGGGGCTGATGCTCTGCTGCATAGGCGTTGTATTCACGAACGCCTACGCGCTTGCGATGGAAGCCTGGATCGTCCGCAGTTTCGAGATAGGTTCGCCACCAGCAATCAAAGCCACGTAAGGAGGAGCTGAATGTCGGATGTTCCACCGCCGCCCAGCCGGGGCGATGAGCCCCCTTCTCCACCGCCGCCCGGCGGGGGCGATGAGCCCCCTTCTCCACCGCCGCCCCCTCCTCCTGGCCAACGACCCGGCCCGCCACCACCGCCGCCACCCCCGCCGGGAGGGGGCTACAACCCGACGCCGCCCCCACCACCTCCACCGGGTGGCGGCTACAACCCGACGCCCCCACCACCGCCAGCGCCACCGCCTGGCGGGGGCTACGCGCCGCCTCCTCCACCCGGCGGCGGCTATGCGCCACCGCCACCGCCCGGCGCGGGCTACGGGCCTCCGGGCGGCGGGTACGTGCCGCCCCCGCCTGGCGGATACGTGCCGGCGGGCGCCGGTTACGCGGGACAGAGGACCGACGGGTTGGCGATCGCGGCTTTGGTCATCGGGATCGTCTCGATCGTCTGCTCGATCGTCTGCCTGGGCATCATCTTCGGGCCGACGGCGGCCATCATGGGCTTCATCTCCCGCCAGCGCATCGCGACCAGCGGCGGCATGATGGGCGGCGGGACGCTCGCCCTGGTGGGATTGATCCTGGGCATCGTCGGGTTCGTGGCCAGTGTCGGCTGGTTCTTCTACGTGGTTGCCTCCGGAGCGTTCAACAATGCGACCGCCACGCCCACCGGGTAACCCTTAGCCCTCAGCCACCGTTGTTAAAATCCCGGTGCTCATGTTTCGAGCCAGGCCGAAACGGGCCAGGCGCTCGCGCTACAACGTCACCTACCGCCTGACCAGGTCGGTCCCAGCGGCTCTCATCGCCGTTGTCCTGATTGCGGTCGTGGTCGGGGCCACCCTGACGTACAAACGGATCGACGATTTCATGACCGCGGCCACCGGTCACCATCTCAACCCCATCGGCGAGGTCGTGCAGGCCGTCGAGCCGGCGCAGGGCACCATCGCCTACAAGCTCAAGCACGGCCAGCAGGTGAACGTGCTCATGCTCGGGATGGGCGGCTACGAAAACGACGCGCCCTACCTGACCGATTCGATCATGGCCGTGACCATCGATCCCACGACCAACCGCGTGATGATGGCCTCGATCCCGCGTGACCTCGTCGTCCACATGAATCTCCAGAGCACCAGCAGGGTCTGGGTCAACAAGATCAACTCGGCGTACGAGGTTCCGTACACCAACATCATCTGCTGCGTCGCGTCGCAGTACACGGGGCCGAACGGCGGCGGCTATGCCTCAGAGCACGAGGTCGGCAAAGTGACCGGGCTCACGTTCGACAGGTTCATCGCCGTCGACTTCAAGGCGTTCCGGGACATGGTCGACGCGCTTGGCGGGGTCGACGTGTGTCTGAGCACCAACCTCGACGACAACTCGTATCCCAACTACAGCAACGGCTACAAGCCCATTCATTTCAAGGCCGGCTGCCAGCACCTCAACGGTGAACAGGCGCTGGAGATCGCCAGGTCGCGTCATGCGGTGCAGCCTGAGCAGTCTTCAGACTTCGGGCGCGCCCGGCGCCAGCAGGACATCATGGAGGCGATCAAAAAGAAGGCGACGACGGTGAATGGTTTCGCCAAGGCTCCCCAGCTGCTGAGCGCCCTGCAGAAAAACATCCACACCGACATGAGCCTGTCCGATATGAAGGCGATCTACGACTGGGGCAAGAACCTTCCGGACAGCTCCATCATCCGCATCGCGCTGACCGCGCCGTCAGGCACGGCCGCCGGGAACCTCCTGGATACCTACGACTGCGGGATGGGGGCGGGCGTCTCGCAGCTGTGCCCGGACGATCCCACCTTCACCATGATCCACAGGTACATCGGATCCATCTTCATCGACCCCAAGACCCTGGGCGAAAAGGCGCCTGTCCAGTTCGTCAACGGGGCCACCAGCTTCCCCGGCCTCGAGACCCGGGTCACGACGATGTTCGATCCGAGCGGGCTGCAGCTGGCCGACCCGGTGGTGCACCGCGCGTCTTCGCAGACGGTGATCCTCGACTACTCCGGCGGCCAGTTCCCGCTCACGGCGAAATGGCTGCAGAACTTCTTCGGCGGCACCGTGGTGGCCGCAACACCGAGCAACCCCGCTCCCGCGAGAGGTCAGCAGACCTATGGCCTGGTCGTGGTGCTCGGTCACGACTTCGCCCTACGCTGGTTGGGCGAGTGAACATCTGAGCGAGGCAGATCTACTAGCCAGGTTTCGATCCGGCGACGTGCGTGCCCTCGCGCGAACCATCACTCTGGTCGAGCGGCGTGACCCCTCGGTGCGCGACCTCGAAGAAGCGCTGCGCAGCGACGCCAGCACGCCGGGCGTGGCCGGTTTCACCGGCGCGCCGGGCACTGGAAAATCGACGCTGGTCGACGCGGTGGTGACCCACCTTCGGGGCAAAGAGAAATCCGTCGCGGTGCTCGCCACCGACCCCAACTCGCCTTTCACGGGCGGGGCCATTCTCGGTGACCGCATCCGCATGCAGCGCCATGCGCTGGACGGAAAGGTCTTCATTCGCAGCATGGGTGCGCGGGGTCACCTCGGCGGGTTGTCCCTGGCGACGCGTGAGGCGATCCGGCTGCTGGGAGCATTCGGCTTCGACGAGGTGATCCTGGAAACGGTCGGCGTGGGTCAGTCCGAGCTCGAGGTGGCCGCCGTCGCCGACACCACCGTCGTCGTCCTGACCCCGAACCTCGGCGACAGCGTGCAGATGATCAAGGCCGGCATCCTCGAGATCGCCGACGTCTTCGTTGTCAACAAATCCGACCTCGACGGCCATGCCCGGGTGGCGGCCGAGCTGCGGGCGATGATGAACCTCGCGCCCAAACGGGTGTGGAAGCCACCGATCATCGCGACGGTCGCGACACGCCAGGAGGGCATCGAACAGCTGTGGTCGGCAGTCGTCGCGCATCGCAGTCACCTCGAGGCCAGCGGGCGGGCCAAAGAGCTGACCGAACAGCGGCTTCGCGACGAGACGGCCGAGGTCGCCGCGGAGCTGGCCCGGCGCCGGGCCCGGCAGGCGCTCGAAGACGATCCCACGCTGGCGGAGCGCTTGCTGCAGGACGGCACGCCATATCGAACCGCCGAGGAGATCCTCAAGCGCGACGCCAACCGATAATTGATCTGAGTTGAAAGTTCGGGCCCGCGATCCAAAACAGGTGTGGCAAGAGGAGTTCGAGTCCAGCCCCGCGCGCGACGACGGCATCGAGACCTCGACGATCTCCGGCGTCCCGCTCCAGCCGCTGTACACGTCCGAGGACCTGCCGCGGCGCGCTGAGGAATATCCGGGACAGTTTCCGTACACGCGGGGCATCCATCCGAGCGGCTATCGCGGGCGGCTTTGGACCATGCGCCAGTTTTCCGGTTTCGCGACCGCGGAGGAGACCAACCGGCGCTACAAGTACCTGCTCGCCAACGGGCAGAACGGGTTGTCGGTCGCCTTCGACATGCCGACGCTGATGGGCCAGGACTCGGACGCGCCGACCAGCCGCGGCGAGGTCGGACACTGTGGCGTCGCCATCGACTCGCTCGCCGACATGGAGACGCTGTTCGACGGCATCCCGCTGGGTGACATCACGACGTCGATGACGATCAACTCTCCCGCGGCGATCCTGCTGTGCATGTACATCGCGGTCGCCGAGAAGCAAGGCGTGCCGGCGTCACAGCTAGGTGGCACGCTGCAGAACGACATCCTGAAAGAGTTCATCGCGCAGAAGGAGTTCATCTTTCCGCCGGCGCCGTCGATGCGGCTGGTCGTCGACTCGATCGAGTACTGCGCCACCGAGGTGCCGAAGTGGAACACGATCTCGATCTCTGGCTACCACATTCGGGAAGCCGGTTCAACAGCTGCGCAAGAGCTGGCCTTCACGCTCGCCGACGGGATGGCCTACGTCGACGCTTGTCTCGAGCGCGGGATGCACATCGACGATTTCGCCTCCCGATTGTCGTTCTTCTTCGATGCTCATATCGATTTCTTCGAGGAGATCGCGAAGTTCCGCGCCGCCCGGCGAATCTGGGCGCGCTGGATGCGGGAGCGTTACGGCGCGCAGCAGGAGAGGTCCTGGAAGCTGCGCTTCCATGCCCAGACCGCCGGTGTCTCGCTGACCGCCCAGCAGCCCGAGCTGAACATCGCCCGGACCGCGATCGAGGCGCTCGCGGCCGTGCTCGGGGGCACTCAGTCCCTGCACACGAATGCGATGGACGAGGTGTTCGCCTTGCCGACCGACAAGGCCGCCCGCCTCGCCCTGCGCACGCAGCAGCTGCTCGCCTACGAGACCGGCGTCGCGAACACCATCGACCCGCTCGGCGGCAGCTACTTCATCGAGTCGCTCACCGATGAGATGGAGCGTCAGGCCGAGGCCTACTTCAAGCGCATCGATGAGATCGGCGGCGTTATCCCCGCGATCGAGGTCGGGTTCTTCCAGAAGGAGATCGCCGACGCGGCGTTCCGCTATCAGCAGGAGCTGGAGCAGAAGCGCCGCCTCGTGGTCGGCGTCAACGAGTTCATGGTCGATGAGGAGGCGCCGATCGACATCCTGCGCATCGATCCTCGCCTCGAGAGCGAGCAGGCGGAGCGCGTCCAGCAGGTGCGCAGGAAGCGCGACCAGGCAAGGTGCACAAACGCCCTCCATCAGCTGCGCAAGGCCGCGGCCGGGACCGACAACCTGATGCCCTACATCCTGGATGCGGTGCGCGCGTATGCAACCGAGGGCGAGATCATGCACGCGTTGATCGAGGTGTTCGGCACCTATACCGAGACCGCCGTCGTATGAGCGCGACGGCCGTCCGCCCGGTGCGCATCGTGGTGGCCAAGGTCGGCCTCGACGGTCACGACCGCGGCGTCAAGGTCGTGGCTCGTGCCCTGCGCGACGCCGGCTATGAGGTGATCTACACGGGACTGCGTCAGACCCCCGAGATGGTGGTCGACGCGGCGCTGCAGGAAGACGCCCAGGTGATCGGCCTGTCCATCCACTCCGGGGCGCATATGACGCTCTTTCCCGCGGTGGTGGAAGAGCTGAAGCGCCGCCAGGCGACCGACATCGTGGTGTTCGGCGGCGGCATCATCCCGGACGACGACATCGCAACTCTGAAAAAGCGCGGGGTGGCCGAGATCTTCACACCGGGCACGCCGCTGCAGGAGATCGTCGACTGGCTGCGCATGCGTTTTCCGGAGTCAACGCAAAAGTAGACGCGCTTCAGCTGGTGGTGACGATCGTCCCGGCGAGCTTGTCGTGGATGGCCTGGTGCTGCGAATCCCACAGCATCCACAACCAGCCCAGCGCCCCGATCAGGCAGAAGGTGAACAGAAGCTCCAACCACCAGACAAACCCGCGAAGCATCGCCATCCCCAGGCTCGGGAAGCCGCCTGTCGTGCGGTCGCGGACCCGAAAGCCGAAGACCATCATGCCGACCGTCTGGCCGCTCGAGCTCCAGAAATATCCGAAGTAACCGAGCGCGGCCAGGCCGGTGAAGATCCCGGCCCCGCCAACGTTGCCTCGGAGCAGGGCGGAGACCACACCGAAGAGGACCAGCAGGATGACCGTGTCGATGAGCCCGCCGACGATTCTCAACCCCGGGCTGGCGAGGTCTGAGCGCACCGCCATCGCACCGACGCTGGGCGGCAAAGGCTGACCTCCTGGAGCGGGGGGCGGCGGTGGGTTACGCACGGCTTGGCGTATCATATGCAGGCCTCTCCAACCAGAGGCACAGCCATGCAACTCAAAGCCTCGCCCCGCCAGCCGCTCGGCAAGCGCTCGCGCCGCATGTTGCGGGAGGGCAAGCTGCCCGCAATCGTCTACGGGCACAACACGGAGGCGACGCCGATCACCCTCGACCGGCTCGAGTTCCAGAAGGTGTTCGTCAAGTCGGGCCGCACGCACCTGGTCGACCTGGTGCTGGACGGCGACAGGACGGAGAAGGTGTTGGTGCGTGAGATCCAGACCCACCCCCGCCGCCTCGGCCCGATCCACGTCGACTTCTACCAGGTCAACCTGCAGGAGAAGATCGAGGTCGACGTCCCAATCCACCTGGTGGGTGAATCAGGGCCGGTGAAGCAGGGCGACGCCGACATCCTTCAGCCCATGCACTCGGTCCGGGTCGAATGCTTGCCCTCCGATATCCCGGAGGCGTTCCAGGTCGACATCACTCCGCTGGAGGAGATCGAAGCCGAGCTTCGCGTGTCCGACCTCAAGGTTCCCGGTGGCGTGACGGTGCTCGACGATCCCGAAGAGCTGATCGTCAAGATCGTGCACAAGCGCGAGCTCAAGGTCGAAGAGGAGCTGCCGGCCGCGGAGGCCGCGGTGCCGGCCGAGGGCGAAGTCGCTGCCGAGGGCGAGGCTCCCGCCGCCGAGGAAGCCGAGACCGAGGAATGATCCCGGCCGCCTCGCGAGGCGGCTTCGAGCTTCCTACCAGCGGGCCGGTCCACGATTTCGGTTTCATCGCCGCCGGCCTTGTCGTCTTCCTTGCGTTCATAGTCGCCTCCCGTCTCGTCGCCCGATTCGCCGGCGACCAGCTGAGGAAGCGGCAGGTCCGGGGCGACATGATCGTGCTTGGTCGCCGCGCCGTGACGGCCGCCGTCATCGTGCTCGGCCTCTTCGCCGCTTTGGGTTTTGCCGTCCAGAGCGCGAACGTCACTCTCTTCGGCCTGCTCCTGGCCACCGTGGTGGCCGCGCTCGGCGTGCAGGAGCTGCTGCAGGACTACGTGTCCGGTTACTACGTCCTGCTCGAGCGCCACATCCGGGTCGGTGACCGCATCACGTTCAACGGCAACGCGGGCACGGTGACCGAGGTGCGGCTTCGGGTGACGCTGCTCAAGAGCGACGAGGGGGACCTGATCGTGGTCCCAAACTCGGAGCTGTTCACCAAGCCGGTGACGGTCCACAAATCGCCCGCGCGCGAATCTACGCCAGCGCCCCCAGCGTAATCCGCCGCAGCGCATCCAGCTCGCCGCCCTCGACGCCGGATTCCTCGGCCAGCAGCTCCCCGATCACCTGCGAGGCCAGATCGACATGGATGCCGCCCGCGACCTGGGTCGCCAGCGAACGCAGGTGATACGTGTGGTCGGGCTTGTCGGAGGAGTCTTCGAGGCGGACCTTCACCTCGTCGAGCTGCACGAACCCTGACCATCGCTTGACCTCCGACGCGCCGGTCTCGGCAGCGTCCGAAAGGTGGAGACAGTTGAGGCCGCCGAAGATCCCGTAGCGTTCGCGAAGCGACCCCGGCCTCGACTTGGCGATTTGTGTTTCACCCAGGTCGTAACGCATCTGCATGAGTGATTCCGCGGATGCGGTGACGCGGCCGACCAGCACCGGAAGCGCGGTCATGAAGTCGACGAGCCACGGAAAGAACGGCCGGCCCTGCAGGAAGTCGTAGTGACTTTCGATCAAGGATGCAGGCGGTTGAAACCACTCGAGCGATTCCACCTTCCAGTCGCGCTCGGTGACCAGCCAGCCCCAGATCCCGGCCCGCGCGGCGAGCCGGTAGGCGGAGTCAGGTTTGAAGATGAGAAGCGCGTCAGCCACGGACGAGTCTATTTTCCCGGCTTGCGGTCGCGGGGATTGGGTGCGTAGACCTTGCGGCCCTTCAGCTTCTCCGGCATGTGGACCTGGTCGGCGATGCCCTCCTCGAAATCGTGCGCGTACTTGTAGCCGCGGCCATAGCCCATCGACTTCATCAAGCCGGTCGGTGCGTTGCGCAGGTGCATCGGCACCGACTCGTTGCCGGTTTCCTGGATCAGCTCGCGCGCGGCGCCGTACGAAGTCAGCGCGGAGTTCGACTTCGGAGCCAGCGCCAGATACAGCGCCGCTTCCGTCAGAGGCAGCACCGCCTCGGGCATGCCGACGAAGTGCGCCGCCTGCTGCGCCGCGACAGCGACGGGCAGGGCCTGCGGGTCGGCGAGGCCGACGTCTTCGGCGGCCAGGATGACCAGCCGGCGCGCGACGAACATCACGTCCTCGCCGGCCTCCAGCATGCGGGCCATCCAGTAGACGGCCGCGTCCGGATCGCTGCCCCGAACGCTCTTGATGAGAGCGGAGACGATGTCGTAGTGCTGGTCGCCGGCGCGGTCGTAAAGCAGGTGGCGCTGCTGCAGCGCGCCCTCCACCTGCTCGAGCCCGATCGCCGCCTCGCCGGCCAGCGCCGCCGCCGCTTCCAGACCGTTGAGGGCCACGCGGGCGTCGCCGCGCGCCACCTCGAGCAGCGCATCCATGGCGTCGCCATCAATCGTCGCGTGGAGCTCTTGCAGGCCGCGCTCGACCACCTGCTTCAGCTCCTCGCGGTCCAGCTGTTCGAGACGGAAGACGCGGCTGCGCGAGAGCAGGGGAGAGATGACTTCGAACGACGGGTTCTCGGTCGTGGCCCCGATCAAGGTCACCGTGCCGTCTTCGACATGCGGCAGGATGGCGTCCTGCTGCGCCTTGTTGAAACGGTGGATCTCGTCGATGAAAAGCACCGTTCGCAGCCCGGCTCGCCTGTGCACCCTGGCCTCGGCGACCACCTTGCGCAGGTCGGCCACGCCCGCGGTCACGGCTGACATCGAGACCATGCGGGCGTTGGTCTCGGTCGCGAGCAGACGGGCGAGAGTCGTTTTGCCGCTCCCGGGCGGGCCCCACAGGACGATGCTCGGCAGGTGGCCGGAGCGGGTGAGCTGGCGGAGCACGTCCACCACCTGGCGCTGGCCCACGAGCTGGTCGAAGGTCCTGGGGCGCATGCGGGTCGCCAGCGGGGCTGCGGGCTCCGAGCCGGCCGGGATCGGGAAAAGCTCGCCCTGGTCCGCCATCTCCTGAATTCTGAACTGGGAACAGGTAGGGGCCGGAGGACAGATCACTACAATTGCCGCCCATGGCGACCTGCTGGTATTGCAGCTCCGAGGTGCCGGAGACCTCCCAGTACTGCCCGAGCTGCGGCCACAGCCAGACCGACCGGACCTCGAGCCCCCTTTTCGGGGTGGTCGACCCGGTGACCGGGATCTGGAACTCGAAGTTCGTCAACGCCCTGGTCGGCCAGGAGGCCAATCGCGCCGTCCGCTACCACCGGCCGCTGTCTGTGCTGACGGTCGAGCTGGACCACGCCGAGCACATCCATAAGGAGCTCGAGGCGGTCCAGATCGAGGGCCTGTTGCGCGAGCTGGCGGAGCGGCTCGGCCAGGCGATCCGCGACACCGACACGGTTGGATTCCTGGACGCAGACGGGCCGCCGCACTTTGCGATCGTTCTGCCCGAAACCGACGAGCAGGGGGCGGCGCTGGCGGCAGACAAGATCCGGCGCTCGATCGCCTCCCATGACTTCGGAACCACGGGCGCCTGGAGGCGGATCACAGTGAGCTGCGGCGCGGCGACCATCGACGCCGGTTACCGCCCGATGGACGAGGCCGGCATGATGAACCGGCGCGAGTACACCGGCAACCTGCTGCGTCAGGCCTACGAAGCGCTCGACTACGGCCGCTCAGCGGGGACTAACCGCACCACCGTCGGCGCCTACCGACCCTGACGCGCTTTTTCCTCATCCGGCATGCGGAGGTCGAAAACCCGCACCGGGTGCTTTACGGCCACTTGAACGGTTTCCCCCTCAGCGCCCTCGGCCGGGCGCAGGCGGCCGCGGTTGGGGAAGCGCTGCGACCGGCAGGGATCAGCCGCATCGTCCACAGCCCGCTCGATCGAGCAGCTGAGACGGCGGAGATCATCGCCGAGAAATTGACCCCCCGTCCCGCGTTCGAGACCGACGCCGAACTCCGCGAGGCGGAGTTCTCGCGCTATCTGCAAGGGATTCCGTACTGGCAGATCCCGGTCCGGCGTCCCCTCTGGGTCGTGCACAAGGCAAAGCGCGGACTTCTGCCTGGCGATGAGACGATCGAGGCCATGGGCGAGCGCGTGCTGCGGGTCGTCCGCCGCCTCGCCCGCGAGCATCCGGACGAGACGATCGCGATCATCAGCCACGCCGATCCCCTGAACTCCGCATGGATCCTGCTCGATGGACGGCCGCAAAACGAGCGCGAGATGCACCGCAGCGGAATTGGCAAGGCGGGAATGCTGGAGCTCGAGATGGACGGTCAGACGCCGAAGGCGTGGAAATACATTCCGCCGCCGCAGGTGCAGAAGCCGGCGAGCGCCGCCGCCTAATTGACGCGCGGATTCCCGAAAGGGTTTCTCTGGGGAACGTCCAGCGCGGCGCACCAGGTCGAGGGCGACAACCGAAACTGCGACTGGTGGGAGTGGGAGCAGCAACCCGGGCGCATTGACGGAGGTGATACCTCGGCGGTCGCTTGCGACCACTATCACCGGTACCGCGAAGACTTCGCGCTGCTTCGTGAGCTGAACCAGAACGCGCACAGGCTCTCGATCGAGTGGTCGCGCATCGAGCCTTCAGAAGGAGAGTTCGATTCGCGTCAGCTCCGCCACTATCGCGACGTGCTCGGCGAGCTGCGCGAGCAGCGGATCACCTCGATGGTCACCCTGCACCACTTCACAAGTCCGCTTTGGTTCGCGCGCAAGGGGGGCTGGACGGCGCCGGACGCACCGCGCGCATTCATGTCCTTCGTGCATCGCGTCATCGACGAGCTCGGAGACCTCGTCGGCATGTGGTGCACCATCAACGAGCCCAGCATCTATGGCGCGAACGGTTGGATCACGGGCGACTTTCCCCCTGGGCGCCACGGTGACCTGGCCGGTCAGTACCGGGTCACGGGGAACCTGCACCGCGCTCATGAGCTGGCCTACGCCGCCATCAAGCGCCGCTGGCCGGACGCGCCGGTCGGGCTCTCGCACCACAAGTTTCTGTTCATACCCGCGTCTCGCAACCCGGCCGATCGCCTCGCGGCCAGGGCGGCGCAGGCGGTCACGGACCGCTGGCCGGTCGGGCCCGCGCAGCTGGGAAGGATCGTCGACGCGACCTGCGATTACATCGGCGTCGCGCACTACTGGGGCCAGATGTGCGCGTTCGATCCGCGGCGGCCGCGGGAGCAGTTCGTCCGGCGTTTCAATCCGCCTGGCGCAGAGGTCACTGAGATGGGCTGGGCCTCGGATCCTCGGTGGATGCGAGGCGTGTTGAACGAGCTGCGGCGCTACCACAAGCCGGTCTACATCACAGAGAACGGGATCGCCACCGCCGACGACAGCCGGCGCGAGGCGTACCTGCCTGCGATCCTGGCCCAGGTGCATTCGGCGATCGAGGACGGCGTCGACGTCCGTGGCTACTTTCACTGGACGAACATGGACAACTTCGAGTGGGCGAAGGGCTACACGGCTCACTTCGGGCTCATCGCCGTGGATCGGAAGACGCTCGACAGGACGGTGAAGCCGAGTGGTCGCCTCTACGCCCGAATCGCGACCGCGAACGCGCTCTCGAGTTAACTAGACTCACCCCGATGAGTCGCCGCTCAGTGGCGATCGGGGTCGGGGCTATCGTTCTCGGCTCGATCCTTCTGCTGTCTCTCGCGTGGGGCTTGCAGCACGCCGCGATGGCCAACCCGCCGGTCCTCGGCAAAACCGCCCCCAGGCTTGCCATCGAGACCCCGGCCGGCGCGCAGGTGCGCGTGTGGGAGCTGCAGGGGAAGCCGGTGGTGCTCAACTTCTGGGCTTCGTGGTGCGGGCCCTGCGTCGAGGAAGGCGGCCTGCTGAGCGAAGCTGCAAGCGCTCACCCGCAGGTCGCCATGGTCGGCGCCGACAACCGGGACACAGCATCCGCCTACGAGGCATTCGAGCAGCGACATCCTCATGTCTATCCGGCGGGCCCAATCGTCACCGGGTCGTATCAGTCGTACGGGGTGGCGGGGCTGCCGGCGACGTTTTTCATCGACCCGCAAGGCGTCGTGGTCGCGTCCTTCACCGGGCCCCTGGACTCGCGCACGCTCGATCACTACCTCGCGCTGATCGAGCCATGACGATGGTCCTGAGGTGGGGTCTGCCCGCGGCCGTGGTCGCGGCGTGCGTCGGCTACCTCATCTACTCGGCGTCCGGCGGCTCGACCGAGTACTACCTCACGGTCTCGGAGCTGCGCGCGAACGCGCCGGCCGGAGACGTGCGCGTGGCGGGCGTGGTCCAGGACGACGTGACAAGGACCGACGGCGGCCTCCACGTGACATTCACTGAGAATGACGGCACGGCGTCAATGCCCGTCGACTACAAGGGCACGCTGCCCGACATCTTCAAACCTGGCATCACGGTGGTGGTCGAGGGCACGCTCGGGGACGACGGCGTATTCCGCGCCCGGACGCTGCTCGCGAAGTGCCCGTCGCGCTTCTCGACGCAGCCTTACACCCAATGATCCTCGGCTACCTGGGCGCGGGAACACTGCTGGCGGCCCTCGTCATGGGCGGCTTCTCGGCGCTGCTCTCGTTCTGGGCCGGCCGGCGCGAGAGCGCGATCTTCATCCAGATCGGACGCCGCGCCTTTTACGCCGCGGCGGCGATGACCTTACTCGGCGCAGTTGTGCTGGAGGTGGCGCTGCTGACGCACGACTTCTCGCTCGCCTACGTCGTCGAGCACACCGACCTCTCGACTCCGACCGCCCTCGTGGCCGCGGCGTTCTACGGAGGGCAGGAAGGTTCGCTGCTCTACTGGACGCTGATTCTCGCCCTCCTCGGCAGCGCGTCCCTGGTTGCGAGCGCCTCGCTCAGCGGCCGTGTCGCCGCCTACGCGGCGGGCATCCTGGCCACGATCCTCACCTTTTTCCTGTTCGTGCTCGGGGTGGTGGCGAGTCCGTTCGACCTGCTCTCGGTCACGCCGCCGGACGGTCTGGGCCTGAATCCGATCCTGCGCGACGGCGGAATGCTGATCCATCCGCCGGTCGTGCTCGCCGGGTTTGCCTCGTTTGCGATCCCATTCAGCTTTGCGTGCGCCGCGCTCCTGGCGGGACGGGTGGACGCGGCGTGGATCACGCACACGCGCAGGTTTGCGCTGCTGGCGTGGAGCCTGCAGAGCGCGGGCCTCCTGCTCGGGATGTGGTGGGCGTACCACGTGCTGGGATGGGGCGGCTACTGGGGCTGGGACCCGGTCGAGAACGTCGCCCTGATGCCATGGCTCGCGACCACCGCGTATCTACACTCGTCGCAGGTTCAGGCAAGGCGGGGTCGCCTGCGGCTGTGGAACTTCGGCCTCGTGATCGTCGCCTTCCTGCTCGTCGTGTTCGGCACCTTCATCGTCCGGAGCGGAGTCGTTCCGTCCGTGCACACATTCGCCATCAGCGCCATCGGCCCATGGTTCCTCGCGTTCCTCTTCATCTGCATGGTGTTCTCGGCGGTGCTGTTGACGTTCCGATCCAACCTTGGCGCCGCCCCCAGCCCTGCGCCTGCCGTTTCGCGAGAAGGCGCCTTCCTGCTCCAGAACCTGCTGCTGCTGGGCGTCGTGGCCGTGGTCCTGTGGGGCACGGTGCTGCCTCTGGTCTCCGGAATGCTGGGCACGCAGCGGGTCGCCGGCGCTCCCTACTACGAACGAGCCGCCGGGCCGCTCTTCGCTGCCCTCCTGGCCCTGTTGGCGGTCGGCCCGTTGCTGCCCTGGCGCCGAGCCGGATGGACGACCATGCGGGCCTTGCGCTGGACGGGCGTGACCGCCGCCGTCGTTTTGGTTGTGCTGCTCATCACCGGCGTGCGGTCGCTCCCAGCCCTGCTGGCGATCCCGCTCGCTGCGGGCGCGGGAGCTACCGTCCTGAGCGAGTACGGCCGGGCCGCGCTCAAGAGGCCGCAGTCCATCCTCCGCAGGCGACGACACTACGGCGCCTATCTCGCACACCTCGGGCTCGCCGTCGTCGTGATCGGCATCGCGGCCTCCCAGTTCTGGCAGCAGGAAAAGGACGTGACGCTCAAGCCTGGAGAACAGGTGACTGTCGCGGGCTACACCCTGACCTACATAGGCTCGGAGCAGCGTCAGCTTGCGGACCACATCGAGTTCATCTCTGGCATGCGCTTTGGCGAGCAGACGCTCGAGCCTTCGCGCGCCACCTACGCCGGCCTCGGCGGGCAGGCGCTCACCCACGTCGCCATCTCGACCACGCCTATGGCCGACGTCTATGTCGTTCTGGCCGGTACAGGTGACGACGGCTCGGCATCGTTCAGGGTCTTCGTCAACCCGCTGGTGACCTGGATCTGGGCCGGCGGCGCCGTCATCATCCTCGGCGTGCTGCTGGGCAACGTGGGTGACAGGGGCGTGATCGCGGAGTTGGCAACGCGCCGCATCCCGGTTACGCTCCCCGCGTAGCGATGGCCTTGATCGTCGCGACGCTGCTCCTGTTCCTGGCCGGGCCGTTTGTGCTTTGGCCGCTGCTCAAGACGCCTGCCGACGAGCCCCTCCCCCCGGCTGCGCCGGGGACCTCCCCATAAATGGGGAGGAGGTGAAATTTTGAGCGTCATCGTTGCCGACGGGCTGACTCATCGGTTCGGCAGCGAGGTCGCGCTCGAGGGCTTGGACCTCGTGCTCGACTCGGGCGAGCACATGGCCGTGCTCGGCGAAAACGGCGCCGGCAAGACCACGCTTCTGCGTGTCCTGGCAACGGCGCTGCGGCCAACCGCCGGCCGGCTGCGGATCGCCGGCCTCGATGCCTTTCAGGAGCGGCGGCGGCTGCGGCATTACCTCGGCTACGTCGCGCATGCGCCTGGCCTGTACCCCGCGCTCTCGGCGGCCGAGAACCTGGAGTTCTTCTGCGACCTGCAGGGCGTAAGTCGCTCGCGTGCGGCCGACGTGCTGGAGACGGTCGGACTGAAAGCGGTCGCGCACCGCCGTGCCGACCAGCTTTCCCGGGGCACGCAGCAGCGGCTGGCCATCGGCCGCGCCATCCTCCACGAGCCCAGGTTGCTGATCCTCGACGAGCCCGACGCCAGCCTTGGCGCCGGCGCGTTCGATCTGCTGAGCGGCGTCATGCACGGCACGACCGTGGTGCTGGCGACCCACGATCAGGCGCTGGCCAACAGGCTGTGCCCCCGCACCATCGTGCTTCGTCACGGGCGCTCCCTGGGCACGGCGACACACCTTCGGGTCGTGCAGTGAACCAGCTCCGGGTCGCGCTTGCGGTCGCGCGCAAAGACCTCAGGTCGGAGTGGCGAACCCGCGAGCTGGTGCCGGCCCTTGCCCAGTTCATCATCCTCGCGCTGCTCATCGGCAACTTCGGTTTTCAGATCGACTCCCGCAACGCGTCGACGATTGCCCCAGGAATCCTGTGGCTGGCCCTGGTCTTCGCGGGGCTGGTCGCATTCGGCCGCACATTTGCCGCCGAACGCGAGCAGGCGTCGCTGGAGGCGATGCTCATGACGCCGGCGTCGCCAGTCGCGATCTTCGCCGGCAAGGCGCTCGCGGCCGCGGCGCTGCTCGTCGTCTGCGAGATGGTTCTCCTGCCCGCACTGAGCCTGTTCTTCGGCATGCCCTTGTCTGGCGACGTCGTGGCGGCGGTGCTGCTGGCAACCGTTGGCATGGCCGCGCTCGGATGCCTGTTTGCAGCCGTCGTTGCGCGCGTTCGAGCGCGTGAGCTCCTGCTGCCGCTGCTCACGCTGCCCCTGTGGATTCCGTTCATCATCGCCGGCGGCCTGGCGGTGCAGTCGGCGATGGGATTGCCGGGCAGCTACCAGCAGGCGATCGGCCTCCTGATCGACTTCGACATACTTTTCGTGGTGCTCACCTCGCTGGCCGCGCGATTCGTGCTCGATGAATAGATTCGAGAGGGCGGCGGCCGTGGCGGTCTTGTTGATGCTGCTCGCGGCGGGCGCGATCTTCGTTTATGCGCCGACCGACGCTCTGCAGGGCCCGGTGCAGCGCATCTTCTACCTGCATGTCAGCTCGGCGATCGCTGCTTACGGATGTTTTGCGGTCGTGCTGGTGGGCGGGATCATCTACCTGCGCAACGACAGCGCTGTCGCCGATCGTTTCGCGCGGGCGGGCGCGCTCGTCGGGGTCGTGTTCACCACGGTCACGCTCGTCATGGGGATGCTGTGGGCAAAGCCGATCTGGAACACGTTCTGGACGTGGGACGCCCGTCTCACCTCGACGCTCGTGCTCTGGATCGTCTACGCCGGCTATCTGCTCGTGCGCCGCATGGCCGAGCCCGGCCGCCAGGCCGCGCGGCTGGCAGCAGTCGTCGGCATCTTCGGTTTCATCGATGTCCCCGTCGTCCATTTCAGCGTCACCTGGTGGCGGACGCAGCATCCCGGCCCGATCATCGTCAACGACGCTCTGCCGGTTCAGATGCTCGGCACATTCCTGTTCACGCTCGCGTGCACCCTTGTCCTCGCGGGGGTGATGATCGCCATCCGCTACCGGATCGAGACGCTGATCGATGAAAAACAGAGCATCGCGGAGCCTGTGCCGGTTGCTGCCGGCCATCGCGCAGAGGCCGGACCGGAGGCGGTGCCGTGATCTACCTTGTCATCGCCTACGCATTTGCGGTTGCCGTCCTCGGTGGCTATCTCTTGTGGTCGCTTCGCCGAGTGCGGGAGCTTGAGCACCCCACGAACTCAGAGGCTGACGCCGTGAGTTCGCGGGGACCCCTGTGAAAGAACGAAGGCCGTAATCGTCGGCGCCGGACCGGCCGGCGATGCGGTGTGGGGAGGGCTCCGTGATGGGGGGTTTGACGGCCAGATCACGCTGATCGGTTCCGAAGGCGAGCTGCCCTACGAGCGTCCCCATCTCTCCAAGGGCTACTTGATGGGCACCGTTCCGCGCAGCCGCATCGGGCTGAGACCGGCAGCGCAGTATCGCGATTTCGGAATCGATCTGATGCTTGGGCATCGGGTCGTGGACCTTGGCCTCGAACATCGGGCTGTCGTCATCGAGAACGGGGATACGGTGGCGTGGGACCGATTGTGCATCGCCACCGGCTCCGACGCCAGGCGGCTTCCTGAGCTTCCGGACGCCATCTATCTGCGCGAGCTGCCGGAGGCTGAATCTCTGCGGATGCTGATCGATCGCGGTGGCGGGTTGGACATCATCGGCGCCGGCTTCATCGGGTGCGAGGTCGCCGCGGTGGCCAGGCAGAAGGGTGGCGAGGTCCATGTGCACGAGGCGCTCGCCCAGCCGCTGCTGCGTGTGCTCGGCCCCGAGCTCGGCGCCTATTTGGCGGACGTGCATCGCAGCCACGGCGTCGAGCTGCAGCTGAACGTCACCTCGGCGCCGAGGAGCGAGCGCCCAACCCTGGTTGGTGTCGGTTCTGTGCCGCGCACCGAGCTCGCCGAGCGCGCAGGGCTCGAGGTGGACCGCGGCGTGGTGGTCGACGAACGCGGCGGCACGTCGGCGCCGGACGTGTTTGCCGCAGGAGACGTCACCCGCTTCTTCAGCCCGCTCTACGATGCCCACATCCGCGTCGAGCACTTTCAGACCGCGCAACGACAGGGCTATGCGGTCGGAGTCGCGATCGCCGGCGACACTGAGCTGCCCCCCGACGAGGTGCCCTGGTTCTGGTCCGACCAGTACGACCTTAATTTGCAGTACGCCGGAGCTGGTCTGCCCTGGGATCGAACCATCACGCGCGGCCAGTTTGGCAAGCCGCCGTTCACGGTCTTCTACATGCAGTCGAGCAAGCTCATCGCCGTGGCCGGCATCAACGATCACCACCACGTCGCGCGTGCGCGGCGCGTCATGGCCGCTCGCAAAACCGTCACTGAGCAGCAGCTGGCGGACCCGGGCTTTGATCTTCGCCGAGTGCTTGCCTGAGCTTGGGCGCTAGCCCGTAGACGATCCGCTCCGTCAGCCCCCAGACCACGCTCTCCTCGTGCGCGAGGTAACGAAACCGCCACGGCTCGTCCGACTGCAGCCACTCGCTGTCATCGAGAAGACGGTCCAGCGGGATGGCGAGGACTCCTTCGAGCTCGTGCTGGTCGTGGACGAACGACTCCACGGGGTCAGGCAGGTAGGCGACAAAGGGCACCACCGAAAAGTTGGTGACCGCCGCGTAGATGGGGTCTCCCGCGCCGAGCGGCACCAGTCTGCCGACCGGCACACCGATCTCCTCGGCGACCTCGCGCTGCGCCGCCTCCCATGCGGACTCGCCGGCCTGGACGCCGCCGCCAGGCAGCGCCACCTGTCCGGGGTGGTCTCGGAGGTCTGCGCGACGGCGGACGAAGGGCACCATCCAGCGGCCGGCCTGTCGATAGAGGACGAACACCACGGCGGCGCGCCTGGCGCCTTTCCTGAACTCGCCCCAGGCGTCGATGGGCCTGAACAACCGTTCGAGCCGTTCCAGGAGATCCTTCAACCGGCTTCTCGCAGCCGGTAAGCTAGAAAAGGTAGCTGACGATGATCGACAACACGAGCAGCCGGATCGAACAGCAACAGTCGGCCCTGCGGCGCGAGCACCGTCGCCGCTACGCGTTCCAGCGCATGCTCGAAGCCACGGACCGGGTGCTTTGGCGCCTGGAGGAGATGAACCGCGACGGCGTCAAAACGGTGCCGAAGCGGGTTCGAGCTGAGCTCCGATCCGTCATTGGCACGATGCCGAGTCAAGTGCGCGAGCCTCTTCGCGACTGCGGCCATGTCCAGGACACTCTGGACAGCCTATTCGAGGTCCAGGAGCGCCTCTTCCGGTGGCGCTATCCGGACTGGGAAGACTGGGATCCTGACGGTGACGAATACGAGTTCGTCGCCAGCTGAAAAGAGCCGGCTAGGCTCCGCTTACGGCCGTGAGAAACAGATCGGTCGCGAAGGCGGTCAGAAAACCGAGCAGTAGTCCCCACGCAAAAGTGGGGGGAGTGCTGATCTTGCGGCCGAGGCTGAACAGCTCGTTCAGCACGTAGAGCAAGGCGCCGGCTGCGACGGCGAGAAATGCAATCGAAAAGTAGGTCGAGCTGGCCAGGAAGCCTATCCACGTGCCGAGAAAGGTCGGCCCGCCGCCGATCAAGCCGGCGAGTCCGAGAAAACCCCATGACGGCTTGCGCGCATCAGTCGTCATCGGAGCCGCGATCCCGAATCCCTCGGTGATGTTGTGCAGCGCGAAACCGACCGCCAGCACGCCGGTGAATGCGATCGCGCCCACGTGCGCGGACTCGCCGATGGCAAGACCCTCCGAGAGGTTGTGCAATCCAAGTCCGGTGGCGATCGCCAGGGACAGTGAGCGCGCGCTCGGATTCGCATGTTCGTGGCGCAGGTGGCTGAAGACTGTGCGGTTGAAGTAGACAAGCCCGAGCAGTCCGACAGCGATTCCGACCGCGAAGATCACTGCCATGGCGGCGAATGGTCCTCGGTGGCCCTGCGTGATCGCGACCTCCACGGGTCCCGCGGCGTGGGTGAGGATGTCCCACAGGAGGAAGACGAGGATGCCGGTCGCAAACGCGTTGAGAAAACCCTGAACCACTTTCGGCAAGCCATGCATGCGCGCGACCGGAAGGCCGAGAAAAACGGTCGCGCCTGCGATGGCGCCCAGTCCGACCGCGGCGGCTTGGCTCATAGTTGTCCTATGCGGTTAGTACGCACAACAGATGCAATTAGATCAGTCTAACAACGCCTCGGCGGAACCTTCCGAGGTGGTCTCGCGCTACCTCGAGGCGATCTATTACATGTGGGCGGAGAAGGAGCCGCTGCGCAGTGCAAGGCTGGCGGACTGGCTCGGGGTCAGCCGACCCACGGTGGCGGTAGGGCTGCGCCGCATGACGCGTGACGGCCTGGTGCGCATGAACGGGCGCAAGGAGATCGAGCTGACCCCGAGGGGCATGCGGTCGGCCGAGTCGATCGTGCGCCGCCACCGAATCATGGAACGCTGGCTGACCGACGGCCTCGGTCTCGACTGGGTGACCGCCGACGCCGAGGCCGCGCGCCTGGAGCACGCCGTTTCGGAGGTCGTCGAGCAGCGGCTGTACGAGGTCCTGGGCCGGCCCGCCACCTGTCCGCACGGCAACCCGATCCCCGGCCACTCGGAGGCTTCGCCTCGCGAGGTGAGGCTCTCCTCGCTGCGCACCGGCGATCGCGCAAGCGTGACCCGCGTCTCGGAGGTTGCGGAGCGCGAGGCCCCGCTGCTCCTCGGCTACCTCCACCAGCGAGACCTGACGCCAGGCCGCGAGGTGACGGTGGTGGAAGCCGATGAGGTCGGAAAAACGTTGCGCGTTCGAGTCGCGGAGAGGGACGTGACGCTGAGCCACGAGACCGCCTCCAAGGTCTGGGCGGTTCTCCCTTAGCCGGACACTTCGCGAACGAGTCCCTAGACCGGCTGCGGTGAGGTGCAGAACGCGCAGCGCCTGGCGTCTTTCGGGATCTCGCTCAGGCACTCGGTGCACTTTTTGGTGGTCGGATCCGGCGGCGGCTCCTTCCGCGACCGCGCCAGCCATGCGGTGTAGGGGGTCACGACGAAGAAGTAGATGACCGCGGCGATGATGAGGAACGACAAGATCGCATTGATGAAATCGCCGTAGAGGAACTTGCTGTTGTTGACGGTGAAGTAGAGGCTGGCGAAGTCCGGCTTGCCGCCCAGCGCCGCGATGAGGGGGGTGACGAGGTCTTTCACGAAAGCGGTCACCACCGCAGCGAACGCGACGCCGATCACGACTGCAATCGCAAGGTCGACCACGTTGCCGCGCAGGAGGAAGGTCTTGAAGCCCCGAAGCAACGTCATCCCTCCATCGAAAGCACGACCTTGCCGAACTGTTCCGCCTCGTCGAGCCGAGTGAGCGCCCCCTCAACCTCGGCCAGCGGGTAAACGCTGTCGACGACAGGCCGCATTCCCTCGTCCATGGCTTTGAGCACCGCCTCGAACTCGTCCTTGTTACCCATGGTCGAACCGAGAAGGTCCATCTGGCCCCAGAAGAGACGCGGCATCGTGATCTCGGCTTTGACCCCTGTCGTGGACCCGCATGTCACGACGCGGCCGCCCATCACCACCGAGCGCATCGATTCGTTGAGGGTCGCGGGACCGACATGCTCGACCACCACGTCGGCGCCGCCGCCGGTCGCATCGCGGACGTCTTGGCTGAACTCAGTGGACTCGAACGCCGCCTCGGCGCCCAGCTCGAGGGCCCGCTTGCGCTTGCCCCCGCTGCGGCTGGTGACGAAGACCCGCGCCCCGAGATGCCTGGCGATCGTGATCGCGGCGACGGCGACGCCGCCCCCCGCGCCAACGACGAGGAGCTTCTCGCCGGCGCGCACGCGGGCGCGGGTGGTCAGCATCCGCCAGGCGGTCAGGAAGGTGAGGGGAAACGCCCCGGCTTCGGTCCAGGAAAGAGCCTTGGGCTTGCGATACACGTTGCGGGCGTCGACATGCAACACCTCGCAGGCCGTCCCGTCCGAGTGCTCGCCGATCACCCCGAAGTGCGGGCATCTGACGTTCTGGCCGGAGCGGCACCACTCGCACGTCCAGTCGCAGACGACCGGGTAGATCACGACCTCGTCCCCTGGCCGCCACGCCGGATCGCCGGACGCCTGGACCACGCCGGCGCCATCGGCGGCGATCACCCGCGGCGGGGTCACGCGTTGCGCCCCATGCGCCAGGAAGAGGTCCAGGTGGTTGATCGAAGCGGCTCGAATTGCAATCGCCACCGCCCCGGAGACAGGCTCCGTGCGGGGCCGGGTTCGAACCCGAACCCCGGCCGGCCCGAGCGGCTCCTCGTACACGGCCGCCCTACCCTGGCTCAAAACCGTGATGCTCGTGGCCCCCGGCGAGGTCATTTGCGAAACTTAACCAAAATTCGGCCATGTCGTTTGGAGCGCAACCCTACCGTGAACATCCTCGTTCCAAGGCAATGCGGGTTGTCCTCCTGTTTCTCACCCTCGGCTGTCTCCTTTTGTCAGCGCTCCCCGCGCAGGCTCACTCGGCGCTGCCTCCAGGCCACCAGCCCATCAAGTACTCGCGATGGTCGTACCCGAGCCAGATCAACTATGGGCCGATCGAGGACGGGAATGGCGAGATCGGGCAGGGGCCGTCGGCGGGAGCGTTCATGACGCTTCCATTCATGGGCCGGCACTACATCACGTCGATCTTCGACCACTGCGGCCCCAACTACAACGTCAGCGGGCGCATCTGCCGCTACGACGGCGCGGTGGCATCCGCGGGGATCGGCGGGCCTGACCCGACATTTGATGCCGGTTACGCGCAGACACCTGGCGGCCACGATTACCTCTACTACTCAGGGCACGACGGCTACGACTACGGGTTGTACTACGAGCCGGTGGCCGCTGCCGCGCCTGGCCGGGTGACGCTGGCGAACTGGCTCGTCCCCGGCTGCCATACGTGCCTGAGCGGGCAGACGATCGAGATCGACCACGGCAACGGCCTCCTGACCTTCTACGGCCACCTCTCGAAGATCAACGTCTCCAAGGGTCAGTACGTGGCCCGCGGCGAGGTCATCGGCATCTCTGGCATGACCGGCACGGCGACCGGACCTCACCTGCATTTCGGCGTCTACCACGTCAACGGCGGCGGGCCGGTCGACCCGTACGGTTGGTCCGGGCCGGGGTCGGATCCCTACTCGCGCGACCTCGGCGACCTCTGGCTGGGCGGCTCGCCGCGCCACGCGTCGGTGCAGATGCCGAGCGTGACGCTGAGCGCGAACGCCAAAGACGCCGACCCGACGCTGATCGACGTGTCCTGGGGAAGCCCGGGCGCGATGAATTTCACGGTCTACGTGGTCACCCGCGGCGGCACGCGCAACGTGTGGACGACGACCCGGGGCAACGGCTCGTCGACCTTCCACGGCAAGCGCGGCCAGACCTACTGGTTCTGGGCCAACGCCACGTCTGATCTGGGCTGGAGCGACGCCGGGGGATCCGACGTGGTCGAGGTTCCGCAACGCACCAATAGCGCGGCGGTGTCCAGCTAGAGCTCGCCGGAGCGCCGGCCCGAGGGTTCCCACGCGACCCTCCTAGAATCAGTCGGTCGTGATTGCCGATGCCCTCGGGGGCAAGACCATCCTGGTCACTGGCAGCACCGGCTTCCTCGGCAAGTCGATCGTCGAGAAGTGCCTGCGCTCGATCCCCGACATCGCGCGCATCAACCTCGCGATCCGCTCCAGCGCCAGGAGGCCGGCCGCCGAACGCTTGGAACGTGAGGTGCTTTCGAGCCCGGCCTTCAAGCGGCTGAAGGGCGACCTCGGCGAAGAGGGCTTCACGAAACTGGCCAGGGCGAAGCTCGATGTGGTCGAGATCGATCTCGGCCGTGACGGGCTCGGGCTGACCGATCAGGGCCGCGAACGGCTGCGCGCGTGCGACGTCGTCATCCACTCGGCCGCGGCCGTCGAGTTCGACAATCCGGCCGATCTGTCCGCGCAGACGAATCTGATGGGCGCAGCCCGCCTGGTCGAGGCGTTGAAGGCCAGCGGCGCCAGGCCACATCTCGTGCACGTCTCCACCGCATACGTAGGCGGGATGCTGCGCGGCCTGGTGCGCGAGGAGCCGCCGCTGGACCCCGGCCTCAACTGGCGCCATGAAGCCGAGGTCCTCACCAATCTCCGTGGCCCCGTCGAGGAAGAATCGAGGCGGCCCGAGATCTTGACCCGCCTCCGCCGCGAGGCGCGTTCGCGTATGGGGCCGGCGGGCACGCCCGCGGTCGCGCGCACGACCGAGCGCCTGCGAGATCGGTGGGTCAAAGAACGACTGATCGAGCGCGGACGCGTGCACGCCAACGCGATGGGCTTCTCGGACATCTACTCATTCACCAAGGCGATGGCCGAGCAGGCGGTGGTGGAGCTGCACGGCGATATCCCGCTGTCCATCGTGCGGCCGTCGATCATCGAGAGCGCGCTCGACGAACCGTTCGGCGGCTGGCTCGAGGGATTCAGGATGGCCGAGCCGCTGATCCTCGCTTTTGGTCGCAACATCCTGCGGGATTTCTCGGGGCTGCCAGATGCGCTGCTCGACATCATCCCAGCCGACTTCGTCGTCAACACGGTGTTGGCCGTGGCCGCGAATCCACCGCCGGATGCAAGGCCGCGCGTGTATCACGCCGCGTCGGGCAGCCGCAATCCGCTTCGCTTGAGGCGGGTCGCCGACGAGGCGGGAACGTATTTCACCGAGCATCCGTTGCGCGACCGGTACGGGCAGGCGATCGGTACGCCCTCATGGACCTTTCCAACCCGCCAGGAGATCGCGACCCGCGCGCGGACCGCGCTGCGAGTGGTGGAGGCGGCGCAGTGGGTGGTCGAGCGCCTGCCCCTGGGCGCGAACGTCACGCAGCTGTCAGACGACCTGTCGGCGGAACGCGACCGACTGGATCGAGGGCTCAACCTGATCCAGCTCTACGGCGTGTATACCGAGGTCGATTGCATCTTCGACACGCGGAACGTGATGTCGCTGTGGGAGAAGACGCCGGCGGCAGAGCGCAAGAAATTTCCATTCGATCCGGCGCTGTATGACTGGTCGCATTACTTCCAGAATGTGCACTTCCCGACGGTCGTGCGCATGTCCCGCGCAGAGACGGCGGCACGTAGAGGCAAGCAACCGAGCGGCAGCACCGCTCCGAAGGCGGAGTCGAGCTCCGTGCGGTCGGCCATCGAGCGCCGCTCTGGGCGCGGCGACGTGCTGGCTGTATTCGATGTCGACGGCACGCTCGTCGAGACCAATGTCGTCGAGTACTACTTATGGATGCGGCTGCGCGCGCAACCGCTCGAAGAGTGGCCGTCGTTCATGGCCCGGATGCTGCGGAAGGGGCCGCGATGGCTTTACCTCGAGCGGCGGTCGCGGGCCGAGTTCCAGCGGAGCTTCTATCGCGAGTACGACGGTCTCGATCCCGAGGTCATGAGGGGGCTCGGGCGCGAGGCGCTGGACGCGGTGACCCTGCGGCGCATCTACCCCGAAGGCATGCGCCGCATCCGCGAGCACAAGCGTGCCGGTCACCGCGTGTTGTTGCTGACCGGAGCGCTCGACCTGGTGGTCGAGCCGCTCGCCGAGCTCCTCGACGTGGAGGTCGACTGCGCGCATCTGCTCGTCAGGGATGGGCGCCTGACTGGCGACCTGCAGTCGCCGCCTCCCGCGGGCGAGGCGCGCGGGGCGCTGCTCGAGGAGTACGCGTCGCGCAATGGGGTCGCGCTTGCAGAGAGCTTCGCCTACGCCGACTCGCTGTCCGACCTGCCGATGCTCGAGCTCGTCGGCACGCCCGTGGCCGTGAATCCAGACGCGAGGTTGTCGCAGATGGCGGGCCAGCGCGGCTGGCGCATCGAGCGCTGGCGCATGGCCCCGGGCAACTGGCGCCTCCCGATGCCAGACCCCCGCTCCCCCGAATACCTGGAGGCAGTAAGACGGTGAGGCTGGCAGAGTTCACCTCCCCACTCTGTGGGGAGGTCGGCGGCGCAGCCGCCGGGAGGGGAGTGAGGCTGGCAGAGTTCACCTCCCCACCCTGTGGGGAGGTCGGCGGCGCAGCCGCCGGGAGGGGAGTGGCGTGCTGGCATTGACGTACGCAAGGTCGATCCCCGCCTTCGCCGTCGTGAAAGCCGCCGGCGGGCGTGCCGACGTGGCCACCAGCGCCCTTTCGATGCTGAAGCTGGGCGACGTGCCGGAGCCTCAGCTACCCGCGCGGGATTGGGTCCGGGTGATGCCGAGCCTCAGCGGCATCTGCGGCTCGGACCTGGCGGCGATCAGCGGCCACGTGTCGCTCTATCTCGATCCGCTGACCAGCTATCCGTTCATCCCCGGCCACGAGGTCGTGGGCGTGCTCGACGACGGCGCACGGGTCGTGATCGAGCCGGCGCTCGGATGTCTCGTCCGTGGCGTCGATCCGCCATGTCCGCGCTGCGCGGAGGGGCGGCCCGGCCTCTGCTACAACGTCACGGAGGGTCCGATCGAGGTCGGTCTCCAGACCGGTTACTGCGCCGATACCGGCGGGGGCTGGGGCGAGACGCTGGTCGCACATCCGAGCCAGGTCCACCCGGTGCCGGATTCGTTGACCGATGAGGCGGCCGTGCTCATCGAGCCGTTCGCGTGCTGCGTCCACGCGGCGCTGCGCGGGGGAGCGACCAAAGACGACATGGTCGTCGTCGCGGGCGCGGGCACGATCGGCCTCCTCACCGTCGCCGCGGTCAAGCTCTTCACCCCGCCCAAGCGCTTGATCGCGATTGCCAAACATCCGACCCAGCGCGACCTCGCCCGCAAGCTGGGCGCGGACCAGGTCGTCGCGCCGGCGGATGTGTTTCAGCGAGTCCGATTTGCGACCGCCGCTCGAAGGCTCGAAGGCATGAACCGTCCGCTGCTCCTGGGCGGCTCCGATGTCACGTTCGAGTGCGTCGGCCGCGCCGACAGCCTCAACGATGCGGTGCGGTTCACTCGTGAGGGGGGGACTGTCGTCGTGGTCGGGATGCCAGGGGAGCAGAAGGTCGACTGGGCGCCGATCTGGCAGCGCGAGCTAACGGTGACTGGTGCGTACGCGTACGGCACGGAGCCGAAACGAAAGGGTCGAAAGACGTTCGAGCTTGCGCTCGAGGCCGCGCCGGAAATGCACCTCGACGAGTTGACCGGCCCGCTGTTCGGGCTCGGTGAGTACCGGGACGCGATCGCGTACGCGATGAGCGCCGGACGGCTTGGGGCCGTGAAGGTCGCGTTTGATCTGCGACGATTGAGGGCCTGATGCCTCGACCGGGTGCGGTGATCGAAGTCGATAGAAACACGCCGCCGGTGCTCTTCCATTTCGGCGAGGGCATCCGGCTGGAGAAGATGCCGCTTGGGGCACGCATCGTCTATCCGCCCGATCCCCTGGAGCCAATCGCGCATCCGGAGCGCGCGATCAAGCGCGCGCTCGCCAAGCCGCTGGAGGACGATCCCCTGAAGTCGCTGCTCCGGCGCGGGATGAAGATGACGATCGCCTTCGACGATCTATCCTTGCCCCTTCCGCCAATGGCCGCGCCCGATGTGCGCCAGCTCGTGATGGAAGAGGTGATCGACATGGCCGCCGAGGCGGGCATCGACGACCTGCACATCATCGCCGCGCTCGGCCTTCACCGCCGCATGACCGAAGACGAGGTACGCCACATCGTCGGCGAGCGCATCTTCACCACGTTCCATCCAGACCGTCTCTACCAGCACGATGGCGAAGACTTGGAGAACAACGTCTATGTCGGAAAGACCGCCCAGGGAGAGGAGGTCACGCTGAACCGACGCGCAGCGGAATCAGACCTCGTCATCTACGTGAACCTGACCCTTGTCCCCATGGACGGCGGCCACAAGTCGATGTCGACAGGGCTTGCGTCGTTCCGCAGCATCCGCGCCCATCACAACGCCAAGACGCTTCTCGCCTCGCGGTCGTACATGAATCCGCCGGACTCTGCGCTGCATCAGTCATGCATCCGCCAGGGTCAGCTCATCGAGGACACCGTCCGCGTGTTCCATATCGAGACGACCGTCAACAACCACGCCTTTCCGGCGGTGGCCAACTTCATGCAGAAGCGCGAGACCGACTGGACGCCACAGGACCAGGCGATGTTCCTGGCCACCAAGCAGATGACCGACATCATGCCCCCGGCGTTCAAGCGCAACGTCTTTCACGCCATGCGCGCGCCCTATGGCATGACCGCCGTGCACGCGGGGCAGGTGGACGCGGTGCATGATAAGACGCTCGAGGCGGTGCGCAAGCAGATCAACGTGCCGGTTGAAGGGCAGACCGACATCGTCACGTTGGGAGTCCCTTACCTCGGCCCTTACAACATCAACGCGCCCATGAACCCGATCCTCGTCGTGTGCATGGGGCTCGGCTATCTCTTCAACTTCTACCGCAACAAGCCCGTGCTGAGGAAAGGCGGTGTGCTGATCCTGACGCACCCGTGTCGCTACGAGTTCGACGCGGTGCAGCACCCGAGCTACATCGACTACTACGACGAGGTGTTGGCCGACACAAAAGATCCAATCGAGATCGAAAAGAAGTACGAGATTCGGTTCGCGGAAGACCCGTGGTTTCGCCAGCTATACCGCAAGTCACACGCCTATCACGGCATCCACCCGCACTACGCCTGGATCTGGGCCGCGCACGCAATGGAGCACGCGGGCGACATCATCTTCGTCGGCGCCGACCGCGACGTTGTGCACCGCCTCGGGTTCAAATGCGCGACCACGCTCGATGACGCTTTCGAGATGGCTGAGCAGACTGTCGGCCGCTACCCGAGCGTGACGCACCTTCGGACGCCGCCGATCATGCTCGCCGACGTCGAAGCCTGACATCCGTGTTCCGCCCTCTGGTTGGTGACTAGCTCGATGGCCTGGTATTCGGAAGGTCCTCTCTCCAGGATCACCGGCGTCGTCGGCGGCGCCATCGACGATGTGCTGCGGGTGCGTCGCGCGTGGCACTGGGATACGCCGCGACCGCACACATGGCCGGAGCAGGGCGCGGTCGTGCCAGCGGAGGCGAGCGACCTGGGCTGGGCGCGCGTCGAGCCCGTGCGCTCGATCCGTTACCTGATCCAGCGCGTGCTTCTGCTCCCGTTCACCGAGGCGATGGTTCACCCCAAGGTCGAGGGGCGGGAGTGGGTGCGCGAGCTGGAGCGACCGGTGATCTTCGCGGCCAACCATTCGAGTCACGCGGACACATCGCTCATCCTCCACGCGCTGACCGACAGCGCCCGCGACCGCACGGTGGTGGCCGCCGCCGCCGACTACTGGTTCAAGCGGCCGATCCTCGGCAACATCGTCAGCCTGTTCCTGAACACGTTCCCGTTCTCCCGCACCGGCGGCGCGCAGGCGCAGCTGCACAGCTCGAGCCAGCTCCTGAAATCCGGCTGGAACCTGGTTCTCTTTCCGGAGGGGAGTCGTTCTCCTGACGGCCGGATCCAGGAGTTCAAACCGGGCATCGGCTTTCTTGCCAAGGAAACGGGCACGCCGGTGGTGCCGATGCACATCCAGGGCGCGTTCCAGATCATGCCGCGTCACCAGCAAATCCCGCTCCCAGGCCCGATCAGGGTCCGGATCGGCAAGCCCATGACGCCAGGTCCGGCGGAGGGATCGCGCGAGTTCACCGCGAGGATCGAAAACGCGGTCCGGACGCTGAGCAAGGAACCCAGGCAGCTCGAGTTCCAGGGCTCCTGGATCGAGCGCTGGCAAGCTTCCAAGCCGCGCGAGTTCCGCTACGAAGCCGACTGAATGACGTACTCGATCGTCGCGCGGGATGGGGAGACAGGCGAGCTCGGGGTCGCCGTGCAGTCGCACTATTTCCAGGTCGGCCCGGTGGTGCCGTGGGCGCTGGCGGGCGTCGGCGCCGTGGCCACGCAGTCGACGGTGAATGTCAGCTTCGGGCCTCTCGGACTCGACTACATGGGGGCGGGTTACAGCGCCCAGCAGGCGCTCAAGGCGCTGCTTGCGGGCGACGCCCAGCCCGAGGTGCGCCAGGTCGCGCTCGTCGACGCCACCGGCAATGTTGCGGCGCACACTGGCGCGCGATGCATCCCCGCTGCGGGGCACCGAACGGGCGACGGCCTGAGCTGCCAGGCCAACCTGATGGAGAAAGACAGCGTCTGGGACGCGATGTACGAAGCCTATGTGTCCGACCAGGGTCCGCTTGCCGAGCGCCTGCTCGCCGCCCTCGACGCAGCCGAGGCGGAAGGCGGCGACATCCGCGGCCGCCAATCGGCGGCGATGCTGGTGGTATCCGGCAAGCCCACCGGGCACTCGTGGGAAGACCGCCTCATCGACCTACGCGTCGAGGATGCGCCCGATCCGCTCGCCGAGCTGCGCCGGCTTCTTCGCTTCAAGCGCGCCTACGAAACCGACGCCGTGGCCGATCGGCTCGAGGACGGCGGCGATAAACAGGCGGCGTTGCAGAAACGGCAGGAGGCGATGGCGGTCGCGCCGGAGCTGGTGGAGCTGCGTTTCTGGGCCGGCCTCAGCATGGCCGACATGGGTCAGCTCGAAGAGGGCTGCCGCTTGATCTCGGAGGCGGCTGCCAAGGATCAGCGCTGGGTCGAGGCGATCCGGAGGTTGGCCGCGGTGGACAGAATTTCCGCCGAGCTTGCGGACGCCATCGAGGCCCGCCTCGCCTCCGGCTCGCGACGCCAGTAGACTTCACGAGTCTTGGGCAAAAACAAGGGTCGCCGGGCGCCGCGGCGTCCGGAGAAGGCTCGCAAACCTGAGCGTGATGACGGCGACCAGAAGGAACCGGCCGTCGTCATGGACGCGGTCGTGTCCCAAGCCTTGCCAAACGCGATGTTCGAAGTCGAGGTCGAGGGCGGCCACAAGCTGATCGCGTACGCAGCGGGACGGATGCGGCGCTACTTCATCCGCATCACACCGGGCGACCGCATCCGGGTCGAGCTTTCGCCATACGACCTGACGCGAGGCCGGATCGTTTACCGCTACCGCGATTGATCGCAGCGCTGCTCGAGTCGCTCGAGGCGGCCCGCATCTTCGACCTCGAGCAGCTCCGCTACGCGGGAGCACCGTCGCATCCCGCGCACATGCCCGGGTTCAACTACTTCCTGCACCGCCATCACGCGCGGGGTGCGGCTGAGGCGCGCACCAGCGCATCGGGCGTCGTGGTCATGCCCGAGCATTCAGGCACGCATATCGACGCTCTCGCGCATCAGGCTGAAAACCTGACCCTCCACGGCGGCATCCACGTCGACGACGGTGTGCAGACGTCGGCGGGATTCAAGCAGCTTGGGATTGAAACGATCGACCCGATCGCCCGCCGCGGCGTGCTGCTCGACGTGGCCGGCGACCAAAGGCTCGAACCCGACTACGAGATCACGCCGACCGACCTCGAGCAGGCCGCGAGCAGGGCCAAGGTGGAGATCCGCAGCGGCGACGTCGTGCTCGTGCGCACCGGATATGGCGCGCTGTGGTCGAATCCCGATCAGTACATGCAAGCGGCCGGTGTGAGCGCGGCTGGGTCGCGATGGCTGATCGAGAAGAAGGTCAGCGCGGTCGGCGCCGACAACATGGCCTTCGACGTCACGTCCGGGCCACGGGATCCCGACCTGAACGCGACGCTGCCGGGCCACCTGTTGCTGCTCGTCCGCGCCGGGATCCCGATCATCGAGAACCTCAACCTCGAGCAGCTGGCGGCAGCGAAAGTTCACGAGTTCGTGTTCGTGTGCCTTCCGCTCAAGATGCGCGGCGCGACCGGCTCACCGGTTCGCCCGATCGCGATCGCGTAGCCGCCTTCCCCGCTTGCGGGGAAGACCAGTCCTCCCCATTTATGGGGAGGTGGCGCGCAGCGCCGGAGGGGCGGCCGCGGATGGGGCGGGGACGAAACACCCTCCTAACGGCCGTCCGGCCCAGCCCCTCCGACGCCTTCGGCGCCACCTCCCCACAAGTGGGGAGGAGTTTCTTCTTAGCGGCGGCCTACCGTCTGGAAGCAGTCCAGGCAGTACACCGGTCGTGCCCCCGTGGGCACAAAAGGCACCTGGGTCGGCTTGCCGCAGTTCGAGCAGATCACGTCGTGCATGACCCTGGCCCGACCGCCGTTGCCGTCCGCCGTGCGCCTTGCCGCCCGGCACTCCGGGCAGCGACGGGGCTCGTTCTGAAGCCCCCTCGACTGATAGAACTCTTGCTCCCCCGCCGTAAAGAGAAACTCACGCCCGCAGTCGCGACACGTCAACGTCCGATCCACGAAGCTCACCGTCCTGGCCTCCCCTTGAAGTTCGCGCTGAGGCCCGGACGATGCCGGCCGGACACCCTCCAGCGTGCGGTGGCGATTCTAACTCGGTTGGCGAACATTTGGAGGCATGTCCTTACATGCCTTTACCGGGCGACCACCTCACGCTCCTCCTCCTCGACTTCGACCGGCGGCGCGTCGAATCCCCTGCCCGAGGCGGTCCGGGTCAAAGGCACTTCCGTGAGGAAGACGGTCGAGACCAAGGCGATCACCAGGATCACGCCGGCGAAGATGTAGATGTCATGCAGGGTGTCTGACAGCGCCAGCCGGATCGCGTGGACGAAGGCGGCCGGCAGCTTGGCCAGAAGCGTTGGGTCGAGGATGGCGTTGGCGCTCCCGGTCTTGGGCAGCGAGGAGATGACCTGCGGGGGCAAATGCAGGGCTGCGGTGCGGGTAGTCAGGTAGTCCGGCAGCCGGTTGGCAAGGACGGCGCCCAGGATCGCGCTCCCAACCGTGCCGCCCAGGTTCCGCCAGAACTGGATCTGGCTCGAGGCCACGCCCATGAACTGACGCGGAAGGGCCACCTGCACGGCGGTCAGGTACAGCGGGAACGTGGTGCCGATGCCGAGGCCGACCACGATCAGGTCCGCCACGACGTGCCACTCCGGCGTCCCAGGCGTGACCTGGGACAGCAGCCACATGCCGAAGATCATCACCGCCACCCCCAAAGTGCCGAGGTAGCGGTACTTCGTGATCCTCCGCATCACAAAACCGGTCGCGGTGCTCGCGCCGAGCAGGCCGAACATCATCGGCGTGATCAAAGCGCCAGAGTTGGTGGCGCTGATGCCCAGCACGCCCTGGAACACGAGTGGCGTGAACAGGATCGAGCCGAACATTCCGAACGCGGTTAGGAAGCCGACGACCATGCTGACGGTGAACGTCGAGTTCTTGAACAGGTGCAGCGGCACGATGGGGTGCTCGACGCGCGACTCGACGAATACGAAAGCGCCAAGCATGATCGCCGCGAGGGCAAGCAGTCCGGTCACCTGCGGCGAGGTCCAGGCGTGGTCGCGGGTAATCGTGAGGCCGATCAGCAAAGGCACGACGCCAGCCGCGAGCGTGAGGGCGCCCCAGAAGTCGATGTCACGCCACGAGGCCTTGGAGCGCACGTATGGCAGGCCGGCGAGCACGACGATGACCGCGATGATGCCGACCGGGATGTTCACCTCGAACACCCATCTCCAGCTCCAGTGGTCGGTGATGAAGCCCCCGGTCGTCGGCCCGACGATCGAGCTCAGGCCGAAGACGGCGCCGAAAAGGCCCTGTGCCCGGCCGCGCTGGTCGGGAGGGAATAGGTCGCCGATGACAGTGAAGACGGTGGCGAACAGGACGCCGCCGAAGACGCCCTGCACCCCGCGAAACACGATCAGCTGGGTCATGTCCTGGGACAGGCCGCACAGCGCCGACGCGGTGACGAATCCGATCATGCCGGCGAGCAGGAACGGCTTGCGGCCGAACAGGTCGCCGAGCTTGCCGGCGATCGGCGTCATGGTGGTCGAGGTCACGAGGTACGCGGTGGTCACCCATGCCAGGCGGTCGAGGCCGTTGAGGTCCGCGACGATGCGCGGGATGGCCGTGCCGACGATCGTCTGGTCGAGGGCGGCCAGGAGCAGGGCGAGCATCGTTCCGGCCGTGGCCAGGATGACCCTCTGCCTGGAGAGGCCGTGAGTTATCGCTTCAGTCATTTTCCGAGCTCCTTCCTGGCGTTCTCCACCAGCTGAAGGCACAGGTGTCGAAGCTGCGCCAGGTCTTCCTTGCTCAATCCCTCGACCAGCGTGAACTGGTGCTCCAGACCCTCCTTCCAAATACCGTCGATCTGCTTGCGGCCTTCCACTGTCAGCCGCGCCCGGACCGACCGCCGGTCCGTCGGGTCAGGGAATCGCTCGACCAGTCCATCGCGCTCCAGGTGGTCGACGAGCCCGGTGATGTTGCGTGGGGTCGAGTCGAGGTCATCCGCAAGCTCCCCCAGCGGCATGTCGCCGCACCGCTGGAGACGGAACAGGACGCCGATCCGCCCCTCGCTCAGTCCGTGGTGCTCAGCCCACCGTTCCTGCATCAGGTGGACCGACCGGCCGGCGAATCGGAGCGCGGAAAGGGCTTCGATACCGCTCATGTCCATGTTCAGAGGCGCGAAAAGCTCGCGGAACCTCTTCATGTACAGGCGCCCGTCGTCGTCCCGGTCCAGCTCGAAGGCCAGCTTCGAGACGTCCGCGTGTTTCAAATCTTCTGTCTTCATATTGAATGACTTCATTATTACCAGATACAGCGTTCCGCCGCAGGTTATTCTCGGCGGCGCATGATCGTCGACGCCCACCTCGACATCGGCTGGAACGCGATCTCAGCCGGCCGGGGCTTCCTGCAGCCGCCCGCGTCGGGCTACCTGGTCAGCCGCCCGTCCCTGGTGGCCGCTGAGATCGGTCTGGTTTTCGCGACCCTCTACACCGCGCCTGCCCGAGCCAGGCGGTCGATGCGGACCGGATTTGTCTACCAAAACGCCCACGAGGCCAACCTGATGGCGACGGCTCAGGTCAACTACTACCGCTCCTGCGGCCTCGACCTCATCGGCGACCGGGCGGCCCTTGCTGCTTACGCCCGCGGCTGGAAGAAAGGCCGGCTCGCCGGGGTGCTGTTGATGGAGGGCGCCGACCCGATCGAAACCCCATCGCAGCTTGGCGCCTGGACCGATCGTGGGGTGCGGATCATAGGCCCGGCCTGGGGCGCCACCCGCTACAGCGGCGGAACGGGTGCGCCGGGCGGCTTGACGGAGCTGGGACGGCAGCTGCTCAAGGCGATGCGGCGCAAGCAGGTCATCCTCGACCTGAGCCACATGGCGGATCAGGCCGTGGCGGACGCGTTCGGGATGTGGCGCGGCCCCGTCATGGCGTCCCACAGCAACGCCCGCGCCATCGTCCCGGGGGACCGCCAGGTGACCGACGAGACCGTGGCCGAGATCGCGCGTCGAGGCGGCATGGTCGGGGTGAGCTTCTACCGACAGCACCTGCGATCGTCGGGCCACGCGACGTTGAACGACGTCGTGAACCACGTCGTGCACCACGCGCGGTCCGCCGGCGGCCCCGAGCACGTCGGTCTAGGGACAGACCTCGATGGAGGTTTCGACGCGCGCCACGCGCCGATCGACAGCCTCGCCAGGCTGAAAGGGCTGCCTGCCCGGCTCCGGCTGCATTTCAACCGGGCGCAGGTCGAGGGGATCATGGGCGGCAACTGGCTCACGTTTCTGGAAAGAAGTCTCCCCTCTCCCCTTCAGGGGAGCAATCAGAAGGCGCGCATAGCGCGTCCATAACGGGCTCTGCCCGCAGGGTCAGGGTGAGGGGCGGGGACTAGATCGACTCCGCCACCTGCTTCGCCGTCATGAAGGCAAATCCCATTCCATGCCCCGTGAACCCAGCGCAGATGTACACATTCGGCATCCCCTCCAGCGGACCCTTCATCGGAAGCCCCGACTCGGTGAACCCCATCGTTCCCGCCCATCGATGCGTCACCTCCGCCTTGGCGCCGAGGTCCCGGGCGGCGCGATCCAGCTGCTCCTGGATCTCCGAGGTCGGTTCGTCCTCGTAAGTCTTTTCCGTCTCGAGCGACGTATCGCGCCACCCACCGACCAGCACCTGACCCGCCGGCAGCTGGCGCCAATAGCGATAGCCGAAATTCGAGTAGACCGGCATGTCGGTGATGCGCGAAGACTCGGGCCCGGTCGCGATCATCTGCGCGCGCGTCGGCTGGATCTTCACCGACGGAACCAGCTGCGGCGTGTACGCGTTGGTGGCGAGGATGACGATGCCCGCCTCGCATGGGTCGTCTCCGGCGACGACGAGCACGTCGCTGCGCCGAGCGGTCAGCGACGTCACGTCCACGCCCTCACGAATCGCGCCCGTCCTAAACTGCCGCGCCAGCGCCGCGACCATCGCCGACGGGTCGACCTCGCCGTCCCGTGGATTGACCAGGCGCGTGCCATCCCACCGCGCCTCGAAACCGTCCTCGACAAGAAGGTGCTCCGATTCGATCAAAAGCGCGCGTTCTGAATCATCGACGGGCAGGATCGCGGTCCCCAACCGCCGGTGGCCAACGTCCTGGCCCCGCGCCGCCTCGATCATCCGGTCGTGGTTCTCATTGGTGACCTCCCAGATTTCGCGAGCGCGTGAGCGACCGTATGCCTGGACCGCCTCCGCGTAGCTCGATGCGACACCGGCGAGCAGGAAGCCCGCGTTGCGCCCGCTCGCTCCCCACGCGAGGTGGTGTCGCTCAACGAGCACCGCATCGATCCGGCGAGCGGAGAGGTGCCACAGCAGGCTCACACCGGCGATACCGCCCCCGATCACCAGGACGTCGGCCTTCTCCGGCAGGCGGCCCGGATATTTCTCTGGCGGCGGGGCCCAGAACGGCGTGCTCACGACTCCCAATAGAATCATTTAGCAAGTGGATTTCGAAAGCTATGACGTCCTGGTCGTCGGCGGAGGGCTCGCCGGCATCAGGGCAGCGATAGCTGCCGTCGAAGCCAATCCCCGGGTCAAGGTTGGGATGGTCTCGAAGGTCTACCCGATGCGCAGCCACACCGTCTCCGCCGAGGGCGGAGCCGCGGCGGCCCTCCGCCCGGAAGACTCGTACGAGAACCACGCGTTCGACACCATCAAAGGCTCGGACTACCTGGCCGACCAGGACGTGGTCGAAGCCTTTGTCCGCGAGGCGCCGGTGGAGGTCATCCAGATGGAGCACTGGGGCTGTCCATGGAGCCGGGACCCTGACGGCAAGATCTCGGCCCGGCCGTTTGGAGGCATGACCACCTGGCGCACCTGCTTCGCCGCGGACAAGACCGGTTTTCACATGCTGCACGCGGTCTTCCAGACGTCGTTGAAGTACCCACAGATCACCCGCCATGACGAAGCGTTTGTCACCAAGCTGCTGGTCGAGGACAGCCGCTGCGTGGGCGTGGTCGCCCTCGATATGCGCAGTGGCCGGTTCGACGCCATCACCGCCAAATCCGTGATCCTCGCCACCGGCGGCCTGGGGCGCATCTACGCCTTCACCACCAACGGCAACATATGCACGGGCGACGGCATGGCGCTCGCCTACCGGGCGGGCGTCGGCTTGAAGGACATGGAGATGGTCCAGTTCCATCCGACCGGCCTGCCGTTCACCGGCATCCTGATCACCGAGGCGGTCCGAGGTGAGGGCGGATACCTGCTCAACAACCAGGGCGAGCGATTCCTGAAGCGCTACGTGCCGAACAAGATGGAGCTCGGTCCGCGCGACATCATTTCGCGCGCGATGATGACCGAGTTCGAGGAGGGGCGCGGCTTCGAGGGGCCGCACGGAAAATACCTGCACCTCGACGTTCGCCACCTCGGCGAGGAGATGATCGACCGCAAGCTGCCCTTCATGCGTGAGCTGGGCCGCGAGTTCGTCGGCATCGACATCGTGACCGACCCCATCCCGGTGCGGCCGGTGCAGCACTACATGATGGGCGGCGTCGACGCGGACATCTCGGGCGCGACTCCGATGGCCGGTCTCTATGCGGCTGGAGAGTGCGCCAACGTCGGACTCAACGGGGCGAACCGCCTGGGTTCCAACTCTTTGTCCGAGTGCCTCGTCTTCGGCGCCGCGGCGGGACGCGCCGCCGCCGAGTACGCGAGCTCGGCGAAACCCGTGACCGCGAACCCGGTCGACGCCCTGCTATGGGATGAAGCGCGGCGCGTAGAAGTCGAGTTCCTCGAGAAGAAGGGCGGCGACGAACGTATCGGCGCGATCCGCGAGGAGATGCAGCGGGAGATGGATACGGGCGCGGGCGTCTTCCGGACCAAGGAGGCCATGGAGAAGCTGATCGAGCAGCTCGGCGGCCTGCGCGAACGTTTTGGGCGGATCAGGATCGACGACACGAGCCGCACCTTCAACACCGAGGTGACCGCGGCGATGGAGCTCGATTTCATGCTCGAGCTGGCGCAGACGATGGCGGTCTCGGCGCTGGCCAGAGAGGAATCGCGCGGCGCCCATGCCCGGCGGGATTTTCCGGAGCGCGATGACAAGAAGTACCTGAAGCACACGCTCGCGTTTCGTCGCGAGGGCGCCCGGCCGCGGCTCGAGTACCGCGACGTGCGCATCACCAACTTCCAGCCACAGGCCAGGACTTACTGAAATGCCGGAAAAGAGGATCACGATCAAGGCCACGCGCTACGACCCGGAGAAGGACGAGAAGCCGCACCTCCAGTCCTACGAAATCCCCTTCTACGACGAAAGCATGGTGGTGCTGGACGCGCTCAACTACATCAAGTCGGACGTCGACGGCAGCTTGAGCTATCGCTGGTCCTGCCGCATGGGGATTTGCGGCAGCTGCGGAATGATGGTCAACGGGACGCCCAAGCTCACGTGCAACGCGTTCCTGCGCGATTACTGGCCGCAAGCCATCGTGGTCGAGCCGCTCAACAACTTCCCGATCATCCGCGACCTGGTCATCGACATGGAGGACTTCATGCACAAGCTGAAGTCCATCAAGCCCTGGATCATCCGCAAACAGGAGATCCCGCTCGGTGCGGGCGAACACCGCCAGACCAACGAGCAGATCGACGACTTCAGGCAGTTCAGCCAGTGCATCAACTGCATGCTGTGCTATGCGGCGTGCCCGGTTTATGGACTGAACGACGAGTTCCTGGGACCAGCGGCGATCGCTCTGGCGCGGCGCTACAACCTGGACTCGCGGGACCAGGGACTGAAGCAAAGGCTGCCGGTGATTGGCGACTCCGAAGGCGTGTGGGAATGCAGCTTCGTCGGCGAGTGCTCGGTCGTCTGCCCGAAAGGCGTCGATCCGGCGAAAGCGATCCAGCAGACCAAGCTCGACACCACGATGCGCTTCGTCCTGCCCTACGGAAATAGGGAGTGACGGCAGAACCGCTCCCCTCTCCCCAGAGGGGAGAGGGTCAGGGAGAGGGGCGTGGGTACCTCTGGCGCATGCCGGCGGGCTGGTGGACGCGAAAACGTCACTACTTTCTTTACGTCGTCCGCGAGTTCACCGCACTGCCACTCGCGCTGTGGCTCCTGTGGCTGCTGGTCGAGATCAAGCGCGCGGGCGATGGGCCGGCACGTTACTCGCCCCACGGCTCGACGGCCTTCGTCGTCTTCAGCGTCATCGTCCTGTTGTTCGCGCTCTACCACAGCGTGACTTTTCTCAGCCTCACTGGCGTGATCATTCGCGTGAAGCTTTTCGACCGGCCTCTCCCATCGGGCCTGATCTCGCTGGCGATGTTCGTCCTGTGGGCGGTGGCGTCGGTGGTGATCGGCTTCGTCCTCATCTGGTTCGGACGATGAGCACCGGCGCCAGGCAGCGCCCCGCGTTGATGCATCTCTACTGGTGGTTCCTGTTCTCACAGGGTGGGGTCATCGCGGCGCTCCTGATTCCGGTCCACGTCCTCATCCAGGGCATCCTCGGACCGCTCGGCGTCGTACGGGTCGTCGACCGCCACTACGACACGTGGGTGCAGGTGCTCGGCAATCCCATCGTGAAGCTCTACCTGCTCGTGCTGATCGCGGTGCCGTTCTTTCACTTCGCCCACCGGCTTCGCTACTTGTTGGTCGACTTCGGCATGCCGGTCGCGAGGACTGTCCCCGCGCAGGCCGTGTTCTACGGCGGCGCGGTGGTGGTGACGCTGCTCACGATCTGGGTCCTGCTCACAACCGCTCCACTCTCGTTGCCGTAACCCTTCCGTGGCCGTCTATCTCGACGTATATGTCGATGTCACGCCCAACACTTTCCGCGGTCCCTCGTACCAGCTCTACTGGTGGACCGCCGGCAGATGGTTGACCTTAATGGGCGTGCTCGGGGTGCTGCTGCTGATCGTCGCCAGTTGGCAGCGGTCGGGTATGGCGATTGTGTGGCTTGGGTCCTTTATGGCCGCTTTCGGTTTGCTCGGTGGTCCCGGCTTTGGTGCCTACAGGCTGTTTTATCCACACAAAGGAGCGTTGCAGACCGGTCGCTTTCACTTCGTAGGAACCGATGAGGGCATTCATGTCGAGGGTGACGTCGGGACTCAGCAGTTGAAATGGACTGCATACATAGGTGCCTACATCGACCGCGATTTCGCCTATCTACTGATCACCAGGTCGCAGGCACAGTGCATTCCCATATCGCACGCCGGAAACCTAGAGCCGTTAATGGATCACCTTCGCGCTATCGGATTGCTGCGCCCGCTACCGCGGAATTTTTTCTTGGTCTGATACGTGTACACGGTCGAAGCGGTCCCCGCCCGCGAGCTGGGCAACACCAGCTTTCTGGTCGCCGACACCGACAGGGGCGTTGGTCTGGTCATCGATCCCCTACGCGACATCGAACGCTATCTGAAGCTCGCCTCTGACCTCAATCTCAAGCTCACGCATGCACTCGACACGCACCTTCACAACGACTACGTTTCCGGGCGCCGCGAGCTTGCCGCAGAGGCAGGCGCGAACATTGACGAGCTCGAGCCGGGCGCCGACCTGAACGTCGGCGCGATGAGCATTCGGGCCATCCACACCCCAGGCCACACGCCGGAGCACAGGGCTTACTTGCTGACCGAGGACGGCCGAGCGAAGGCGCTTTTCTCAGGTGGTGCGGTGATGCTCGGGGCGGTCGCGCGCACCGACCTGCTCGGCCCGCATCTCGCCGTGCACCTGGCGCTCGAAGCGCTCAGCACCCTGCACGTGCGGCTGCGCGGGCTGCCTGATGAGATCAGGGTGTTTCCGACGCACGGAGGCGGTTCGTTCTGCGGTACCGGTGGGCGGAGCGGCCACGAGACGACGCTCGGCCATGAGCGGCAGACCAACCCGTTTTTTCAGACCACCGAGGTCATGCCTTTTCTGGCGCGGATCTTGAACCAGCACCGCTATCCGACTTACTACCGAGACATGGCCGCCGTGAATCGTGGGGGTCCGACCCTGATCGGGATCACCCTTCCGCCACTGAGCAGGCTGAACCCTGAGGAGGTGGGGCGATTGAAGGACGAAGGGGCGGCGGTGGTCGATGTCCGGTTCGGGTCCGACTACGACCGCGGGCACATCGCTGGCAGCTACTGCGTCGGCATCGACGGGCCGGTCAGCGCGTGGGTCGGCTGGCTGATCGCGCGCGGCCGCCCGATCGTCCTCGTGGGAGGCACCGAGGTTGAGCTGCGCCACGCCCAGCGCCAGCTGCTGCGCATCGGCTTCGACACGATCGCGGGCGTCCTGGACGGCGGCATCGACGCGTGGAGGTCGAGCGGCCGCGAGGTCTCGACGTTCGAGACGGTTCAGGTCGAGGACATGGCGCAGTGGGTGCTGAGCGCCGAGCCCATGACGGTCGTCGACGCGCGCGACGAGCACGAATGGGTCGCAGGCCACGTGCCTGGCGCCGTGCACATGTATGTGCCCGACGTTCCGTACCGCGCCAACGAGATCCCGCGCGAGGCGCCGGTCGCGGTGCACTGCGCCTCAGGCTATCGGGCGGGTATCGCCGCAAGCCTCCTCGAGCAGGCGGGCCTGAAACGGATCATCCACGTCAACGGCGAATACTCCGACTGGGACCGGCTGCACCTGGCCGAATCAGTGCCGAGCTAGGACTAGTGAAGTTCACCTCCCCGCTTGCCGGGGAGGTCGGCGGCGAAGCCGCCGGGTGGGGGCGTGGAGTAGCGCTAGCCCTGCGACTGAGTCCGGGGTCGTCTTTTGCGCGGCGTAGCCGCGGGACGGGGGCGTCGCCGGCTCTTCTTGGCCCGCCAGATCTCCTCCGACGGCCATTGCCGGGCCCACTCGGCGGAGACGTACTGGTAGTAGGGATGGTCGACCGCGCCCTCGGGCGCGTACAGCTCGCGGAAGTCGAGCACGTCGAACCCAGCCCGGCGCAGGATCTGAAACAGCTCCGAGTGGCTGACGTGAAACTCGGTGCTCGCCCCAACTTCGTCGTCGGTCCAGTCCAGTCGATGCATCCCATTCAATGGCCGGACGAGCTTGGTGCCGATCCGCTCGGTATCCGACGAGCACACCATCTCGAGATCCGTCGACCGCATGAAGACCAGCTCGCCGCCGGGCCGCAACAGGCGCGCGGCTTCTGGGATCCACCGGTCCGGATCGCACCACAGCGACGCACCGTACTCAGAGAAGGCCATGTCAAATGACGCGTCGGGTAGGGGCACGGCCTCCGCGTTGGCCTTCAGGAACTCGAGGCCGAGCCCGAACTTCTCGTTCATCTCGCGCGCGGTGTCGAGCTGCGCCGGAGTGATATCGACGCCGAGGACGCGCCGCGCGCCGTGCTTCTTCAGCCACGCCCCGAAATAGGCGGTGCCGCAGCCCAATTCGATGACCTCGAGCCCGCGAAGGGGCGGCAGCACCTTGAGATGCGACTCCGGCGTGTGCCACCTACCCCAGGTGATCTCTTGCTGCGCCCATGTCGCCTCCGCGCTGGCCGCCGTGTAGTTGGCGTTCGACACCGTCCACACGTCGCGGTTTCGGACCGCGTACTCGGGCAGGCGGCTAGGCATCGGTGGTGGCTGCCTCCAGCAAAGCCGCGAACTTGCGCCGCGACGCCTCGCGTCGCGTCGGTACGTGTTCCCGCGGCCACTCGCCTTCGGGGGCTCGATAGCCGGCCAGGATCTGCCGCGCCACCGACACGCGGTGGACCTCGTCCGGTCCGTCATAGATCCGCGCGGCGCGCGCGTGGCGGTACATCTCCTCGAGCGGTAGGTCCGCCGAGTAGCCGAGCGAGCCGTGGATCTGGATCGCGCGGTCGATCACGTCGTGCAGCACCTTGGCGCCATAGAACTTGATCAGCGAGATCTCCTTGCGGGCGGCGGATGCGCCCTGGGTGTCGATGATCCAGGCGGCGTGAAGCGTCATCAACCGCGCAGCCTGCATCTCGGCCGCCGAATCCGCGATCCAGTTCTGCACCGTCTGGTGGCTCGCCAGCTTCTTGCCGAAGGCTTCGCGCTGCAGCGCTCGCTCGCACAGCATGTCGAAGGCACGCCGGGCCTGTCCCAGCCATCGCATGCAGTGGTGAATGCGGCCGGGCCCCAGCCGGGCCTGCGCGATCAGAAATCCCTGGCCGCGCTCGCCGAGCAGGCTTTCCTGCGGGACGCGAACGTTCTCGTACAGCACTTCAGCGTGGCCATAACCAAAGCGCTCGTGCTCTCCTGCGAGCGTCGGGATGTTGCGGACTTTTTTCAGCCCAGGAGTGTCGGCCGGCACGATGATCATCGACGCGCGCTCATACGCATCGGCCTTCGGCTCGGTGACGACCATCGCGATCAGGAAGTCCGCAATCATGCCGTTGGACGTGAACCACTTGTGGCCGTTGATCACCCACTCGTCACCGTCAAGCTCCGCGATCGTCGAGAGCAGCGTCGGGTCGGATCCGGCGGTGTTCGGCTCCGTCATCGAAAACGCGGAGCGGATCTTGCCGTCGAGCAGGGGCTGCAGCCAGCGCTTCTTCTGCTCCTCGGTGCCGAAGTGGGCGAGGATCTCCGAGTTTCCCGAGTCGGGCGCCTGGTTGCCGAACACGATCGGCCCCCAGATCGAAGCGCCCTCGATCTCGTGCATCAGGCCAAGCTTCACCTGCCCGTAACCCTGGCCACCCAGCTCGGGCGGCAGGTGTGTCGCCCAGAGCTTTTGCCGCTTCACCTCGTCCTGCAGCGGCCGGATTGCGCGCATGAACTCGCGCTCGTCGACATCGAGGACCTCGAGCGGATACACCTCGTCGTGCATGAAGCGCCGCATCCATTCGAGCTTCTTCTCGAATTCAGGCTCGGTCGAAAAGTCCCAGGTCACAGCAGGGTGATTCCCTCCTCGATCATGCCGACGATGGTACCCGTCAAGCCTTCATACATCGGGTCGGGCCGCCTGCCCTTGCGGTGCAGCATCAGGTTGTAGCCGAGGATTGCGGCGTACTTGTAAAGGCTCAACGCCACATACCAGCGCATCTCGTCCGCATCGACTCCGTACAGAGTGAACAGTTCATCCATCTCGATGGCGACAGCGCCACCCGGGCTGGGCGCGTCCACGAAGCGGCGGCGGACCGTCATCGAGCACAGGCACCCGATGTCCAGCAAAGGCTGGCCGAGCTCCGCGATCTCCCAGTCGAGCACCGCGACCACATCTGCGCCGCGAAACAGCATGTTGCCGAAGTGATAATCGCCGTGGACGAGCGTGGGCGGTCGCTCGACCGGAATCTGCGCCGCCAGCCGGCCGCCAAGCTCCCCCGCGCGCGTCGTCAGCTCTTCAGGCGCGCGCTGCATGAGCATCGCCCACCGCATCATCTCGGCCCTCAGGCCGACCGGTTCTTCGTCGCCGATGCCGGTCTTGTCGAGAGGAAGCGCTTGCATCCGCTTCATCACGTTGACCGCAGAGGTCGCGATGTCAAGAGGCTTTTCTCGCTCTGCTGTCTCCTCGATGCGGGCGCCGTCGACTCGCTCCATGAGGATGAACGGCCGCCCATCGACGGTGGGCTCTGAGCTCATCAGCGGGATCGCCGGAGTGGGGAGGCCCGCGCTGCGCAGGGCCGACATTATGCGGCCCTGCCGCGCGACGTCCGCCGGACCTGCAATTCGCGCGCCGGGCGGCGGAAGGCGCAGGACATAGTCACGATCCACGAAATACGTGAAGCCCGAATGTCCCTCGGGTATCGGCAAGATGGATTTCACGGGTCGCGACAGGGCCTTCTCGAGGTCGGACCGAATCTGCTCTTCGCCATTCATGGGGAGGTGGCCTTGTCCTTCCCACGTGTGGAGAGGTGGCGCCGAAGGCGCCGGAGGGGCTGGGTCGGAGGGGCTTCGAGGTGGGCGACGTCTCCGAGCGAGCCGACCATCCGCCGATCCCCAAGCACGCGCACGGTGCTGATGCTGGTGTAGTAAGGGAGCATTCGCAGCCGCCCAGGCTCGAGGTGCATGACGTCGGTGAGGCACGCGATGATCGCGCCGCCATGACTCACGATGACGACGCGCTCTCCGTGATGCTCCCTGATGACGTCGTCCAGCACCGAACGCATCCTGGTCACCGCGGAGTCGGGCGTTTCCTGGAAATCGAGCGTGCCGTCCTCATCGATCTCCAAGGCCATCTCGACAAGGCGCTCATCGACACGGACATGATCGGTGATGGCGTGCGCGGTCTCGGTCGCGCGGCGATAAGGGCTTGAATACACTGCGGCCGGCTTCATGCGCCGGACGCGCTGGCCGAGGCGCTCCGCCTGGTCGCGTCCGACCGCGCTGAGGGGCGGGTCTTCGGCCACGACCACGTCGCGATAGCAGTCCGCGTGTCTCACCAGCCAGATCTCTGTCACGCCTTCAACCCCGATCAGGAAAGCGGCCTCGAGAGATCGCATGGCTCGGGTCAGATGCTCCGAACCGGCTGCCACGGCTAACATTCGACCACATGCTCCGGTTTGTGGGCATCGTCGCCCTCTTCGTCCTAGCAGCCTGCAACCAGACAAACGTCAAGGTGGCGCCGACTCCCTCGCCTGTCATCGCGCAGGGGAATTGGAAGCAGAGCCTTACGCTTACCGGCGACCTTCCGGGCCAGATCACCGGAATCGTTGCCGATCAGGGTGCGCAGCAGACCTTCTGCTCGGGTTCCAAAGTCCGTAACGGCGAAATCTGGTCGGACAGCTTCTACGCGAACGTCGACTCGAGCGGAAGCGCGTGGCAGCTCAACATCCTGATCGAGAACTTTCGCGGGCCAGGGACCTACTCCGACAAGGACGTCAAGATCTCGCTGCAGTCGAGTGACAACGGCACAGCGTGGTTGAACCAGGACGCCGACCCGGCCATGCATCTCGACGCCGACAAGGTGACGTTCACCATCGACCGCAGCTTGCAGTCGGGGACGATGGACGCGTTTCTGACGAGCGCGAAGTCAGGCAAACGCGGAGCCGAGCACATCACGGGCAGCTGGAACTGCCGGGGCTGATCGACGGTGGAGGTCCACTTCGACGGCCACTGTTTCGGGTGTGGACCGCTCAACCCTGAGGGTCTGCAGCTGAAATTCGAGCCTGGGCCGGAAGGCTCGACGGCCGAGTACCAGGTGCCGGAACGGTTCCAGAGCTGGGCCGGGATGGCGCACGGCGGCATGGTCGCTTTGATGCTGGACGAGGCGGTGGGCTGGGCGGCCTGGCACGCCGGGCATCCCGGAGTGACGGGCCGTCTTCAGGTCAGCTTTCGGCGCCCGCTGAAATTGGGCGAGCGGGTGCGGATCGTGGGCAAGGTGGAAAACATCCGGCGCACACTCGTTTACGTGACGGCATTGGTCGAGAACCGCGACGACCAGTCTCGGATTGCCGACGCCACGGCGACCCTGGTGGAAGTCAAAACCGTGGTCGACCCGACCGTCCGGTAGTCACAATTCGTTTCCGTAGAGTGGGTCACCCGTATGAGCAGCGCTGACGTCCACGTTCCGCTTCGGCGCCGGATATTGAACTCGCTTCGAAGCGGTCGAGCTCTGCAGGTCGGCGCGGCCTCACTCCTGGCGCTGGCGGTGATCATCGTTTTGGCCCTTCTCTACGGCGATCTGCCGGAGTTCCTACACGCGGGTGGCCGCATCGTGCGCGACTTCATGCGCCAGAACGCGTTCTTGCCAGGATTCGCCCTCCTCTACATCGAGGAGTCCGGCGTACCGCTGCCGGCGCCCGGCGACGTGTTCGTGATGTACGTGGCGACGCACGTGCCACACAACCCGCTGGCCTGGATTGCGGCGTGGCTGGGCCTCATCCTGGCGGTCGTCCTGGGCGCCACCAACCTGTTCCTGATCTCGAGGCGGTTCGGGCGCCGCCTGGTGGACAGCTCGCTCGCCGAGTACGTGCACCTGACCCCTGAGCGCCTGGAGAAGGCGGAGGAATGGTTCCAGCGCTACGGGGTGCTGGCGATCATCTTTGGCCGCCATATCCCGGGCTTCCGGATTCCGATCACGGTCGCGAGCGGCATTTTCCATGTTCGCTACCGGGTGTTTGCGGCGAGCGTTGCCGTATCGACGGCAATCTGGGCGGGCGTGATGCTGATCATCGGCATCAACTTCGGGCCGCGACTCGCAGACTTGCTGCGAGCGCACAGCTTCCTCTATTTCGTGTGGGGCGCGATCGTGCTTGGGCTGGTCGGCAGCATCTTCGTCAGGCAGCGACTGCGGGCGCGACGGGCCGCCATGAACAAACCTGACCGCCCGTTAGGTTCGCCAAGTTCATCGAAGCCCTAGCGTCGCGGATGTAGAACACATCCCGATGAAGGTCCGTTCGGCGACCGGACCTCCACCTCCTCGCGATGAGCGTCTCAACGAGTGCCCCGATAGAATCACTTCCAATCGGGGGCTGGCGCAGTTTGGCAGCGCGCACGGTTCGGGACCGTGAGGCCCCGGGTTCAAATCCCGGGCCCCCGACCATTTCGTATTCGAAATCGACGATTTCCAAAGTGGTTGAACTGCCCTGGGTTTGATGGAGGCTGCATTCTTTGGGAGGATGTAGCCCATGTCAGCATCGAAGCAGCAGACGCCCAAGCATGGATCGGGACACCAACATCCAGCTGAGCTGAGAGAGCGAGCGGTCCGCATGGTCCAGGAGACCATGAAGGAGACTGGCGAACGTCACGGTGTGGTGACGCGAATCGCGGTGCAGCTGGGACTCGGCTCGGAGACCCTGCGTCACTGGGTCAAGCAAGCCGAGATCGACAATGGTCAGCGCCCTGGAGTGACGACCAAGGACCAGCAGCGAATCGCTGAGTTGGAGAAGGAGGTCCGCGAGCTCCGCCGAGCCAACGAGATCCTCAAGGCGGCGTCGGCTTTCTTCGCGAGGGAGCTCGACCCTCGACTGCCGAAGTAGTGAGCTTCATCAACGAACACCGGGACAGGTTCGGGGTCGAGCCGATCTGCGAGACGCTGCAGGTCGCCCCGTCTACTTATTACGCGGCACTGGCGCGGCCACCATCGGCTCGACAGCTGCGCGGGGGAAAGACCTGGCGTACCACGATTCCGACCCCGGCTACCTCACGGCCGGCCGACCTGGTCGACCGCGACTTCAGCGCGACGGCGCCCAACCGGCTCTGGGTTGCCGACCTCACCTACGTCAGCACTTGGCCAGGCGTCGTCTACACGGCTTTCGTCACCGACGTCTTCAGTCGCTACATCGTTGGTTGGAAGGTCTCGACCACTTTGCGAGCAGAGCTCGCGCTCGACGCCTTGGAGATGGCGATCTGGTCAAGAGGCACTACCGACCTCAAGGGCCTGGTCCATCATTCCGACCGCGGGGTCCAGTACCTCGCCATTCGCTACACCGAACGCCTGGCCGACGCCGGCGCGGTCTGCTCGGTCGGGTCGCGCGGCGATTCTTATGACAATGCGCTGGCCGAGTCCGTCATCGGCCTCTACAAGACTGAGCTGATTCGCAAGCAAGGACCGTGGCGCTCATTCGAGCAGCTCGAGCTGGCGACGGCGCGCTGGATCGAGTGGTACAACCAGCGCCGCCTTCACAGCTCCATCGGAGATCTGCCACCAGCAGAGTTCGAGTCGACTTACTATCGGGAGCGCACGGCGTCAGCCGTGGCGTGAAACCAAACCGGGAAGTCTCCAAGAAACCCAGGGCGATTCAAAATCCCGGGCCCCCGACCATTTTCGTATTCGAAATCGGCGATTTCCGATGTGGTTGGAGTCAGCTTCACACCGCCGTATCACAACTTCCTGCAGACCAAACGAAACCGGGGCGGTGTAACGGCGTCTTTCGTAGGCAATGTGAGATCACGCGACTGAGAATCGTTGGATAGGCAGCGCCCCAAGCCGGCGGACGCACGGGGCAGGACCGTGAGGCACCTGGGTTTGAAAATCAAAGGTGCTGTCCACGCCGGCGTGCTGCCGGCGCACGGGTCAGGACCCTGAAGCTCACCGCTCTGAAACTCGAATCTCGTCGAGTCCTGCAAAGCTGAGCACCCGCCTTGAAAGCGCAGGGCGTAGGTTGCGATCCCTACTTGTGCTCCCTTAGTCCCTGTTGATCGCGTAGCGCGTGATGGAGCAGCGCAGCAAGCACGCACGGTCTGCGGTCAGCCTGCGGCGAACTCGGCGATCAGTCGGAGGCGAACTGGGCGATCAGCCGGCGGGTGATGCCGGGTGCGAGCCGCGCAGGCCCAGGCCTCTGGACTGTGAAACTCACTCCGTCAGCGGGTGAACCGGAAGCGGGTCTGCGCGAAGTCGCCCTTGGCGAAGGACAGCACCTTCGTGGGGGCGACCGCGAAGACGAACGCGTCGCCGCCGTCGTGGCGGAACATGCCATCCCGCACCTCGAAGTCCCAATCGCCGTGATACTTCGACCGCCACGATTCCGCCAGATGGACCAGCAGCTTCTCGTCAGTGACGCGCACGGCGGTGCCTTCGACGACGACATCGAGCCCGGACTTCCACGCGTTGTTGCCGGTCGTGAGCACGCAGTTCGCGTTTCTCGCGAGGTTCACGCACTTCTGTTCCTCGGCGCCGGTGCAGAAGTAGAGCGAACCGTCGACCCAGACGGCCGGCAACGGCGTGACATGCGGCCGCCCGTCGGACCGAACTGTCGAGATCCAGAACAACTCGGCGCCATCGATGGTGTGCTCGACGCGGTCCCAAGGCGTTGCCGATGCGTTCGGATCGCTGAAGCGGGCGTCGAGCTCAGCGGCCGGTATTGCTGTAGTCATCGCTCACCTCCTGCGTCACCAGTATGGAACGCCCGGTTCGTTCCGCATCATGCGGGAGTTGGCCACGCCCTCCCTTGGGATCGACGATCCGGCACTACGACGCTCCGCGCGGGACACTCCGCTTAAGGAAGGCCGGCCATTCTGTCCCCAAGTGGTCGTTTATCCAAAGGTGCAATTCCTCGTGACCTTCTTCATGGCGCCCTCCACGACCGCCAGCTCTTGACCGTCCAATGGCCCGACGAAGAGCTGCGCCACCCGCCGAATGTGGATCGGAGCCGTCTCTTTGGGGCGCGATACGCCCAGATCGGTCAGCGCAACCACCACCTCACGGCCGTCCGCCTCGGCTTCGGCTCGACTGACCAGACCTGCCTCGACGAGGCTGTCGACGGGCCCGGTCATCCCCGACCGCGAGCTGTACGCTCTTTCGGCTAGCTCCGTCATTCGCAGCGCGTCGCCGGCCTGAACCAGCTGAGCCGGAATGTCGTAGTCGCCCAGAGTCAGACCCGTCACCTCCACGAGGTCAACCGCCAGCTTGCGGACAAGGGTGGCATGAGCCCGGAGAAGGGCGAGCCAGGCGGCGATCCACCGAGCGCGGGTGAACCTCGGCCACGAGTTTGTCAACCAGGCCGGTAAGCTCGGATCCGAAGGTACTTGCACTTGCAATAAAACTACCCCGCCGGAAGTATTTGGCTTTGCAGGTACGTCTGAGGAGGACCAGTGATGATCGAAAAATTGACCGCCGAAGCCATCGACCCTGCCTTAAAGCTTCGGTATGGCAGGGCGAAGAGCGCCGCCGACCTGGAGCGGACAGCCGTGGCCCTGGAAGGGAATGGCTTTGTTGTCGGCCGGGCCGCGAATGCTGCCGAACGGGTCAACGAAATCTTGGTCATCAACCGCGAGATCAACCCAGGCTGCATCACCGTGGTCCTGGTCGACGAGGTCATCGGGTTCTGAGGCAGGCCTTGCCTCTCATGGAGGAGTGACATGACGACTGCAATCATCGGCATCGGAAACATTGGCGGAACACTTGCCCGCCACCTCGCAGCAGGAGGCGAATCGGTAGTCCTTTCGGCCAGGGACCCGGACGCGGCGAAGAAGCTCGCGACCGAGATCGGCAGCACGGCGGAGGCGGCGCGCAGCAACCGGGATGCGGTCGAGCGGGCGAATACCGTGGTCCTGGCCCTGTGGCTCGACGCGATCAGGATCGTGGTCCCCGAGATCGCGGACCTTCTGACCGGAAAGCTCGTGATCGATACGTCCAACCCGATCGCGGTCGGTGCCGATGGCTCCGTCTCGCGCACATTGCCGGAAGGCCAGTCGTCGGGCGAGGTGGTATCTCGCTTGCTACCGGAAGGCGCCCTGTATGCCAAAGCATTTGGCACCCTTTCCGCGCCGCTTCTCGCGTCGGCCGCACACCGAACCCCGGATCCAGCGGTGCTGTTCTACGCGACCGACGACAACGGGGTGCAGTCGGAGATAGAACGTCTTATCAGAGTGGCCGGCTTCGAGGCGGTGCGGGCGGGCGGCGTAGATGCCTCCCTACGCATCGAGGTGGGCGGTGACCTCCATGCATTTGGCGGCCTGAACGGCCGGCTCATCGACCGGACCGAGGCCGAGTCGCTTGTTGGCTCGTCGACGCGAGCCTAGCTGCGAAGCCAGAGGCTGCAAAAGCGCTCCGACGCGCCTGGGCTCGTGGCCCCGGCCGTCGGGCGCCTCGCGGAGGGGCAGTCGATCTCTTACCCAGGCGGCTGCGCGCCGATCCCACAAAGCATGGCCCTGTAGCACCTCATGTAGTAATCCGACGGAAGAACGGCTCACATCTGGACGGAGAGGCTGGCCGAGTTGAAGAACTCGACCTGAAACCGATCGTTTCGAGCTTTTCTGGACGAAAGGTCGCAGAGTTCGGGACCGTGAGGCCCCGGGTTCAAATCCCGGGTCCCCGACCAACCTCTACGCGCGCGTAGAGCGAAACGCCTTGACTTTCGTCGTGTGCGGATCGGCCAGTAGCTGCTTGTACCGCGACGATTCAACGGCGATCAGCGCGATTTTGCCTGCAGCGTTGTTGTGAATGCCCCAGCCGTAGCGCTTTGTCAGCGGCGACACCCGCAGGTGCGGATGGCCCTTGCTCAAGAACTTCTTGCGTTGCTTGGGCCAGATGTCCTTGGGGATGTCATGTAGGACGGCGTATGTCTCAAAAGCGATGTCTTCTTCGGTGTGACTATATGGATGCTTGACGAGGATCTCGTACTCAACCACCGCCTTGGTTTTCTTGCCAGCTGTTGCCAGCGGCACCTTGGCTTTCTTGGTCGGACAGTCATCTGCGACTTCTATCAATGTGTCGAAGTAATTCATGACCTAAGCCGAACAACCTCGTAGATGAGAAGAGCGAGATCGTCGACCGTCCTGGTGCTGACGAGGCGCATGGGTTTCTTTTCGTTGCTATCGCCGAAGAGGCGC